>JACQZM010000374.1 GCA_016213885.1 Candidatus Rifleibacteriota bacterium | reverse complement strand
CATCGTGAGCTTCCAGTCGAACCACGAGGGGACCCTCGTCGACCTCATCCAGCGGTACGGCTGCGGGGATCCGGCCGATCCCGAGAAGGTGCGGGGGCTCATCATCAACCCGGGGGCGTTCACTCACTACAGCTACGCCATCCGGGACGCCATCGAGGTGGCGTTCGCCCCTGCGATCGAGGTGCACATCTCCAACGTCCTTCGGCGAGAGGAGTTCAGGCACAGGTCGGTCATCGCGCCGGTCTGCCGCGGGCAGATCGTCGGGCTGGGCGCCACCGGATACGTCCTGGCGGTCCATGCCTTCGCGCTGGAGCTCGGGCTGATGTGAGCCGAGGGGCGCGGGCATGATCACACCGGGGCAGAAGATCGGCACGTTCCAGGTGGGCAACCTCATCGGCGAGGGCGCCACCGCGTCGGTGTTCCACGCCACCGACACCAAGCTGAACCGCCCGGTCGCCATCAAGGTGCTCAAGGAAGACCTCCCGGAGAGCTCCAGGGAACGCTTCGTCCGGGAGGTCAAGACGCTGGTGGAGGTGCGGCACGCGGCCATCGTCCACGTCTACACGGCCGGCATCGAGGGCGGCAGCCCCTACTACGTGATGGAGCACCTGTCGGGCCGGAGCATCAAGGAGATGATCACTCACCGGAAGGGCAAGGGCGTGCCGGTGTTCCGGCACGACGAGATCCTCTCCATCGGGCGGCAGCTGGCAGAGGCTCTGGGGGCGCTCCACAAGGCCCGGATCATCCATCGCGATCTCAAGCCCTCTAACGTGATGATCGTGCCGCCCATGAAGGCCAAGGTGATCGACTTCGGCCTGGTCCAGGTGGGCAGCGGCGCCCGGATGGGCGAGCGCAGCCGCGGCCTCGGAACCCAGGCGTACATGAGCCCGGAGCAGCTGGAGGGAGGGCTGATCGGCGAGCAGTCCGACCTCTTCCAGATCGGGCTGATCCTCCACGAGATGGTGACGGGCGAGCAGCTCGGCGGCCACGGCGTGCCGCCCTGGTTCGGCAAGAGCCAGTGGAATCCGCCGCTTCCCAGCTCGACCGATCCGAAGCTGCCCCCCGATCTGGAGAAGGCGATCGTAGCTCGGCCGCTACGAGATCCACGGCCTCATCGCCACCGGCGCGATGGGGGAGGTGTATCGCGCCACCCAGAAAGACCTCGATCGGCCGGTGGCCATCAAGGTCATGAAGGGTGAGCTGGTCGCCGACGAGTCGCTGAAGACCCGGTTCCGGAGGGAGCTCGAAGCTCTCGCCAAGCTCCAGCACCCCCGGATCGTGGCGGTCTACGACGTGGACTTCGCGGGCAAGATCCCGTTCTACGTGATGGAGCTCGTGGAGGCGCCGAACCTGGCGAAGATCCTGATGACCCGCCGGCCGCTGGGGATCGCCGAGTCGCTGGTGATCTTCCAGGATCTCCTCGAGGCTCTGTCGGCCTGCCACCAGCGCCACCTGCTCCATCGAGACATCAAGCCCGAGAACGTGCTCGTCCAGGAGGACGGCCACGGCAAGCTGACGGACTTCGGGCTGGTGAAGTGGGTCGACCGGACCGTGATCACGATGGACGACGAGATGATAGGCACGCCGTCGTACATGGCTCCGGAGATGGTGGCCGGCACCGAGGTGGACGTCCGGTCGGACTACTACCAGGCGGGCATGGTGCTGTACGAGATGGTGGCCGGCAAGCGGGCGATCCATGCGGAGACGCTCGAGGAGATCTGGGAGCTGGTGCTGAAGAAGGTCCCGGAGTCCCCTCGACTGTTCAACCCGGAGTGCCCGCCGGCGCTGGCGACGCTGATCTCCAACCTGCTGGAGAAGAAGCCGGCCGATCGTTACGGCACCGCCGACGAGATCTTCGCGGATCTGGCCCGGGTGCGGGCCGGTGAAGACGTGGTCCGGCGCCGCGCCACCCGGAAAGAGCGACAGGCGCCCGGACAGCCGCAGTCCGCCCTGCCCGCGGCCGGGCAGCGGCAGGCCCAGGCCACGCCCTCGCCGTCCGCGGGAGTCGCGGCGAGACAGGACCCCCACGCGGGGCAACCGGTCCCGGAGTTCACGGACCCCAAGGCGCCTCCAGCGCCCCGGTCTCGACCGCAGCCGGTGGGGACGAAGCCGGCGCGGGCGGCCCAGCGGTCGGACCAGCAGGGCTTTCCGCTTCGCCTGAAGCTCGACCTCGTGCTGTTCGTTCCGCTGGGTGGGTTCGTGATCTGGGAGTTCCTGCTGCACCGGACGTACCCGCTGCTGTGGATCGTGTTCCTGGGCTTGTTGGTCGAGACCGCCGTCACGGCGTGGAAGACTCTCATGGGTGTCGCGGCGCCGGCCGCGTTCCGGGAGCCGATCACCGTGGACAACAAGCTGAACGTGCCGGTGCGGCTCGACTTCCGCGGGAAGACCATGGGCTGTGTCATCGAACGGATCGACGCCCGGTCCCAGTGCGTGATCGACGTCGAGGTCGGGGCGGTCATGCTGTTCCGGCGCGAGGACAACAACGCCCAGGTCAAGAAGGATGTGGCCCGGAAGGGCCTGACCATCGTCCTGCAAGACGTGCGAAAGGGCTAGCGCCGGTGAGCGTCGGGCTTCCGCGGACTCGGTTCCGCTCCCAGCCGATCGATCACCGCCGCGAGCCGGTGGAACACCTCGTCGATGGAGCCGTCGCCGTTCACGGGGTGGTAGTCTCCTCGCCGCCCGAACAGGGCCAGCACCGGAGTGGTCTCCTGGGCGAATACCTGGAACCGGCGCCTGATCGCCTCCGGGGTGTCGTCGGCCCTCGGTCCGAGGGGACGGCCGTCGAGGTCGCAGCGCGACGAGACCTTCGGTGGCCTCTGCTTCAGATCGAACTCGTGGCCCCTCTCGCAGACCCGACGGTGCCTCATCCTCTCGATCACGACCGCGGGGTCCACCTCGATCCCGACGATCCTCAGACCGGGGATGCCCAGGTCGCTCAGGATTCCCTCCAGGGTTCCCAGGTCGTCGAGCTTCCTCGGGTAGCCGTCCAGGATGAACCCGTTCCGGCAATCCGGGCTCGACAGGCGGTTTCTCACGGTCGAGGCGATCAGCGACGTGGGCACGAGCTCACCCTTCTGCACGTAGGGAGCCGCCTGCTGGCCCAGGGCGGTCCTGGCGGCCACCTCCTGGCGGAGGATCTTGCCGACGGAGATGTGGGGGATCCCGTACCGACGGGCCAGCCGCTCGCCGTGGGTCGTCTTGCCCACGCCCGGCGATCCGGCCAGGGAGATGAACAGCCCCTTCACCGGCACCGTCGGATCCGTGGAGCCGGGAGCGCCAGGGGAGGGCGTCGCGGCCGGATCGGCCGCCGGTGACCATCCGGGCAGCGTTCCCAGTCCGATCAGGGCGGCGAGAAGCCACCCGAGCCGGCGCCTGCTCGCGGGGAGCGCCTCCCGGAGAACCGGACGAGGTCGCACGGACGCCTCCTCGAACGACGGGACCGTCGCTGTCGCACTGGCCACGGGCTCTCAGTTCTCTTTGAGAACCTGCTCGTCGTACTCCAGCTCGAACCGCAGCTTGTGCTTGGCTTCTTCCTGGGCCATGGCCAGCAGAGCATCCCGCAGGGCCGGCTCCGCGGCCGATCGGGCCAGGTCGCTGTACAGCTTGAAGGCGGCCTTCTCCCGCTTCATCGCCAGCACCAGAGCGTCCTGGTACGAGAGCTCGCCACCCGCAGGGGCCTCCACGATGTAGTCGGCGATGGCGAGATCGGTGACCTTCTGGCCCGGCTTCAGGAAGCCCTTGCCCTCCTTCAACGCCTGGAGCTTGGCCCGGTGGCCCTCCTCCTCCCTGGCGAACGACTCGAGGAGCTCCTTGATCCAACCCTTGTCCGCCTTGGTCGCGAGCTCGCGGTAGAACCTGATCGCCTCCTCCTCCCGGGAGATGGCGAAATCGAGCACCTCTGCCACGGTACCGAACGTCTTCATCGGTCGATCTCCTCCCGATCGCGTCGTGGATGAGCCAGCCCCTGGAGGCCCGACGCCCTGTCCCGTCACATCGTACTGTCCTGCCGGCCTGCCGTCAATGCGGTGCAGCCGCTCCTTTCCCGTATCGCCGGGATGTGCGAGAATGGGGCTTCCAGGGAGGGGGCCAGCATTGAGACCCGGACCGACTTCGGACGCCAGCGATCGGGAGCGATCACCGATCTTCGCCGTGGGCTCCGAGAACCCGGTCAAGATCGCCTCCGTCCTCGACGCGGTCCGGCGGTTCTGGCCCGGCGCCCGGGTCGTCGGCGTCGCCATGGACTCGTCGGTCCCCGCCCAGCCTCTGAGCGACCACGAGACCCGGCAGGGCGCCCTGGCCCGTGCCCGCGGCGCTCTTGACTCGGTGCAGCAGGCCAGCCACGGGGTGGGGCTCGAGGGCGGGGTGCTCGACCTGGGGGACGAGATGTGGGCCACGGCCTGGGTGGTGGTGGTCTCGAGAGACGGTCGGACCGGCGCCGGCAAGACCGGTCAGTTCGCGCTGCCCGCGGCGCTGGCCGCCCTGGTCCGGCAGGGAGCGGAGCTGGGAGAGGCCGACGACCTGTTCTTCCGTTGCCAGGGCTCCAAGAGGAGAGAGGGCGCCATCGGGCTCCTGTCGAACGGCCAGCTCACCCGGCGGCGGCTCTACGAGCATGGGGTGCTGTTCGCCCTGCTCCCGTTCGTGCGGCCGGAGCTGTACGCCAAGACCGTGGCCTCGTCGGACCGGCGCTCCGGCGGCCAGGAAGCCGGGCGCCGGCCTTTGCGGCGCCGGGCTCCGAGGTGATACGCTCGCTCTCATGACGCTGACGAGGGTGGGGCCCTACACGATCGTCCGGCCGCTGGGCGTCGGCGGCATGGGGAGCGTCCACGTCGCGCGGCACGATCGGCTCCAGCGGGACGTGGCGTTGAAGCTCCTCCACCCCGGCATCGTCGGCGACGTGGAGAGCGAGCGGCGCTTCGTCCGCGAGATGAGAATCGCGGCGGGCCTCCAGCACCCGAACCTCGTCCGGGTCTACGACGGCGGCGTGGCTGACGGTCTCCCCTTCATGGCGATGGAGCTGATCCAGGGGGTGTCGCTGGAGTCGCTGGCCGCGGAGTACGCGCCGTTGAGCTTCGTGCACGTTCTGGCCATGGGGTCCCGGGTCGCCGATGGGCTCGCCTTGCTTCACCGGGAGGGGATCCTCCACCGGGACGTGAAGCCGTCGAACGTCCTGGTGACGCCTGACGGAGTGGTGAAGGTGCTCGACTTCGGCCTGGCCCGCCGGGTCGACGACTCCAGGCTCACCGCGGACGGCTGCGTCGCCGGCACCATCCTGTACCTGGCGCCGGAGATGGTCTTCGGGATGCCAGCCAGCCCTGCCACGGACACGTGGGCGCTGGGGTGTCTCCTGTACAGGCTCCTGACCGGGCGGCCCCACGTCCGCGATTCCGGGGAGTGCACCTGGGAGGAGCGGATCGTGAACGCTCCGATCGCCGATCCGTCGACCGTCGTGCCGGGCGTTCCGCCGCCGGTCTCGAGGTTGGTGATGGCGATGCTGGAGCGGGCTCACGAGCAGCGCCTCGCCGAGGCGGCCAGCGTCCGGGACCGGTGCCACGAGCTGCTGGCTGCGCACGGCGGCACGACCTGGGAGGACGCCCTGCAGCCCGGCTGGATGGGCAGGTGTCGGGCCAGCGATGCACCCGAGACCGCTGGCCAGGCCCCGGGCCGGGCCCACGCCCGGGAGGCGACGATGGCCCGGGAACGAGTTGCCGGAGCGCCTGCCGCGGACGCAGCGACCGTCCAGGCGCGACGTTCGCCTCACGACCCGGAGCGGCCAGGACGCCGCGCTCCCACCCCCGGGTGGTCCCGGGGCCGGCCCGCCGGGCCGCTGGCGGTCGGAGCCGCGGCCGTGGCTCTTTTCGGCCTGATCGTCCTGGGGCTTCGGGCACCCGAGTCGCGACCCGATCCGGCACGGTCGGCGCCGGGATCGGCGCCCGGACCGTCGCGCCCGACGGTCCCGACGACAGCCACGACCGGCGGGCCGCAGGTGCCCGTCGACGGGGCGATCTACCTCCGGTGGAGAGGGCTGGAACCCTGCCTGCCGAAGCTGCTCCAGGGCGGTCTCGCAGCGGAGGCCGCCATGGTGGAGCTCCGCTTCAAGAGCGGCCTGGATCTCGGCCGCGAGGTCTGCTACTGGGTCCACTGGTTCGAGCTGGGCCGGTGGCTCGACGACCCCACGCAACGGACCGCGCCGCCCCGGATGACCGGGGCCGCGAAGGGGCCCATGAGCTTCCTGGAGGAGCGTCCTCGTGGCCAAGGCCCACCGCATGGTCGCCGGCAGTCCCGATGACGGACGGTGCTGGCTCGTCCTCGGTCGCGTCCTCGAGCTGGAGGGCGTGCCGCACCTGGCCCTCCGGGCTTACCGGACCGGACTGGTCCGGCTCGGGTCCGCGACGTTCACGTGGGCGCCGTGGTTCGTCTGGGGTGCCCTGGCCAGGGCTCTGGTGCAGGTCGACGGTCACCGGCCCGTCGAGGAGTTCGTGGCCAGGCTGGACGAGGTCGAGAGCACCGAAGGCGCCTGGCACGGCGTCAAGGACGCGTTCTACAGGGTCGACCCGGTGAGGTACGAGCGGTTCCTCAAGGGGGGGCTGGCCCACCCCGGTTCTCGAGCGCTGGTCACGGCGGCGCTCGATCGACTGGCCGCGAGACAGGCCAGAGCCTCGTCCCGCCGCCGCTGAACTTTCGCGATTGGCGAAACCGGTCTCGTCCGGGCTATACTCAGCACCTGATGCTCGAGCAGCAATCACGGGACCTGGTGCGCGAAGGGATCGAGTTCTTCAAGAAGGTCCCGCTGCTGTCGCCACGGGAGATCGTCGGCCGGCTCGAGAAGCTCGGCTACCGTGGTCAGGAGGAAGCCCGCCGGGTCGTCGCCCTGATGGCCTACAGGCACGTGAAGAGGCTCAAGAAGATCTACGTCGAGGGCCTGCCGCGGGGGCTGCTGCCCCAGAAGAGCAACTACCTGCTCATGGGGCCGACCGGCTGCGGCAAGACCTACCTGATCGAGCTGCTGTTCCAGAACATCCTGAAGATCCCCACGGTGATCATCGACATCACCGGGTTCTCCGAGACCGGCGACGTCGGGGACGACACCAAGACGATCTTGACCCGGCTGCTCATGGTCGCCCAGAACAACCCGGTCATCGCCTCCGGCGGCATCGTCTGCCTCGACGAGTTCGACAAGCTCGCCTCGACCCAGAACAACGCCCGCTTCGACGGCCAGGGGACCACCAAGGACGTATCGGGCTTCGGCGTGCAGAAGGAGCTCTTGCGGATGATGGAGGCGAGCGAGGTGTACGTGCCGCTCGACTTCAACAACACGATCTACAGCCCGAAGCAGGGGCTCTACACCGGCGACATCTCGTTTCTGGCCTGCGGCGCCTTCTCCGGCTTCAAGCTGACGGCGTCCCGGCGGGGCCGGGAGCAGAAGATCGGGTTCGCCAAGCGGGTGGTCGAGCGCAGAAGAGACCACATCGCCGCGGCGTTCGAGGAGACCGAGATCTCCGACATCGAGAACTTCCAGGCCCACGGCTTCCTGCCGGAGCTCATCGGCCGGTTCACCCGGATCGTGGCCCTGGCTCCGCTGGACCGGCCGACGCTCCGGCAGATCCTGGTCGATAACGTGGTGGAGAAGTTCCAGCGGGAGTTCGACGAGGAGGGGCTGTCGCTCAAGGTGGACGACACGGTGCTCGACCACATCGTCGAGCAGGCGTTCAAGCGGCAGACGGGCGCCCGGGGCCTCGTCTCCGTGCTCACCCGCCACCTCGAGGAGTGCGCCTACGAGGTGTTCTGCGAGCGTCGCGGCAACGTGACCCTCAAGGTCGAGGGCGGCAAGGTACGCTGGGAGGTCCGGTAGGTCCCCCGGGCCGTCAAGGGGGCTGGTGCGTGGCAACAGCCCCCCTGGCCTCGATGCCCCCCGGCTCAGAACCGGCGGAGCCGGCGGCGCGACCCGTCAGTTGCCCAGGATGGGTCGCCCGATCTTGGCGTTGCCCGTGCCGGTCAGCCCCTGGCTCATCATCTGCTCGGGCCTGACCACGTGGGTCGAACCGTCCTGCGCCCGGCCCTCGAGCATGTACTCGTGGGTGTGGGAGAGGAGCTGGCTCACCTGCTTCTCGATCACCGCCACCCGCTTCTCGACCTTGCCGGCACCACCGGCCGTGGGCGACTGGATCATCCGGCTCAGTCTGGAGACCTCGGACTGGAGCTGGTCGCTCTGCTTGGTGATCCTGTCCACCACCTGCTGGAGCCCGGTGAACTTCTGCTGGAGCTCCGACAGCATCTTGTCGGTCTGCTCGCCGGCGGCGATGATCGGTCTGTGCATCAGACCGAGGGCGAACCAGCCCGCCACGAACCCGAGTATCGCCGCCAGATAGACACGGTGCACCTGCATCTTGTGACCTCGATTCGTCGCCCGGAACGGGTCAGTCCCTGGGTTCGATCTTCTTTCGCTCTTCGTCGGGGGGAAGGCCGCTCAGGGCGTCCTTGAAATCTCGCACGCCGCGACCCACCGCACGCCCGATTTCCGGGAGCTTGCCAGGGCCGAAGAGGATCAGCGCGATGACGAGGATCAGAATCAGCTCCGGGACACCGATGCCAGGCATGGCTCCACCTACCTCAGAGGGAACGGCGGAAGGGTGTTCGTCGCAACCGTCGCCGGTCCCGACGCTCATTCTAGACCCTACCTGCCGGGGCGCGCAACCGGTTGCCGGCCGCCGGGATCCCCACGTGTTTCGCGGAGTCGGGCCTGTGATCAGGCCTCGGCTTGGCTGAAGAGTCACCAAGGAAGTGGAGGGATTCATTTGAAGTCGCGCTCGGGGCGCGACTCGGATCCGGCGAGGCGCCGGATCTTGGCCGGTCGGGGCCACCGGGCGCTCCCCGGGGCCGGGCTACCGGAGGTAGGGGCCGGCCTGCTGCACGCCCGGGGGCAGGCGGGGGGCGAAACGCCTGAGCGCCTCGGTCAGCCGTGGCACCTCTGCCGGCGAGAGGGCGTGAAACGTCACCCTGTCGCTCCCGGCGACCAGGAGGTTGCCGATCTTCCATCGGCCGACGGCGGGCCAGGACCGTGGCACGCCGCCGTAGTAGTCGTCGAGCCAGTCGTCGTACACGACGGCGATCCGGCACCGGCGGCGGGCGGCCAGGGCGGTCAGCGCCTCCGGGTCGAGCTTCCCGGACCGCCTCAGCCTCGCCACCTCCGGGTCTGCCAGCCCCATCAGGTCCAGGCAGTCGATCCGGCCCAGGAAGCTGATCGCCCCGATGTCCACGGCCGCCACGGCGGCGCCGGCGTAGTGGTCTCTCAGGAAGAGACCCATCTGGTACTGCTGCTGGTAGGTGTTCGCCGTGGCCGTGGGGATCTCGACCAGGGAGAGCCAGGCCCTGCCCGCCAGCGGGGAGAGGAGCGCCGGGCCCACGATCACCACCGGCAGCGCCAGCCCCAGCAGCGCCAGCCGGACCAGGTCGGACCGCGGCCTGGCCGCGAGCCAGGCCCTCATCGGGTCGGCCGACCCGGCCAGTGCTCCCGACAGCGCCACGAGCCCCAGCACCACCAGGTACGCCTCGTACCGGTAGAACCAGCCCACGCCGGCGAGCTCCAGATGCCACAGGGAGAGCGCCGTGAAGACGAACAACCTCACCGTCGGCCTCTCCCAGACGGTCGGCCTCGTGGCCCACCGCTGGATGAGCAGGGCAAAGGCCAGCACGAGGAGCGAGGTCAGGTGCGGTGCTCGGGTCAACTGGCCGAACAGCCGGCGTCCCAGGAGCTCCGCCCACCCGGCGGCGGTCCAGAGATCCGGCGAGGCGCCCTTGAGCACCACCGGGTTGGGAAGCCAGAACCAGCCGTTCCAGGCCGAGATCGCGCCGCAGGCGATCACCGGCGCGAGACCGCACCCGACGACGAGCCCGGCGACGAGGAGCCGACGGCGGGCCGCGAAGCCCAGGCCCACGACGAGCAGGCAGAACAGACCCTCGTAGCGGGCCATCACCAGGAAAGGCGCCAGGGCCGCGAGGGCCAGCTCGTCCCTGCCTGGCAATGCCCGCCCGGCCCAGGGCACCGCGGTCAACGCCCCGACGGCCAGCTCGACGAACAGGAGACAGAGGCAGATGTGGAGCGTGTGCTCGAGCCCGCAGAAGACGAGCGCCGGAAGCGGAGCGACGAAGACGACGGCGACCAGCAGCGCCAGCGTCGGTCTCTCTCCCATCCCCGGGCCCGCCACGACGCGTTCGATCGACCACAGGAGCCAGCTCGCCAGCAGCAGGTTCAAGATCAGTGGCACCGCCTCGCTCACCCCGAAGAGCCGGAAGGAGACGCCGAGGATCAGCGTCCACAGCGGGGACGACGACGAGGAGGTGAACCGGTGGGGGGTGAGGCCCCAGACCCCATGTTCGGCCAGGTTGCGGGCCATCGCCATGTGGATGTACGGGTCGTCCAGCGCGTAGACGAGGTGCCCGTCGTTTCTCTCCCGGCATTGCCAGAGAACGAGCGCGCAGGCGCTCCACAGGATGGCCAGGGCCAGGTGAAACGGTCTGATCTTCGTCATGCGGCCGGGGCTCCCGCCGGGTCGATCGGCGAGCCGCGGGCCAGTGTGACACGAACTCCGCCGGACCGCCAGGGTCCCGTCGTCCACCCCCGGGACTCCGGATCCGGCCCGACGCCTGCTCACGAGCCGATCTTCGCGCATCGGGCCAGCCATGCTGGTCGGGCAAGGTCGGCACTCCCCGCCGACCCATGCAACCCGGGACTCTCTCTCCCGTAGTAGAGAGAGGCGGCCGGTCCCGACAGGTCCCGCCGTCTGTTCCCGTTCTCGAAACTGCCCGAGGGAGCGTGTCCAGGCTTATGCGCGATCTTCACCCCCGCACCGTGTCGTCGGCTCTGCTCCTCGTCCTCGTCGTCCTCGGCTCGTTCACCGGAGCGATCGCCAGGGACCTGACCCCGGCGGAGCGGCTCGCCGACTTCGACCAGCTCGCGGCCATTCTCGACGCGTCGTACGGGATGGTCGAGTACAAGAAGCAGGTGCTGGGCGTCGACCTGGCGCAGCTCACCGCGGAGTACCGGGCCAAGGTCGCGGCGGTGGCGCGCGACGACGAATTCTACACTCTGCTGTCCGCCTACGTGGCCGCGCTCAAAGACGGCCACCTGGGTCACTACAGACCGTCGGTCATGTCGTCCAGGCTCGGATTCGACGTGATGAGGGCGGAGGGGAAGCTGGTGGTTCGCCGCGTCGAGGACGGGTTCAAGGACAAGCTGCCGTTCAAGCCCGGCGACGAGCTGGTCGCGATGGATGGAAAGCCGGTGGCGACGATCCTCCGGGAGATGCTGCCGACCTGCTCCAACGGCCGGGAAGACTCGGCCCTCGGCTTCATGGCCCAGTTGCTGACCGACCGGTCGGGCTGGTTCGGGGCGGTCCCGACCGGGCTCTGCCAGGTCCAGGTGCGGCCCTTTGGAGGCGGCGAGGCGCAGACCTTGACCGTACCGTGGGTCGTCCAGGGCAAGCCGCTTCCGGGCCTGTCGTTCTTCACGGCCGGGAAGAGCCGGGGGCGGCAGCCGCTCTACCCGCTCGATCCCGGCAAGAAACGGTCGCTGCTCTTTCTGAATCCGGTGGCGGCGTTGCTGGCCAAGCGGATCGGCCCTGTCTGGGCTCCCGAGAAGGCCAGGGCGCTCAAGTCGTCGATCTTCACGGCTTCCACGTTCGACTCGGAGAAGGGGAGGCTGGGCTACATCCGCGTCCCCACGTTCACCCCGGACCAGGAGGTCGCGGTGGCCGTGGACGAGATGCGGAGCCTTCTCAAGAAGATGAAGGACACCAAGGGGCTGATCCTCGACCTGAACAACAACCCCGGCGGCTACCTGACGTACTGCATGGAGCTGGCCGCCATGTTCATGTCCCGGCCGCTGGACCTTCCGACCATCGCCGAGCGGGCGTCCAGGGCCACCCTGACGCAGTGCCGATCCATGGCCCTGGAGTTCGAGGATGAGACGGAGAAGGCGATCATGGAGACCCGCGCGCTGGAGATCGAGAAGGCCATGGAGGCGGGCGACCGGCTGACCGGGTTCGGCTACATGTGGGGCCAGACCAGCCAGCCCCCGGATCCGAAGGTCGTCTACACCCAGCCGGTGGTGGTGCTGATCAACGACCAGTGCTACTCCTGCGGCGACATCTTCCCGGCGCTGATGCAGGACGCCAGGCGGGCCACGCTGTTCGGCACCACCACCGCCGGTGCCGGCGGCTCCGTCAACAACTACGGTCCGCTGTCGTACTCCGGGTCCAGCGTCTCCGTGACCGAGACGATCATGAAGCGGACCTGCGGCACGTTCATCGAGAACGTGGGGGTCTCTCCGGACGTGCCCTACGAGGTGACCCAATCGGACGTGGCCACAGACTTCGCCCCCTATCGTCAGGCCTACATCAAGACGCTCCTGGAGCTGATCAAGTAGGGATCCCCGGGCGACTGACGCCCGGGGAGAGCATCTGGCTCACGTTGGAGTGCTAGAGTCCCAGCGACGAGGGACCCGGCCCCTGGACCTTGAGCTCGGCGTCCACGGCCAGCTCGTCGGCCAGGTCGTCGATCCACTGTCTCAGGTCTTTCACCGGGATGGACGTGGGCACCTCGACGGTGGCCCGCATCGAGAACATCGGGGTGCCGCTCACCGGGGAGGGATCGACGGAGGTGGTCATCTCGGCGATGTTGATCCCCCGTCTGGCCATGAGAGCCCCGAAGTCGTGGATGATGCCCTCATGGTCGGCCCCGCGCACGGTCAGCGTGTGGGGCACCGCGCCCTCTGCCGGCCTGTGACTCGATGCCAGCCTGGTCGTCACGACCAGCTCCGCCGAGCCGTGGGTCTCGAGCGCCCTGGACAGCTTGTCCACTCCGGCCTCGGCCACGGAGACCAGGAGGAACGCGGCGAACTCCCCGCCCAGCCGGGCCATCCGGCTCTGTTCGACGTTGCCGCCGCACTCGACGATGTTCCCCGAGATCTTCTCGACGATGCCCGGACGGTCCCGGCCCACCACGGTGATGAGAACTTGGCTTCGCTTCATTCTGAAGATCGTCCTTTCGCGGTCCTGCCCGGCTGGACTCCTGGATCGGCGGCGCCGACGTCACGACTATAGGGCACGCCATGGCGACGACGCAACAGGCCCCTCCCGGCGTCAGTCGTGACTCAGGGCGAACCACCGCACCCGGCCGTACTGCAGGTGCTTCTCGCGCAGGAACATCGTGGCCGTCGAGTACGAGAGCTCCAGCCGGAGCCACAGCGGCCGCATGGACACGACCTCCGCCGGCAGCGTGTGACAGGCCACATGGCGCTCTTGCCCGGTGGGCCGGAGCCAGGCGATGAGCTTCCACCGCTTTCTCGGGGCCTCCGGCTCGGTACCGGCCAGCACGAACAGGCCGTTGCAGGCGTTGAAGTTCTCCAGAGCGGCCCTGACCTCCACCCGCGCCGTCGGTGGCAGCCGCGGCAGATCGATCGGCCTGGGAAACCGGATGTAGGCCTGTTCCACGTCGGCGAACATGGTCCGGGAGCTGGCCTCCTCCCTCATATCGAGGTACGCCCGCACCTTGTCCTCCTCGGACGCCTCCATGATCACCTGCAAGGTGGCGCCGAACGGCAGCTCCCCCGGTCGGGGCCTCAGCGACTTCTCGAGCACGGCCAGGCTCGTGGCCCGCATCTGGACACGAGCCGGAGCCACCTGCCTGTAGCAGTCCCCGAGCAGGGTCGCCGCGATCGGCCGCACCGGGATCCCGCAGACCGCCGCGACCTGCTCCAGCTCCAGGAGCCCCTGGATCTCCTCGTAGAGCTGTCGCTTCTCCTCGCCTGTCACCGTGCCGGCCGAGAAGATCAGGTTCGACTCTCCGGCCAGCCTGGCCAGGAGCGCACCGGATCGACCACCGTGGAGTCGCTGGTCCAGCCGCGGTTCCCATCTCTTCCGGTATGGATCCAGCAGCCTGCCCGGATCGATCGTCTTCCGCCCCCGCACCACCAGCGGCTGCAGCTCCCCGTGGAGCTGCCGGAGCAGGGATCGCGCGCCGACCGAGTCGACGGTGGACCCGAGGAGCTTGACCGCCTGCTCCACGGTCAGCGTCTGGACGTCGCGCCGGGCGATCGGCGTCTCCCCCGGGCCGACGACGGCCAGGCGATAGCGCTTGCCGGGGTGCAGCCGGCGGAGCTCGAGCTGGTGGGAGCTGGTGGGCCGGGCATCGAACGACGTGACCGGGCTGGGGCCGGCGCTGCCGTTACCGCTGTCGAGCCGGATGCCGAGTCTCTCGGGCCGGTCGCTCTTGAAATCGATCGAGGCGGTCGTGGCTGTGGCCTCCCACCGGAGATCGTCGACACGGACCGGCGCCGAGGCCGGGCTCGCCGAAGGGCCGGGTCCCACGGCAAACGGACGGACCGCGAGGCCGACGATGCCGATGACGACCAGCGCCGCCACGGCCGCCGCCACCGCGGTCCAGCGGCCCGGCGCCTTGGTCTCGCCGATCGTCACCGTGGCTGCGGCCCGCGGAAGAGTCCGGGTCTGCTTGGACCTGCCACGAGAACCCCGGCCGGGCTCCGCGTCGGGTGACGGGACCGGCGGGAGCTCGGGAACCGAGCCGTCGGCCTGCCACGCCTCGAGCGCCTCGCGCGCCGCCTCTCCGTTCGGCAGGCGACGGTCCGGGTCCTTGACCAGAAAGGCGCCGAGCAACCGGTCGATCGACGGATCCAGGTCGTCCCGGTGCGTGCTCAGCGGCTTCGGCTCCTCCGTCAGGATCCGGCGCACCAGATCCTGAGTGCTGTCGCCCACGAACATCCGGGCGCCGGCGAGCATCTCGTAGATGATCAGCCCCAGCGCCCAGACGTCCATCGTGGGGGCCGGCGGTCGGCCCCGGAACATCTCCGGCGCGAAGTACAGGGGCGTGCCCACCAGCTGGCCCTCCTGCGTGAGGAGAGTGCCCTCCAGGTCTTTCACCAGACCGAAGTCCATCAGGGTGACCCGAGGGCCCGGGCCGACCATCACGTTGGCCGGCTTGAGGTCCCGGTGGATCAGGCCGCGGGCATGGCAGTAGGCGAGCGCATCGGCCAGCTGCAGGGCCACGTCCAGCGCACGATCCAGCGGGAGCGGGGCGGCCCTCTTGACGTGGTCCTGCAGGGTCTCGGCTCCGACCAGGAGCTCCATGGCGTAGTACGGCTGGTCGTCGATCTCGCCCGCGTCGATGATCTTGATGATGCCGGGGTGGGTGAGCCGGGTGCACGCCTCGATCTCCCTCTTGAAGCGCCGGTAGTCCTCGGCCCTTCGCTTGATGCCGGTGCGGATGATCTTGAGCGCCACCTCGCGGCCCAGCGGCTCCTGGGTGGCGCGGAACACCACCCCCATGCCACCCCGCCCGAGCTCGGACTGGATCTTGTATCGCGACATGGTCTGGAGAAACGGATCATCAACCGAACATCCGCCGGAACCGGAAGGCGCCGAACCAGAAGATACCGACACCCAGGGCGAGCAGAGACAGGAACTCCCTCCACATGAACAGGAGCGAGCTTCCCTTGAGGAAGATCCCCAGCCCCAGGTCCAGGTAGTACTTCAGCGGAGAGAACAGCACCAGGAACTGCATCCAGCCAGGCATGGCCTCGATGGGAACCCAGCTTCCGGAGAGGAACAGGATCGGGAACAGCATGAGCAGGGTCAGCAGAACCGTCTCGGAGAGATTGTTGGAGACCGTTGAGACCAGGAGCCCCAGCCCCGAGGCGGTGAAACAGAACACCACGGTCACGATCATGAACTCCACCGCGCTCCCCCGGAGCGGAACCTCCAGGACCGGGAGCATCATGGTGTAGATGGAGATGAAGGACGCCACCAGGAAGACCGCCATCATCGGCAACACCTTGGCGAGCATGATCTCGGAGGGGCGCACCGGCGTCACCATGAGCTGCTCGATGGTCCCGAACTGCTTCTCGTTCACCATGGCCGTGGCGGGGAGCAGGATCGCGATCAGGGTGAACATCGTGAAGAACTCCTGGAGCGCCAGGACCCACCGGTCTGTCAGGTTGGCGTTGAAGCTGTATCGAGAACTGGTGGACACCAGCGGAACCAGCTTGAAGTTCACCGACGAGACCTGCCACTGGGTGACCAGCACCTCTAAGGAGAAGTCGGTGAGGAAGGCTCCCAGATAGCCCGCGGCTATCTAGGCGGTGTTGCTGGTCGTGGCGTCCAGGATGACCTGGACCGGGGAGCTCTGCTTGGAGTTGATCCGGTCCTGGAACCTCCGAGGGATCACCAGCACCGCTCCCACCTGGTCGGCGAGGATGAGCTTCTGGATCTGGCTCTCGTCGGTGAGATACGAGTGGATCAGGAAGAACGGCTTGCGGATCCGTCTGACCAGCTCGGCGCTCTTCTCGGTCCGGTCCTGGTCGTAGATGGCGATCGGGAAGTTGCGCAGGTCCATGGTGGTCTGGCAGGCCATCCAGATATCCAGGGTGGCGGCATAGAGCACGATCACCAGGAGGATGGTGTTCCGGGTGAACTGGAGCACCTCCTTCTTCAGCAACGCCAGCAGCTTGAAAGACATGCCCCTATTCCAGCCTCTTCTTGAACAGCACGATGGAGGTCACGTAGAAGAACAGCGCCATCCCGAAGAGCGTGGCGATCTCCTGCCAGAGGTACTCCAGCCCCACGCCCTTGAGCATCAGCTTCCGGATGAAAGAGATGTAGTGCGTCGGCGAGAGGGCGTAGGCGGTCTGCTTGCCGCTTTCGTCCATGCAGAGCACCGGCAGCATGAACCCGGAGAACATGAACGACGGGATCATGTTCACCACGCAGGTGATCAGGATGGCCGCGATCTGGGTCTTCACCAGCACTGCCACGAACAACCCCAGACCGATGACGACCACCACGTACAGGAACGACACCGACAGCAACAGCGGCCAGCTCCCTCTCATGGGCACCTTGAACACCAGGATCGTCAGGGCGAAGAACACCAGGAAGTTGAAGTACGTGATGGCGATGTAGGGGATCGCCTTGCCCAGGATGTACTCGGTCTTGGTGATCGGAGAGCAGAACATGTTCAGGATGGAGCCGGTCTCCTTCTCCCTGGCCAGCGACAGCGCCGCCACCGTCGGCGGCAGGAAGATCAGGATGATGGCGATCACGCCGGGGACGATGAAATCCTCGCTCCGGAAGGTGGGGTTGAACCAGGGGCTCACGAAGGTGGAGACCGGCAACCCCGTGCCCGCCCCGTAGGACGGCCCCAGGTTCTTCAGAAAGAACTGCCCCAGGACCCGGTCGCTGAACCTGGCCACGGTCCCCTCGAGGTAGCCGCTGCTCATCTGAGCCTGCAGCGGGAACGTCCCGTCCACGTAGCCCACGATCTTCTGAGGGATTCCCTTCTGGAGGTTCTCTCCGAAGCGGGGAGGAATGACGACGCAGAGGCGGATGTCCCCCCTGCGGATGATCGCATCGATCTCGTCGAACCGATCGATGGTCTGCTTGATCTGGAACACTTTGGCGCAGGCGAACGACTCGATCAACCTCCGGCTGTCGGGGCTCCGATCTTCGTCCAGGACAGCCATGGGGATGTTCTTCACTTCCAGCGGCATCCCGAAGGCGAAGAGGAAGTAGAGGATCAGCGGGGCGATAATGGCCAGCAGGAAGCTCATCCAGTTGCGGATCAGCTCCTGCGCCTCCTTCTGAACCACGGCGGCGACGCGATACGGGGCGAACACGCTACGGTCGCACCTCCCGCGCCGCTCTCTGCCAAGACCTGGGGCTCATCTGGGTGCGCTCCGCGCGGCAAGCTCCCGTTCGGCCTTCTCGCAGAAGTAGACGAAGACGTCCTCGAACGGCATCAGCTTCTCTCTGATCGACTGCACCTCGATGCCGTGGGGCTCGAGCTTTCCGGCGATGGTCGCCTTGGCGGATTCGAGCTCTTTCGTGTACAGGTGGATCGTCCGGCCGAAGATGTTGCAGAAGCCGTACTCCCTGCCCAGGATGTCGTAGCTCCTGAACGGGTCGGTAGTGTAGACCTCCAGCATGGAGCCGATGTCCTGGAGCACCTGCTTCTTCAGCGCCGTCGACGAGCCCAGGGCGATCAGCTTGCCCAGGTGCATCAGGGAGATGCGGTCGCACTGCTCCGCCTCGTCCATGTAGTGGGTCGTCACCAGCACCGTCACCTTGAGCCGACGGGACAGGAAGAAGATGATGTCCCAGAAGATCCGGCGAGCGATCGGGTCGACACCGGAGGTCGGTTCGTCGAGGAAGATGACTTCCGGCTGATGGATGATGGCGCAGCCCAGGGCGAGACGCTGCTTGATCCCCATGGGGAGGCTGTCGGTGATGGTGTCGCCCCGACCTTCCAGGTCCGCCACCTTGAGGATGAGCTCCGTGCGCCGCTTCAGGTCCGACCGGGGCACGCCGTAGATGCCCGCGTAGAGCTCGATGTTCTCGGCCACGGTCAGGTCCCGGTAGAGAGAGAACTTCTGGGACATGTACCCGATGCTCTTCTTGATGCTCCACTGCTCCTTCATCAGGTCGAACGAGGAGATCTTGCCCGAGCCCTTGGTCGGAGGGAACAGGCCGCAGAGCATCTTGATGGTGGTGGTCTTGCCGGCCCCGTTGGGCCCCAGGAAGCCGAAGATCTCGCCGCGCTTCACGTCGAAGGTGACGTTGTCCACGGCGGTGTAGTTGCCGAAGATCTTGTACAGGTTCTTCACCACGATCATGAGATCCTCGGAGCTTCCCTGGCGGCGCGTGGCTCCGGGCGTCGAGAAGAACTCCTCCAGCGCCTGCTGGTTGGCGCCGGCCTTCTCCCTCATGATCTTGGTGAGAAAGACGTCTTCCAGCGTCGGGATCCCTTCCTCGATCCGATCGATCGTGACACCCTCGTTCGAGGCGTGGGCCCGGATCGACTCCACGGCGTCGCCCGAGCCCGAGAAGATGGCGTTGATCTTCGTCCCTGCCGGGTAGGCCACCCGGATCCCCTGGTGCCGACTCAGCGCGGCCAGCGCCTTCTGCTGGTCGCCCACGGTGATCTCGATCAACGTCCCGTCGATCTGCCGGCTCAGGTGATCGATATCGCCCAGCGCCAGGATCCTGCCCTCGTGCATGAGCGCCATGCGGTGGCAGCGTTCCGCCTCGTCCATGTACGAGGTGGTCAGGAAGATCGTGACGTCGTTCTCCTTGATGATCTTGTTGATCAGGTACCAGATGTCGCGCCGGGAGATCGGATCGACTCCCGTGGTCGGCTCGTCCAGGAAGATCATCCTGGGCGAGTGGATCAGGGTGCAGCAGATGCCCAGCTTCTGCTTCATGCCTCCGGAGAGGTTCTTGGCCTGCCGGTCGCGAAAACGAGCCAGCTTGGTCACCTCCAGCAGATCGTTCTTCAGCCGCCGCCACCGCTCCCGGTCGACTCCGTTGATCTTGGCGAAGTAGTCCACGTTCTCCTCGACGGAGAGCTCCGCGGCCAGAGAGAGCCCCAGCCCCTGCGGCAGGACGCCGACCTGCGGCTTCACCCGCTCCGGGTCGGCCAGCTGGTCGTTGCCCAGCAGGGTGACCCGGCCCTCCCTGGTGGGCAACACCCCCCCGACGATGTAGATCAGGGTGCTCTTCCCGGCGCCGTCGGGACCGATGAGGCCGAAGATCTCCCCGCGCTTCACCGAAAGGGTGACGTCTTTCAGAGCCTGCACGGTCTTGAAGCTCTTGGACACGTGCTGAACGTCGAGGATCACTTCAGCGGTCATACGGTCCGACGCGGGGCTGGGCCCCGCACCCGCTCCCCGGGCACCCCGATCTCGGGCTGAGTGCGCATGGCAGGGTCAGTCGCCCTTGCCGGTGGTCACCGGTTCCTGACCCACGGAGACCGTTCGCGTCAGATCGATGGTGGCCTCCGCTGGCATGCCCGGCTTCAGCTTGCGGTCCTTGTTGGAGAGGAGCCAGATCTTCACGGAGAAGACCAGCTTCGTCCTCTCGTCCTTGGTCTCCACGTTCTTCGGAGTGAACTCCGCCTTGTCGGAGATCTGGTAGACGTAGGCGTCGAACTCCTCCCTCTGGAAAGCGTCCGGGACCACCTTCACCGGGTTGCCGATCCTGAGCTTCCCGGCTATGTGGTTCGGAAGGAAGACCCGGAGGTAGAGCGCGTCCATGTCGATCAGAGTCACCAGAGGCGTGCCCGCGGAGATGACCTCGCCGGGCTGAACCACCTTGGAGAGCACCGTCCCGTTCACCGGTGCGTGGACCCGGGTGTCCTCGAGGTCGGCCTGGGCGGACTCCAGCGCCCTCCGGGCCTTCTCCAGCATCCCCTTGGCGGTCTCGACCTCCTTCTCCCGGACCTGGGCCTCGAACGAGCCGACCTGGGCCAGGGTGACTGAGGCCCTGGCCGCCTCGACGCTGGCCTGGGCCTCCTTGATGGTGGCCATCCCCATGTCCACGCTGGCCTCCGCGACGACCAGGTTCTTCCGGCTCGCCTCGATACCCGCCACCGCCCGCTCGACCTGCTTCGCCGCCGCCACGTTCTCCTCCCTGGCTGCCACGTACTGGGTCTCGGCCGCCTCGAACTTGATCCGGGCGATCGCCTCCTCCTTCAGCAGGTTCCGGTGCCGGCCCAACTCCTTCTCGTTGTACGAGAGGGCGGCCTGGGTCTTCTTGAGGTTCGCCCGGGCCTGGTCGGCCTCCAGCGACGACGAGGTCACGTCCAGCCTGGTCCGCTCCAGCTGGGCCAGACTCTGCTTGTGGGCTGAACGGGCCTTGGCCAGTTGCTCCCGGCTCAGGGCGAGGTTGGCCTGGGCCTGCTCGACCCTCGCCGTGGTGTCGGCCTTCGACTGCGCCAGCGACGACTCGGCCTGGGCGACCCTGTTCTGGGAGATCCGGACCTCCTCCTGGGCCGCCGCGAGCTGCGCCTTCAGCTGGTCGGAGAAGATGGAGCCCAGGAGCGTCCCCTGCGTCACGCTCTGGCCTTCCTTGACCACGATCCGGTCCACCTTGCCGTTCACCTTGGCACCGGCGTTGTACTCGTCGCCTTCGATGCGGCCGGAGGTGGCGACCCTGTCCTCCCGGGCCTTGGTGCCTTCCAGACCGGTCAGGGCGTTGCATCCGGCGATCCCGGTGAGCACCACGAAGGTCAGGAGCAGGATGGTATGTGCGAAGCTCTGTCCCATTGGATCGCTCTCCCTATCTCTTCTGGCCTTTCGAGGGTCCCCCGGACTGCGGCACGGCCGCCCCGGGGTCCGACATCTGACTGGTCACGATCCGCGACACGTCCACGCCCATGGCCTCCTCCAGACGGGCCAGGGCCACGTTGTGGGCGTGCAGCGACGTGGTGTGGCTGTACTCCGCTCGTTTCAATCCGGTCAGGGCTTCGAGCACCTCCTTGGAGGTGGCGGTCTGCTCCCGGAAGCGCAGACGAGCCAGGCGCGCGTTCTCGCGGGCGGCTTCGATGGCCAGGCGCGCGGTCTGGCCGTTGTCCCGGGCGGTGTCGAGCTGCGCCCACGCTTCGCGGACTCTCAGGCCCACGCGATCCTGGGTCAGCACCTCGCTGTTCTTGAGCTGCTCCAGCTTGATCTTCTTCGCCCTGGCCTCCGCCCGCTTCTGGCCCCAGTCCGTGATGAGCCAGTTCACCGACAGCATGGCCGCCGTGGTGTCGCCGGGAAACCCGTCGCCGCTGCTGTTGGTGAGATCGGGCTTGTCGCCGTATTTCATGTAGTAGGCGGAGAGGTCCAGGGTCGGTTTGAGATGAGACTTCTCGAGCTTCACCTCCTTGGCCGCCTGGGCCTTCAGGAAGCTGTAGGCCACCAGCTCCGGGTTGTGCTCCCGGGCGAACTGGATGCACTGCTTCACCGTCAGCTCGAACGCCCTCTGCTTCAGCGAATCAGTGGCTGCGAAGAGAGTGTCCCGATCGGAGAGGCCCAGCAGGGTGGCCAGGGTGGCGTGGGAGACCAGCCTCGCCTGCTGGGCGGTCCTGAGCTCCTGCTGGGCCGTGGCTCGCTCCACCCGGGCTTCCATCACGGAGTTCTTGGCGACCAGTCCTTCCCGGTGGTAGCGCTCCGTGAGCTTCTCGTGCTCCTCGTGGCTTCTGAGATTCTGGGTCAAGAACTCGATCAGCCTCTCGTCCCGGAGGATGGTGTAGTAGGTGGCCTTCACGTTGGCCACCAGCTCGTTCTTCGCCTGCAAGAGCTGCACCTTGGCCACGTCGATGCCCAGCCGGGCGATCTGTTCCGAGAGGTGCTGCAGCTCCGAGAGCACGGGCATCGAGATCCAGGAGGTCCACATGTAGTTGTCCTGGGGGAACGAGAACGTCATCGTGTTCATCACGTTCGGATCGAGTTCCGACGGGTACTCGGTCGTGAAGGCGAAATCCTGGAACGTCCGGGTGTAGGAGTAGTTGGTGCGCAGCTTCGGCAGGCGCTCCTTCCGGACCGCCCTCAGGTTCAGCTGGGCCTGGGTGATCGACTGCTTCACGTTGTCGAGGGTCCGGTTGCTCTGGAGCGCCTGGTCAAGAGCCTGTTCCAGGGAGAGACCGTCTCCGGCGGCCCGGACAGGTCGAGAGAGCCCCGCCAGGAGGAAGCACAGAAGAGTGGCAAGTCGTCGCATCTTGAGTCCCCGCCCGAAGGATGTGCCGTGGCGTTCTCGCCGGGGCGTCACGCTCCTGGACTGCAACGTGCGCCGCCGGTCGAGATCGTCACGCTGGATCCCGAGATCACGGCGGACCGCACGGGTGCCCGCGCGGCCCGACGAGCCGTCGGGGCGTCGTCGGTCGCTGGAGCCGGTCCCGGATGCCGTTCAATGGTAAGCGACGACAGGTCAGAAATCCAGAGATCTCGTTCAGTTTCGTCGGACCGGGCACCTCGGTCGCACGGGATCACCGGGTCGGCAGCGGACGACCGCCCGGCGTTTCCCCGCCGCAGAGGCGAGGCTCAGGACGTCCTCGCGCCCCGGCTGCGGGTCGACCGGCCCGACGACCGCCGACAGCTACAGGTATCCGGCCTTGCGATACTGGGCGATCTTCCGCGGAATGACCACGGTCCAGTACTCCTCGAAGTCGAACCGGGAGTAGTCATGCATGGGAGCCGGTCCGCTGTCGATCAGAATGCAGCGGCACTGGCCCGTGTCCCAGGCGACGAAGATGTTGTTGGGGCTCACGGACGTCTTGGTCTCCGGGTGCTCGAGAAACACCTTCAACAGGCGGCTGATCAACTCTTCCACCGCGGACCGGACCTGCACGTGACGCGGTGAGCCCGGGTCGCCGAGGGTGGGATGGAGCTTCGACAGCGACTCGCCGGTCAGCTTCTCCTTGATCATGAAGCTTCCGTACGGGTCGCTGCGGACGATCCGCGGTACGGCGATGCCACACCGCTGGAAGAACGACGCATTCCGCGCATTCGAACACGATGCCGTTCTCTCCCTCGCCGATACGGGGCAGCTTGACCCGGAGAGGAGTCCCGGCCAGATCGAGGACCTGGACGCCTGACCCGGACGAGCCGAGGCCCTGGATGACCTGCGCTGATTCGTTGTCGAGGTAGAGCCTGAGGAACTCGGGCGGGAGCCCGGTCACGAAGCTCCGCGAGCCGAAGCCCAGCTGCGACTCCGACTCCGTTTCGCGCAGGAAGGCGTTGTGGTACCCCGCTTCCTTGCGCGCCTTGACGAGGTCCGCGAGCGCTGCGACGCGGGGAGAGAAGAGGAGTTCGAACATGCCGACCTCGCTCCCCGAGAGGGAGCGCAGGCCGCAGTGTGCACACTGCTCCACCTGGACGTTCGGGATGCGGACCGACGACCCTCCCCAGGGCACGTCCTGGGGTATCTCGACGACGGATAGAATCCCCTCCTCGCACCGGGGGCAGATCTCGACTCGTGGAGCCGGGCCGGCCGTCCTCATCCGTTGCCTCCCTCGATCGTCGGTCCACCAGCGGCCTCTTCGGCCGCGATCAGCTTCTGATGCGTCACGGTGAGGCTGTGGAGCCGCTCCGCGAGAATCACCGCGATGTTTCTGATCAGCTTGAACGGCGCGGTGAGGCTGGCGTCCATCAACTCGTTGAAGCGATCGCGATCGATCTCGATGAGCTTGCAGCGTGTGCTCGCCACCACGGTCATCGACCGCGGCACGTGGAGGAGAAAGGCCATCTCTCCCAGCACGGCGCCCCTCCCGAGGCGCAAGGGGCGCGTGCCGGGCTTGATGTATGAACCCTTTCTCATCTCCACCGTACCGTCGAGTATCAGGTAGAAGTTCTCACCGACCGCGCCCTCCTTCAGGATGACGTCCTCCGGCTCGAACTCCAGCGTCTCGCCCGCCTTCAGCAGCAGGAACACCTCGCACGGTTTCAGCCCCCGGAAGATCTCGAACTCGCTCGCCTCGTCCCTCTCGGACTGCGTCACCTCCTGGGGAACCAGCCACTGGAGGTAGCCGGTGCGCTGGTACTTCCGGATCCGATCGGGCAGGACCTCGTTCCAGTACTTCTTGAAGTCGAAATCGGAGTAGTTCTTCTTCAGCGTCGTTCCCGGGTCGATCAGGACGAACTGGGGCGGGTCCTTGAACCTCCCCCCCTCCGACAGCACGTAGATGTTGTTCGGACTGATGCTGACCTTGCAGTCCGGCCTCTTGCGGAAAGAGTCCAGAAGACGCATCAGAAACGCCTCCAGACCTTCGAGGAGCACCTGCTGCGTCTTGACCGTCAGGTCGTTGAAGCGCATGTACAGACTCGTGATCGACTCGCCCTCGATGCGATCCTTGATGCAGAAGAAGCCATCGGTGTCCATGTAGTGGATCCGTGGAACGGCGATCGACTCCGAGAGGAAGAACTCGGTGGTCATGGTCTCTTCGAGCAGGCGCCTGCGGCAGATCGCCTGCTGCTTGGCCACCTTGGCGCACAGCAGTCCGTGGCCCTCGGCAAGGGGCAAGGAATGACCTCTCAGAGGGTACACCATCCCCCGGTCGCCCTCACCGAGGGGCGGCAACGCGAGATCGAGTCTCACGGACCGGAACACCGCCGAGCAGGTCTTCTGGCCCTCCCGAGTCGCCTGCTGGACCGTCTCGAAGAACGTGACCGCCTGGGCCTCGAGCACTGGATCCTCGGTCTCCGTCTCATCGGGCATCGTCGACATCGTTCACCTCACCGTGCAACGGTTTCATCTGGAGCTCTCTCCTCCATCCGGCGAAGAAGACGAGAGCGCCCAACAACGGGAAGGCACCCAACCAGGCGAAAAGCGCGCCGGGCGGCACCTCGAGCGCACTGACCAAGAAGTAGACGACCCCCATCGAGGCGAGTCCGAAGAACCGGCTGCCGAAGCTGGTGGTCGACTTGGCCCGCCCCTGGATGTGAGCCTCCGAGTAGCGGTTGATGATGGCGTCGATCCCGACCGCCTCGCCGGCCTGCCCCGCACCGACCAAGGCACCGATCAGACAGGCCATGACCACCTCGCGGGCGAGGCTGAAGCCATAGAACGAGAACGCGATCACGACGAGCGAGCCGCCGGTCAGCAAGAAGGTCGAGCGCGAGGCGAGGAAGAGCGGGATGACCAGCGCGGTGACCACGACCTTGCCGGCCGACTGAGACGACTCGAAGTAGCCGTACGCGGACAGGCCCTTGGAGATGTTGGCGATGTAGACCACCGACAGGACCGTGAACGCACCCCGGCCGATCGCGACCAGGGATCGCCCGATCAGCAGGAGTCTCAGAGGGACGTTGGTCCAGGTGTACCGCAGCCCCTCGCTCATGCTGGCCCAGTAGGACTTGCTGCGGACCTTCTGGTAGTCGATGACGCTCTCGCCGGACAGTCTGAATCGCAGGACGAGTATCATGGACAGCAGGAAGAGGAAGGGGGCCACCATCACGGCTCTGGCCGGTCCGATCAGACCGGCGAGGCCGCTGGCCAGGGCGTAACC
The DNA here is from genome assembly GCA_016213885.1 of Candidatus Rifleibacteriota bacterium. Taxonomy (GTDB): domain Bacteria; phylum Muiribacteriota; class UBA6191; order JACPRK01; family JACQZM01; genus JACQZM01. The sequence goes on along the minus strand of JACQZM010000374.1, from coordinate 1,776 downwards.
GCCGATGTTCCCCATGTGGTTGATCGCATCGACCTGGGACAGGATCTTCGTGCCCTCCTCGACAGGGAAGCTGACCTTCACGAACTTGTCGGAGGCTGGCTTGAAGAAGAGGAAGACGAAATCGCCGAGGAAGGTCAAGACGAGGTAGAGCCAGTACCCGGAGCCCGAAAGCACGGCGGCGACCAGCAGAGCGCTGAAGATCGTCCGGAGGAGATCGGAGATGGCCAGAGACGTCAGGATATGGATCCGGTCGATGAACGGTCCGGAGACCGCATTGATCAGGATCTCGCAGACGTAGCGGAAGACCAGGACGAGGCCCGCGATCATCGGGTCCTTGCTCTTGGCCGCCACGAGCATGACAGCGAGGATCCGCAGGAAGCCGTCACCGGTGCGGGTGCACACGCGGCTCGCGATGAGAAGGTGGAAGTCGGTTCTGGCCGTGGGGTCCACTGGATGATCGCAGGAACGCTGGCTCGGGTCGGCCCGCGCGACTGCCCGGTTCGGAGCACCGGGGCCGCTGTCCCCGCCCGGCCGGCTCTGACAGTCCGGCCGCCTTGACCCGGTCGCGCCACCGCCCGGCGATCGCTCGGCTGGCGCCAACGGCATTATACCACAGTGCTGGCACACCCGCCGGAACAGCCATCCAGGATCCGGCGCCTGTTTCGCGGAGTCCGGCCTGTGCTCAGGCCCGGCCTGGCTGCAGAGTCACCAAGGAAGTGGAGGGGGTTCATTTCAGGTCGCGCTCGGGAGAGAGAAGAAAGAGGAGGGGATCCGGATTGAGGTCGCGCTCGGGGGCGCGACTCGGACCCGGCGAGGCGCCGGGTCTTGCGACTCGGACCCGGCGAGGCGTCGGGTCTGCGGTGGTTTGATCTTCCGAATCGGGCCATGCTAGCATCCCCCGGAGTGTGGCGCGTCGGGCGAGGCCGGGACGGGGAGGTCGTCACGGTCCGCCGCGCACCGCCGCCTCTCTCACCCGACGTGGAGTACGACCCTCCGGAGGAGAGCAGGATTCGCAGTCGTCAACCGCGGAAAGTAGGCTGGAGGTCCGGATAGCTCGTGCTCCACTCCATCGACAACGAACGACTCGCCGTCGCGATCGACGCTCATGGGGCCGAGCTCCGGAGCATCCGTGGGCACGACGGTATCGAGTACCTGTGGCAGGGCGATCCGGCGTTCTGGTCACGCCGCGCTCCCGTGCTGTTTCCGATCGTCGGGCGCCTGAGAGGCGACCGGTGCCGCATCGGCAAAGACGTCTACTCGCTCGAGCAGCACGGGTTCGCACGCGACTCCGAGTTCGAGCTGGTCGTTTCGGCCGAAGACCGGCTGCGATTCGAGCTGGCATCCACCCCGGAGTCCAGGGAGTCGTACCCGTTCGACTTCGTGCTCGCGGTCGAGTACCGGCTCGCCCGATCGGCGGTGGCTGTCACCTTCGAGGTGACCAACTCGGGCCGGGAGCCCCTCCCGTTCTCCATAGGCGCGCATCCAGCCTTCTCGTGCCGGTGGGCCGAGGGCGACTCCCTGGAGGATTTCTTTCTCGAGTTCGAGCAGGCCGAGACGGTCGACACGGTCGTCCTGGAGGACGGGCTTCTCTCGGCCGGGCGAGAGCGACTGCTGGAAGAGGAGTCGTTGCTGCCCCTCAGGAAAGACCTGTTCGACCGGGGCGCTCTGGTGCTCCTGGACCACCGATCGCGCACCGTCTCCCTCGGACGGGTCGGTTCACGGCGACGCCTTGCGGTGTCGTTCCCCGGCTTCCCCCATCTCGGCATCTGGTCCAAG
>JACQZM010000373.1 GCA_016213885.1 Candidatus Rifleibacteriota bacterium | reverse complement strand
GCTCCTGGTGCGTCTGATTCAGACTCGTTTCGGGGCAGAAGCGGCCGCCGAGGGAGGGGAGCTCCTCGAACGAGTGCACGAGACAGCAGCTCTGGGCTGTGCCGGAGACTGGGTTGTCGAATGCGAGACGGGAGACGAGCTGCTGAGGCGACTGCGGGCTCTCGTGGGCTCCGGCCAATAGATGTCGGCTGCGGCGAGATCGGCCGCCCAGGAGGTGTTCCGAGGTGACGACAGCCGACCGGAGCCCCGGCTCGAAGTGCCGCTCCTGCCAGCACGCCGTGCCGGCCGGAGCAGTTCGATGTCTCTTCTGCGGGGAGCTGCAGGTGGCTCCGGCGAAGCAACAGCGCCGCACCTGCCCGCGGTGCCACAAGGCGATGACGCCCACACCGACCCAGTGGATCGTCGTGGACCGGTGCGACCAGTGCCGGGGGGAGTTCTACGACGTGGGCGAGGCGGACCGGCTGCTCGTCCTCGACCCGACGCAGCGGGCCTGGCTCCAGCGCAACGCCGTGCGGCGAGCTCCGGACACGCCGGACCGCAAGCCGCTCCGTTGCCCCGGCTGCACCAAGAACATGCAGACGTTCGAGCTGCCCGGCCCGAGCCCGGTGCTGGTCGACCTGTGCCCCGGCTGCGACGGGCTCTGGCTCGACCAGGGCGAGCTCGACCGCATCCGGGACGTGGCCAGAGCGCGGATCGTCCCGAAAGCCGTGGCAGGCTCTCCGGCCGGTCCGCTGGACGCCTCGGCCCCGGAGCCCGAGCCAGTGCCGGACGATGACGGTCCGGTCAGCCGGTGGTTCCACCAGATCTGCCGGTTCGTCACCGGCGCTCCCTCCGATCGATGACGCGGAGGAGGGGATCCGGGTTTGACGCGCCGCTCGGTTGCGCGACCCGGATCCGGCGAGACGCCGGATCTGAAGCCCATTGAGGTTCGGGCACCCCAGGGGTACAATCGCCGCGGCACCCCGCACGCCAGGCGACGTGCCGTCCCGACCCGGAGGGAGCGACCTCCGACAACGATCGAACCGGAAAGACCGCGAGCCACCATGAAGCCGTCACCGTCGAATCTGTTCGCAGCGTACCTCGCCGCGGGCCTCATCGCCGCGACGTTCCCCGGCCCGGCGCTGGCCGCCGCCACGGCCACCGAGTTCACCCCGGTGGTCTGCGACGAGAACGGACAGGTCGTCGAGGAGAGCCTCGAGAAGGCGCTGGTCAAGCTCAAGTCCCGGAAGCCCGCGCCGGAGCACCTGGTGCTGCTGGTCCACGGCTTCAACGTGACGGTCAACGCCAGCACCACCATGTTCAACCAGGTCGGCCGCCTGGTCCGGTCGACGTTCGGCCGGTTCAAGAAGCGGGTCGAGATCGTGGGCGTCCAGTGGCCCTCTGCGACCGGCGGCGACACCCGGTGGATCAAGAAGTCGGTGCGGCACAAGGTGCTGGGCATCGGCCACGACCCGTACCTCAAGAAGGCTGAGCTGGCCGCGGCGGTGGGACGCCAGGGGATGCGACAGATCGTGCTGCGGCACGTCACGCGGCGAACGAGGCCGCCGAGAAGATACCGTTCCACGAGCCGGACCGCTCGATCGAATACGACCTGATCTGCCTGTGCGGCGCCGACGTCAACCAGGATCAGACGCGGACCGGCAAGCTCACCGGCGGTACCGCCCAGATGCTGTGGATCACCACCGCTTTCGTCCGTACGAAAAGAGACCAGGCGCTGGAGGCGCGGCGGGAGGTGCGGCAGGCCCGGGCCATGGGGAACGCGGCGCCGAAGCTCCGGATGGACCAGATCGACAACGCCGTCAGCAACTGCACCCTGGTGTACGACAGCGAGAAGATCGCCCGCGATCACTACTTCGTCCACTACTACACGGCGGAACGGATCGAGCGGCTGGTCGAGGCGATCCTGACGATCCAGGACTACGAGCATCCGAAATCGGCTCTGCTGAAGAAGCTGATGGAGATCCTGTCGGCGCCGAACACCGTGGCGGCGCTGACGCCGTTCCTCGAGGCCGGAGAGCCGTCCGTGGTCTACTACGCGCTCTGGAGGTTGGATCGACTGGTCTGCGGGAGCAGCGGACACCTCGCCGATGACACGCTGCGTCGGGCGTTCTCCTCCTCGGTCAACGATCCGGATCGGTTCGCCCGGGAGAAAGCCAGCTACGCCTGCAAGCTCATCCAGAAGGGGATCTGGCCACCGAAGGCGGGCAGGGCCGCCTTCCCGGAGGACTCCTCCGACGCTTCGGCGGCAGAATCTCGCTAGAGCCCGGGACGCCCGCTCCGCGCCTCGGTCGGGCTGGCCTCGGGCTCCAGGACCTTCTCGTGCTCCTCCAAGACCGGCGCTCCGGTGAGATCCGCCGACGGGAATATGATGACCGCCTTCCCTGAGAGAGCGCATCTTGAAATCCGTTCCGGGCGTGGTAGAGTCCAACCGACCGGTCGCGGCTGGAAGCGGCTGGCCGGTCCGGATCACGGCCCCGGACCCGCACGCCGGGGAAGCCGATCTCCGATGAACGCCGGGATCGACGGCACGTCGCCACACGAAAGGAGAGTGGGGATGTCGACCCACGTCTTTGGAACCTGGACCGCCATCGCGGCGGCGCTGGTGGTCCTCTCGACGGGACCTCTCGCCCGCGCGGCGGGGACCGAGCGCGGGCCGGTGTCCACGGAGGCGCTGGCGCAGCTGGTCGCACCGGTGGCTCTCTATCCCGACTCGCTTCTGGCACAGGTCCTCATGGCCTCCACGTACCCCGGCGATGTGGAAAGGGCCGTCAAGTGGGTCAAGGGCCACAAGGGCGTCACGGGCGACGCCCTGGTGGAGGCGCTCAGGGACAAGGAGTGGGACACCAGCGTGAAGTCGCTGTGCGGCTTCCCCGACGTGCTGGCGATGATGGGGAAGAACGCCGAGTGGACCACCAACCTGGGGAGCGTCTTTCTCTCCCAGCAGGACGCCGTCATGGACGCGATCCAGGCGTTGCGGCAGAAGGCGAACGAGGCGGGCAACCTGAAGACGACCGAGCAGCAGACCGTGGTCGTGGAGCAGAAGATCATCAAGATCGAACCGTCGTCGCCGGAGGTCGTCTACGTGCCCCAGTACAACCCCACGTACGTGTACGGCAGCTGGCCGTACCCCGCCTATCCGCCGGCCCCGGTCTACTACCCCGGCTACTACCCGGTCGCCACCGGCCTGGTCGGCTTCGGCGTCGGCCTGGCCGTCGGACGTGCGTCGTACGGCTGGTGCGGCTGGAACTGGGCCGGCCACGGAGTCTGGCACAACCCGGTGGTCACGCCTTACGGAAGGGTCGGGGGCGTCAACAACATCAACATCAACAACATCAACAACATCAACAGCGTCAGGAACAACTGGACCCACAACGCGAATCGGGCCACTTCGATCCACAACACCTCCGTGGGCACCCGGCCATCCCAGCTCCCGTCGACCGGACGCCGGCCGGTCAGTGGATCCGCCGGAGCGGGTGGCCGTCTGGGGCAGCGGCCATCGTACGATAGCACGCTCCAGCGGCTCCAGTCGGGCAGCGGAAGTCGGGGTGGAGCGTTCCACGGCATGGACTACGGCAGGAGTGAGCGGCTCGCGTCCGCCCGGGGGCAGGCCAGTCGGAGCGGCGGCGCCTCGACCTACCAGGGCGGCGGCAGTCGTAGCTACAGCGGCGGCAGTCGGAGCTACAGCGGCGGCAGTCGGAGCTACAGCGGTGGCGGCCGCAGCCACGGTGGCGGGGGCGGCGGGGGGCGAAGGCGATGACGAGCCCACACTCTCCGAGAGCCGGTTACGGACACCTGATGGGACCATCTGACCGCACGAGCCACACAAGGAGTCATCGGATGTTGCACAGGATCTGTCGATGCGCCGGGGTCGGCGCGCCGGTCGTGATCTTCTCCGGTCTTCTGCTGGCGCTCTCTTGCGGACCGACGATGGCCGCGAGCGGCGATGGGCTGAAGTTCCCGACGCCGGACGCAGCCGTGACCACCCTGGTCGACGCCACCAGGGCCGCGGACCGTGAGAAGCTCCTCTCGATCTTCGGCCATGACGCCGTCGAGGAGCTCTCGTCGGGGGACGAGGTCGCCGATGAGGCGACGCGAAAGCGCTTCGTCGCGCTGTATGACGAGGCTCACAAGATCGTGGCCAGCGGCCTGGACAGGGCGGAGCTCACGGTCGGCAAGCATGACTGGCCGTTTCCGATCCCGATCGTCCGGGACGGGAAGAGCTGGACGTTCGATGCCAAGGCCGGGCGCGAGGAGATCATCAACCGTCGCATCGGCCGGAACGAGCTCAACGCGATGGAGTCTCTCCGCGTGGCCCTGAAAGCCCAGGGTGAATACTACCGGACGAACCCCGCTGGCGACGCCCGCCAGCAGTACGCCCAGCGGTTCCTGAGCACCGAGGGAAATAGGGACGGCCTCTACTGGCCGGTGGCCGAGGGCGAGCAGCCGAGCCCGCTGGGGCCCCTGGTGGGGGAGGCGACAGCGGAGGGGTACCAGCTGACCCCGCTGGCGCCCGCTCAGCCCCCTCGTCCCTTCCATGGGTACCTGTTCCGGATCCTCACGTCCCAGGGGGCGAACGCCGAGGGCGGAGCGCTCGACTACCTGGAGAACGGCGCCCTGACCAAGGGGTTCGCCATCGTCGCCTACCCGGTCAAGTACGGCGTCAGCGGTATCAGGACGTTTCTGGTGAACCAGGACGGAGTGCTGTTCGAACGGGACCTCGGGCCGGACACGGACAAGATCGCCGCGGGTATCCGGGCGTTCGACCCCGACGAGGAATGGTCGGCTCACGAGGAGTGAGCTCTGGCGCTTCTCTGCACCGATCGACGGCTCGACCGGGATGATGCTCCGACCGGGCGACGGCCGGCCCGATCAGCGACCGGTGCCGGTGCTGCTGCCGGGCTGCCGACCTGCGCCGCCAGCGCCCTCCATGGAGATCCCGAAGAGATCGACAGCACGCCCTTCGGTCGGGGCGGTCCCGGACCCCGTGCCCTGGGCCTGTCCGGCCAGCTGGCTCTGGGCCTGGCGCACGGCCTGGAGCTGCCGGTTGAGCTTCTCCAGGTCATACCCGGCTACCTTCACAGCATCGGCGATCCCGCCCATGATCGAGATGTATCGCTTCGCCACCTTGATCAGGGCGTACGCCTTCTGGTCCGGGCCGGCTTGCCCCAGGTCGAGCTCGATGACCTTGGACAGAGCCTCCACGTCCTGGGTCCTGACCTCGACGCCGTAGTACTTCTTCTCCAGCACGTCGTTCAGCAGCGAAGCCATCTCCTTGTGGTTGACCAGCAGCCACCCCGCGGGGAACAGGATGCCCCGCTTGTCGTGGTAGATCTTGGCGTCCCGGTTGACCTCCTCGAACGAGTGCACCCTGTCGTTCGACACGCCGAGCACCCCGAGGTTGACTCGCCTGCGGGCGTCCGGCGCCTTCCTCAGGACCTCGTTGCGCTCCGCGATGGCCCCGGTGAGCTTCCGCTCGAGCTCCAGGAGCTTCGCCCTGTAGTCGTTGGAGAGCTCCGCCTGCCGGACCCTCATGCGCATCATGGTCTCGCCGCAGGCCACGCTGACGTCTCGAGCCGCGGTCCACTGTCTCGTGATCGCGGTCTGGGCCTTCCCGTAGATCCCGGCGACCTTCGCCTTGGCGAACGCCTTCTGGTCGTCGCCAGGCTTGAACGAGTCGATCTCGACCACCCCGATCAGCTTCCCGGTGTACGCGTGGACCTCCCACAGCCCCTTGGTCGCCCAGTCCGGTTCGGCGGCCTTGACGGCCTGCACCTCGATCTCGTGGTGGAGCGCCTTCATCTCGTCGATGCGGGCGAGACGCCATCCCGCGACCATGAGGATCCCCCGCGTGTCGTGGACCACCTCGACGCGGCTCAGCGCCTCGTCCACGGTGTGCGCGCCGTCGTCGGCGACGCCGAGCACCACGCCGTTGAGCCGTCGGCGATAGTCGCTCAGCAGGTTCATCGTCTGGTTGAACGCCGCCTGTCGCACCTTGTGGCGCTCGTACACGTCGGCGGCCGACTTGAGCTCCTTCTGGATCGACCGCGCCGACGACGGGAGGTCGGCGCTGTAGTCAGGGGTCTGGGCGGTCGCGGACTGAGCGGCGAGCGTCACGATAGCCAGAGCGGCGAACACGAGAGAGAACGAACGCGGGCGACGCGACATCGGTGCCTCCCTGGTCAGGGATTCCGGTCTTCGAGGGTTCCCGGGATCGAGGCCGAACCTGCCCCGGGACGGTCCCGGTCGGTCCGGAGGACGATACGGGGCATGAGACCATGCCTCATGGAATCATAATGGGACAGGCGACCGGTGACAAGAGGGCACCGTCCGGCTCCGGCGCGTGGAGGGCGGTGGTACAAGGGGCGAGTCTCTCCAGGACGGGGTCGGGGTCGGCGGCCCTGCCGCTCGCGGCGGCGCTGGATTCTTGCCGGCGAAGAGCGCCTCTGCCTCGCCGGGCTCCACGGGTCTCGTGGTATGCTCCAACCAGCCCGGCCAGGCTCGCAACGTCGAAGGGGGATTCACCATGAGCCCGAAACCGTGTCCAGTCTGCTCGGGGACGATCGCCGGGCCGGCGCTCGTCTGCGGCAGGTGCGGCATCGCTCAGCACGTGGAGTGTGGTCGGCCGAAGGGCATCTGCGGCGGCTGCGGCGAGCCGTTGCCGCTCTCGACCGGAGAGCCGCGGAACATCCTCTGGCCTGTGCTGGCGGCCCTGCTCGCCGCGTCGATCGCGGGTCTCGGCCTGACCGCCGCCTGGCAGGTCAATCGCTGGAGAACGATGCATGACCCGGTCATCCTGAGCTACCGGATCGTGGGGAGCCGCCCCCCGGATGCCGGTCGGGTCAAGGAGGAGGTCCGGCTGGCCCTGACGGACCGGCTGCAGCGACTGGGCCCCGAGCCCTTCGCCGTCGAGGATGGCGGATCCGACCGGGTCGTGGTCAAGGTGCCGCGGGGTGACGCGCGGCTCGAGATCTTCAAGGAGCTGGTGAAGGCCCGGGAGGCGGTCCAGTTCAACGAGGTGCTCCAGGATGGCAACACCGTGGGGGACATCGACAGCTCGGCGCCCGATACCATGGTGGGCCAGCTGGTCAACCCGGTCGATCGGAAGACCGGTCGGGCCAGCCCCGAGCACTACTACGTGCTCAAGAAGCAGCCGGAGCTCACCGGTGAACACCTCGTGGCGGCCGACGTGACCCTCGGCGAGTTCGGAGAACCCGTGATCCAGTTCGAGTTCGACGTGCAGGGGGCCGCCCAGATGAAGGCGATGTCCCGTCGCTTGAAGGACAAGCAGGTCGCGATCGTCCTGGCGGGCCGGGTGTACATGGCGCCGGTGATCCGGAGCGAGATCGCCGGCCGGGTCCAGATCACCGGCAGGTTCGCCCTCGAGGAGGCGCAGCGTCTCGTCAGGGTGCTGACGGCCCGGCCGCTCCCGGCCGAACTGGTGCTGCTGTCACCGGCCGGGCAGGACGCTCGACCCGGGCCCCGGCGACAGGACGGTCTTCGGCGGAATCCGTGAGCGAGGCCGCGCCCGCATCGCCATGAGCGCCAACGTGTGCCCCTCGTGCGGTCGCTCCCTGGAACGTCCGGCCAGCGTCACTGTCGGGGCGCCCCTCCCTTCGTGCCGGTTCTGCCTCGTCCGCGAAGGAGCGACGGAGCTCTCCATTCTGACCCGGACCGAGGCCGGAGAGCCTGGCGTGGAGGCCAGCGTGGCGCTTCCCCCGGAGTTCTTGAGCCGGTACGGCGCAGAGCGAGTCCTGGGATGCGGAGCCATGGGGATGGTGTACCAGGCCACGCGGCGGAGCGATGGCCGGCGAGTCGCCATCAAGTTCCTGGCCCGACCGGAGGGTCCCGGGATCGTGGCGCGGTTCCTCGCCGAGGGGAAGGTCACCGGAGAGATCCGCCACCCCAACGTGGTGGCACTCTTCGAGACCGGCCAGATCGAAGGGCACCTCTTCCTGGTCCTGGAGTTCCTCGACGGCGGAACGCTGCGGGCGCGGATGCGAGAGGCCGGGGCTCTAGGCCTGGCCGAGGCGAACCGGGCGATGCTCGACTGTCTGGCGGGCCTGAGGGCGTGCCACGAGCGGGGCGTCGTCCATCGCGATCTCAAGCCGGAGAACATCCTGTTCACGGGGGCCAGGCAAGCCAAGATCGCCGACCTCGGCATCGCCAAGGCGTACGGGGAAGACCAGCGGCTGACCCGCACCGGGGATCTGATCGGAACTCCCAGGTACATGTCGCCGGAGCAGGTCAGGGGCGAGGCGGCCACCGTGGCCTCCGACATCTATGCGATGGGGCTCGTCTTCTACGAGATGCTGGCAGGGCGGCACCCCTTCTCCGGAAATCAGCTCTCCGAGCTGTTCGAGATGCAGCTCACGGCCCAGCCCGAGCCGCTGCAGCGGTTCGCCAGCGAGGTGCCGGATCGGGTGGCCCGCCTCGTGGAGCAGGCGCTGTCCAAGCGGGCCGCCGACCGGCCCGACTCGGCGGAGGCCTTCGCGGCGGCCCTGAGAAAGGCCACGGGCCCGCAGACCTTCCGCGGCGCCAGCCGGCTGAGCACCGGCGCAGCCGGAGAGCCCGCAGGGCTCGTCAGCCGGGCCGGCCCGCAGTCCGCACCGCCTGCGGTCCAGGGAGAGCGGGGCTCGAGGGCGAGCCGCTGGCTCGCGGGGCTCGTGGTCGCGCTGATCGGCTTCTGGGGCGTGAACAGGGCTTTTCGCGCTCGCGACGGAGCGGCCTTTGACCAGAGGCCGTCGGAGGTGGCACCGTCCGCCGGCCCTTCCGACGCCGCGATGCTCTCCCGGGCCCCCGGCTCTCCGGAGTCGGCGCTCCGGCTCCGGGTCTCCTGGGGCAGCAGCCGGTACCGGTCGGTGCTGGCCATCCGCCGCGTGGCGTTCTCCGGGGACGGCAAGACAGTCATCGTCGATGGCGAGGACACCAGGGAGTTCTGGAGCATCTCCACGGGGCTCAGGAGCGACGCCGTCGTGAAGCACAGGGGCGACACGATCGCGAGCTCGAAAGCGCGGTTCCTCGAGCACCGACTCGGGCCGGACGGTCGGGGCGTGGAGGTGGTCGACGCCGGGACCGGCCGTGCCCTGTGGCGCCTGCCCGATCCGGTGCGATCCGGTCCCGCGGCTCCCGGCGCGTCTTCCCAGACGCTCGACTCCCGGCTCCCCACACAGGAGCAGCGCCCGGTCATCGGCGAGCTCTCCGTCGACGAGAGGACCGCTCTCCTCGGCTACTCCGACGGGACCGTGGCGCTGCTCGACCTTGCGGCGAAGAGATGGCGCTGGTCGCGCCGAGGGCACTCCCGGCAGGTGCTCTCGCTGGCGCTCTCGTCGGACGCCAGGCGCGGCGCCTCCGTCGGAGCGGACGACGCGATCAGGCTGTGGGACCTGACCCGGGGGAGCGAGATCCCGCCCGGCCGCCCCGCACCCGGCGCCGTGGAGCTGGCGTACCGGATCGCCTTCGTGCCGGGTTCCGATCGCGTCTTCATCGCCACCGGGCCCCGGCTTGGAGTCTGGGAGCCGCCCGCCCCGGGGTCCGCGTCGCCTGGCCGGTACTCCGAGCTGGTCTGGGGCGGCTCGGGACCGATCGAGGCCCTGGCTGTCTCTCCCGACGGCAAGTTCTCCATCGTGGCGCCCAGAGACACCTCTCCCAGCGCCACGTTCGTCCACGATCTCGAGACGTTCCGGTTCATCCAGTTGCACGCCATTCCGGGCCAGGTGACCAGCGTGAGCTTCTCCCCGGACAGCTCTCTCGCCGTCTCGGGCTGCGCCGACGGATCGATCCGCCTCTGGAACCTGCGCACCGCCCGGGAGACGTCCCTGACCGCCGGCCACACCGGAGCGGTGGACGGCGTCGCCATCTCCGGCGACGGAGAGACGGTCCTCTCCAGGGGGCGCGACAGGACGTACCGCGTGTGGAGAGCGCGGACCGGCATGGAGCACGTCCGGTTGAAGTGGGATTTCTGGCTGATACCCGTGATCTCGCTGGGGCTCTCCCCGGACGGGAAGCTGGCCGTGCTCGGCAGGCCGGTGGGCGTCGAGCTCTACAGGACCGACACGGGCCGGCGCCTCTGGACGTCCGCGGGCGTGTCGGAGGCCGAGAAGCGGAGCGCGCCCGGCCGGCAGGTGGAGCCGGCGACCGGCTGGGCCACGTTCTCGGAGGACGGGCGAGAGGTGGTGCTGGTCAGACGCGAACGGGTCGTCCACCTGGAGCTGGGCTCCGGAAGAGCGGTCAAGCAGATCGACGCCCCGGCGTCTCTGGAGCACATCGTCGCCCTGACGCCGGGCGGGCGGCACGTGGCGTTTCTCGATCGACAGCCGGCGTTGCGGTTGTGGCGCGTCGGCCAGGCCCGGACCGTCGCCCTCGGTCTGGAGAGGAGCGCCTGCCAGGAGATGACCAGGAGAACCTGCTCCTTCGCTGCTGACGGCAGTCGCTTCGTGACGTGCGACACCGTGGCCGGTGTCCGGGTCTGGGATGCGGCCAGCGGGAGTGTGATCCGGCGCCTCGGCGAGCCGCGGAGCGTCGAGACGGCCGTGCTCTCCCGCGACGGCAGGTGGGCGTTGCTGGTCTCGAGTCACCGGTCCGGAGGCCTCTTGAACATCCACGAGGTGGCCACCGGCGATCCGGTCGCCGCCTGGGTGTACGACGCCTCCACGCTCGGCTCGGCCGCCCGGGCCGCGCCGGTGGCGTTCTTTCCGGACGGCCGCTCCGTGCTGGTCGGCACCGGCATCGGCCCGGTGCTCAGGCTCGACTTCACGCCGCCCGGGGACTCGAGGTAGAGCCCGACCTCCCGGGCCGGATCGCCCGCTGGGCCCGCACCGGCTCGACGCCACCTCTTTCAGACCCCGAGGGCGACCCTGGTTCCCATCTTCACGGCCACCTCGAGACCGGCGGCGCTGGCCTCGACCAGGTCTTTGTCCCAATGCAGCCGGCCCGGCTCCGCCAGGATCACCAGGGTGGACCCGCCGAAGGCGAAGAAGCTCTTCTCCTGTCCCTTGACCACCCGCTCCCCCGGGACGAACGTGGCGTGGATGCCCGCGACGAGGAAGCCGCCCACGTCGACCAGACACAGCTCGCCGAACCGGTCCGTGGCGAAGCGCGTCACGGTCCGGCTGTTGACCAGCGGGTAGTTCGCGTCGTTGCCCGGAAACGGAGTCACGGAGTAGTAGTGGCCAGGGACCGGTCTCGGCCTCGAGGGCACGCCGTCGGCGGGGAAGTGGAGCCGGTGGTAGTCGCCCAGGTAGAGCCTGAGCACCGCCGCCGAGCCTCCGGCGAACCGTGCCGGGAGCTCCTGATCGTCCGCGAGCTCTGCCAGCGGTACGGTGCAGCTCTTGACGCACAGCGTCGCGGCCCGGTCCAGGCGGGGCGTCACGGTCAGCTTGCCGTCGCCGGGCGCCACGAGCGCCGCCGGGTCCGGGTCGATCGGCCTCGAGCCCGGCGCCAGCCGGCGGGTGAACAGCTCGTTCAAGGTGCGCCAGGTTCCAGGCGGGCGCTCGCACTCGGCGACGTTCACCCGGGCCGATCGCACGAACCAGGGCACGAGCCAGCGCGACCACGACAGGTCGGCGAGACGCTCCACCAGACCGTGGAGCCGACGCGACCGGAACAGGAAGCGGCCCAGGACCCGCCCGATCGACGACCGGTACAGCCAGGTGAACGAGCTGCCGGCCACGATCGGCTCGGCCACGACGCGCCCGGTCTCCCTGTCGAGGTAGCTTCCGGTCTCGTTCATCACAGCCGCTTGAGCCTGGGGACGATCAGGGCCCGGCAGAGGTGCCTCAGCGGCCCGGGAAAGAAGGTGATCGCCGAGAACTGAGGGTCGGTCCTGGCGCCGACCTTCGCCTTGAGCTGATCGTCGCCCAGGCCGAGGTTGAGCTCACGCACGTCGAGAGCGATGAGGTCGCGGATCATCTCCAGGGCCAGCAGATACCAGGTGTGGTGCTGCTTCGCCTCCGGGTAGAGAGTCCCCATGGCGATGCCGCGGCCCGACGCACCCGACGCCCCCGCCCCGTCACGGTGGCGGACGACCCTGAACAGGGCGTCGGAACCGAAGTCGGACAGGGCCCTGCCGAACAGCTCCGGTCGCTCGCGGATCGGGATCGACAGGGCCTCCCGGTGTCTCGTCGCCGCGTCCTCCTTGATCCGCATGATCGAGCTCGCGAGGCCGTTCACCTGGGCCGGGTCGACCAGCCGGGTCGATTCGATCTCCCCGGTGGTCAGCTGTCTCAAAGAGACCCTGAGCCGCTGACGGCGATGCTGACCCAGCGACGTCAGGAACGCATCGAGCGTCCGGGCCTCGCCGAACCGGACCCAGTTGCACCCGTACCCCGGAAGCAGGCTGAACCCGCGACGTTCCAGCTCGCCCCCGAGCCTCGCGGTCAGCTCCGGTCCGAGGCTCCGGAACAGCACCAGGTTCAGCGGCCGCTGTCGCCGGAACCCGTCGAGAAAGCCGCTCAGCGCCGCGGCGAACCTCGGCTCCTGGCCTTCGTCGATCACGACGCTCCCCACCGACGTGAGGGAGTGGACGATGAGGCAGCTCATCTTCAGGCCGCTCACGCCGACCGACCGGAGCGCCAGCGACGCCAGGGCCCGCCACGGTCCTCTCAGGTTCAGGTGATGCTCGATCGAAAGACCCGGGAAGTACTGGGCCGAGAAGAAGGCCCAGGGTGGCGCCTGGGGGTCGGGGCCGCGGAAGAACGCGTGGAGGTTGGCGAACTCGTTGCCTGTGTACATCTCGTCGAGCAGCCGCCACCAGCCCACCCCGGCGATCCGTCCGGAGAGATGGGCATCCAGGCAGGAGAGCTCCTGAGGCGTGCAGCCGGCCAGGGACCAGCGCAGGTCAACCCGGTCCAACGCCGGTCCCCTCGGTCAGCAGGCGGATCGTCTCCACCACCTCGATGCCCGACATCCGGGACCTGCGCCCGTGCCTGGCCCCCAGTCGCTCGTAGAACCGGTTCAATCGCACGTCGGCGGCATCCACGGCGCCCTGGATCCGGGCGAAGCCGAGGTCGTGGCAGAGCTCGACCAGAAACGTGCACATCCTGGTCCCGGCCCCTCGCCCCCGCTCGTCCGGATCGGCGTAGAGCCAGATCAGCCGGATCGTCGAGGCGCTCTCGTGGCCGGGCAGGCTCAGGAGCCTCTCGTAGTCGTGGATCGCCCGGAGGTAGCGGAACAGGCCCGCCGGCCCGATCCCGCCCAGGAGATGCCACAGCAGGCAAATCGCGTTGCCCGCTCCCGGAAACGCCGGCGACCCCAGGGACGCCACCGACAGCAGATGGGCTCCATCGACCAGCGCCACCACGAACGACTCCTGGTCGGCCAGGAGCGTGTCGCCCAGGGCGCGCCAGTACCGGTCCATCTGACGCTCGTCCAGGCTCAGGACCGCTCCGAACGCCGGCGTCGATCGGGTCGCCCGCACCGAGAGCTCGTGGAGCGCCGGCGCGTCGTCCCGGGAGAGGAACCGGAACGACGCGGTGAAGTCCCGGCCGCACAGGCGCCGGGTGAGCTCCCTGGCCGTGCGCTCCATCACCTGGCGACGGAGCGACAGATCTGCCCAGCTGGGCGGCATCGCACGCATCATGGACCCCTCCGCTGTCCGGAGCGCCGGCCTGCACCCGGGCGCGCATCCGACCGGATCCCCTCGACCGGCGCACCCCATGAAATCCCATGTGACGGACGATGCACAAGCGCCGCGCGTCGTGGAGCACCGGGCGCCCCGGCGGGTGGTCATCTCAGGGTCACGGTGCCCGCGTCGCCGTCGAGCTCCACCTCCTGGCCCTGGCGGATCAGGCGGGTCGCGCCCTCCACACCCACGACGGTCGGGATGCCCAGCTCCCGCCCTATGATGGCGGTGTGCGAGAGGAGGCTGCCCTTCTCCACCACGATCCCCCCCGCCGAGATCATCAGGAAGACCCAGCCGGGGTCGGTCATGGGGGTCACCAGGATCTCCCCGCGGATCCCCCTTTCGGCGCAGGGGTCGGTCACCACCCGGGCCCGGCCGCGGACCCGCCCCGGGCAACACCCGAGACCGGTGAGCACCGGGGTCTGAACCTGCGCGGCCGCGGGCTCCGGGTCCGGCGCCTCCACGGCGGCGAGCGCCGGGCAGACCAGATCGCGGGTGGTGAACCGGCCCGGCGGCGGCTCTCTCTCCCAGGCGGAGAGCTGCTGTCGGCGCAGCGCCACCAGTGCCTTCACGTCCATCAGCGTCGAGGTGCCGCGGACCAGGTCGAACACCTCCGTGTGCTCCAGGAAGAAGACGTCCCGCGGGTCGTCCAGCAGCCCCGCCGCCGCCAGTCGTGCTCCCAGAGCCTTGAACGTCCGTTTCACCACCCCGAACACCCGGGTCCGGGCGAACCGGAGATTCTCGCGCTCCTTGACGTGGTACCGGGTCCGGCCCAGCACCAGGGCGAAGATCAACCGCCGGATCGGGTGGCCGGCCAGGGCGAGCCGCACCCGCTCCTCGGCGCTCTCGCGGATCCTCGCCTCGGCCCGCTCCATCTCGTCGATCGACCGACCGGCCCGGGCGTGGTCGTCGACCAGCCCCAGGAAGAACGGCAGGTTCTCCGAGAGCGGCGGGGTCTCCAGCTTCAGTTCGTGAAGCGATCGGTCGTCGAAGCTCGCCAGATGCCGGTCCAGCAGCGCCGCCACGGCGGCCCACCTGGGATCCTGGTGGAGCCGGTCCCAGCTCCCCGACGGGTCCCCCGCTTCGAGGAGGGCCAGCGCCTCCGGGTCTTTCCGGAACGCCTCGGCGACGGCGAGGAGCGACTTCACCGGCTCCACGCTCTTCATCCCCCGTTCGCCGCAGAGCAGGTCGTTGGCCAGGCCGGGCGGCGCGCCGGCGACCCAGGAGCCGGCGAGCTGGCGGAGCAGGGCGTACGACCTCATGGCGAAGAAGTCGTTGTAGTTGGTCAGCGCCCACCGGGCGAGGAACCGCGCCTCGAGCCGATAGTACAGCTCCATGAGCTCGTGGCCGCTGGCGCGTTCGAGGTCGAGCCGGCCGACTTCCCGGAAGAACTCGTCCAGCTCCCGCATCAGCCGGTCGATCCGACGTCCCACGGTCAAGAACAGCCAGCCCGTGGAGAACGCCAGGGAGAGCGCCCGACGCCAGCCGCCGGCCACCGGTCTGAGGCTGGCCGCCAGCTCCCGCTCCTCGTCGACGGAGCGCTTCACCCCCATCATCATCTCCATCATCGAGCGGTTCCGGCGGCCGCCCTGGAGCGCCGACACCACGTTGTACCAGTTGACGAGGTTGTAGTAGACGCGGCCCCGGATGTACCCCACCAGGTGGGTGAGCGAGGCCGAGTCGTCCCTCAGAAACGCCGGGTCCGCGCCGAACCCGGTCAGGGTCTCCCTGAACACCTGTTCGTACACGTTCCGCACGAACGAGTAGGTCAGCGGAGTCGTGATTCCGGGGTAGCTCTCGACGATGTTCGAGTTGTCCCAGAGCGAGATCCGGGCGGGGCGCCGGAGAACGATCGGTCGGCTCTGGAGAACCCAGCGGCTCCCGCCGTGGTCGATCGCCCACTCCACGTCCTGCGGCCCGCCGAGAGGGCGGGCGAGGCGCACGGCCTCGTCCACCAAGGCCAGGAGCGACTC
>JACQZM010000372.1:7956-9306 GCA_016213885.1 Candidatus Rifleibacteriota bacterium | reverse complement strand
AGTGCCAGACCCAGCAGCGGCTCGAGCACCCGAACCTGGTCCGGGTCATCACCTCCGGCACGGACCAGGGTCACCACTTCCTGGTGCTGGAGCTGATCCGGGGCCAGACGCTCTACCAGTTCCTCATGGCCGGAGAGCGGGCATCCCTGGAACTGACGCTCCATGTCGGCATGTCCCTGGCGACGGCGCTGGAGTTCGTCCACGGCCACGATCTCATCCACAGGGACATCAAGCCTGGCAACATCTTCATCGCCAAGGACGGGTGCGTCAAGCTCACGGACTTCGGCCTGGTGAAAGACCTCCAGCGCACCATGATCACGTTCGTCGGCGAGAAGCTGGGCACCCCTCGATACATGCCCCCGGAGGCGCTTTTCGAGTCGGTGTTCACCCAGCAATCCGACATCTACCAGGTCGGGATGTGCCTGTTCGAGATCATGTGTCTCAAGATCCCCTACGAGGACCCGTCGCTGGGGAACTACCTCAACCAGCTCAGAAACCACGGTCCCACGCCGCTGTCCAAGTACCGCCCCGACCTTCCCAAGACGATGGAGCAGGTCGTCGGCCGGTGCCTCGCCTACTCGCTCAGCGAACGGTATCCCGACGCGAACGCCCTGCTCCAGGACCTCCAGCGCGTGGCCCGGGGAGACGAGCTCGCGCCGCTCGTCCCGTCGCCGGTGGTGGCGCCACCGCCGGACGCGCCCGGGACCGGCGAGAAACGTCTCTCGGACGTGTCGGAGCCACGGAGCGTCCTTCCGGAGGTGACGGCGCCACCGGAGCCTCCGGCCGTGGAGCCGGACCCCGCGCTCCAGACAGAGAGCAGGCCGGGCCGGCGCTCCCGGCCTCCCGGTCGTCGCGTTCCTCCACCGGGGCCCGGGGCCGGCCTGGTGGCGCTCTTCGTGGTCGTCAGCGTCGTCTGCTGTCTCAGCGTCGGGTGGGCCGTGCTGGGGCGGACCGGCCACCCGGTTCCGATCGACGGCCCCGAGCCGTCCCGCACCCCGTCCACCCCGCCGGCGACCGCGGCCGTTCCGGTGGAGTCCCCTCCCCGGCCGGTGAGACCGTCTCGGCCTGTCTTCCTGGCGCTGACCGGCGCCGAGCGCGACGAATGGGCACGGGCCCTCGGCGGCGCCGACGCCGGTCGCCAGGGGCTCGGCGCCCTGGCCCGCCGGTTCTCCGCCAGGCACCAGCGTTCGATCCTCAGGGAGCCGACCCTGGCCGGCTCGTTCGCCGACCTTCTCCAGGCCGCGGCCCCGGGTGCGGACGAGCCTGCGTTCCTCGCCCGCCTGGACCCGGACGGGAGGGACGACGCCTTCCTCTGGTTGATCCACGGGGCCGAGGCCACCAGGGCTGGTG
>JACQZM010000372.1:0-7942 GCA_016213885.1 Candidatus Rifleibacteriota bacterium | reverse complement strand
GCGGACCGGCTCGCCGCCCTGGGGGCTGGTGGCGGCGCTTCTGTCCAGGGAGCTGGCCGGGCCGGGCGGCGTCTCGCCCACGGCGCTGGCCGTGCGCCTGCTCACGCGCCTCGGCGAGCCCGACGCCGAAGTGCGGCTGACCGGATCGGGCGTGCCGGTCAAGGGGGCCGTGATCTCCGCCGCGACCGATCCGGACCTGTCAGCCCAGATGGCCAGCGTGAGAGAGGCGATCGGCGACGCGAGGGAGATCGAGCGGTCGACCGAGGGAGGCTCTGCAAGCATCGCCATCAAGAAGGGCGTGGACCGGTTCCGGGACATCCTCTACGGCGGGCGGCGGCGCAACGGCAGCCTGGAGTGGGGTACCTGGGACGACAACGGCCCGGCGGGCCTGGTCCGGGAGATGACCTCCGTGGTCCCGTTCGCCGAGGGTCTGATGTCGGACTCGCCGTTCAAGCGGGTCTTCGGCACGTTCGCCAGCCATCTGGCGTCGCAGGAGGCGTCGGAGTCGAGGGACTCCGGCTACTGGGAGGCCCGGGCGCTGGTGCACCGGTTCGCCGGCGACCCCGATTCCGAGGAGAGGGCGCTGGCCCGGGCGCTGGTGGGGTGGTACCGCCGGGTGTCCGGGAGTCGATTCGAGCCTTCCCGCCGCGGTGTCCTCCTCGAGAGGCTCGCGGAGCTCGCCGCGGAGCGGGCCCGGGAAGGCAAGGCGGCGATCGAACCGCTTCCGGGGGCATGGCCGCAGCCGGGGCCGGCCGAGCTGTTCGCTCGCCGATCGGTCATGGCGGCGGCGTGGGCGCTGAGGGAGCTGGCCACACAGACCACGGACCCGGCCGGAACGTCCGTGCGGACCGTCAAGGTGTCGTCGCGGCTGAAGCAGGTGCTCTCGACGCTCCAGGAGGACGACGCCTGGCCCGGCCTGGCCAGGTGGGGAGAGTCGCGCCGGTGACACGCTCCCGCCGGCGACCGCTGGATCGGGGGCCCGCCGGAGCAGCCCTCAGCGAGGATCCTGCCCGGCGACCTCGCGTACCGCCCGGATCACCGTGTCCACGGCCTCGTCCGGCAAGCCCGGGTAGAGGGGGAGAGTCAACGTGCTGTCCCCGATCCGCTCGGCCACCGGGAAGGCGCCGCGCCGGAAGCCGAACCGCTGGCTGTAGTACGTGAGCAGGTGGATCGCGCGGTAGTTGACCGCAACTCCGATCCCCCGGTCCTGAAGCCGCCACAGGATCTCGTCCCGCCGCTCGGGCGAGACCCAGATCGTGAACAGGTGCCGGGCGCCGCGGGCGCCCGCGGGGACCCGCGGGTAGCGGATCGCCGGGAAGTCCGCGAACCCATCCTCGTAGCGGCGGGCGATCGCCTCCCGGCGCTCGAGCTGGCGCTCGAGCCGGGGCAGCTGGCCCAGGAGCAGCGCCGCCAGGATGTCGGGCATGTTCGCCTTGTACCCCAGGCCGACCATGTCCCAGTGGACGTACTTCCCGTGGTAGCGATCCGCCGCCGACTTGGTCATGCCGTGGAGCCGGAGCCAGCCGAGCTTCTCGGCGACCGCCTCGTCGTTGACCGCCACGGCGCCGCCCTCGCCGCAGGTCAGGTTCTTCGTGGCGTAGAAGCTCAGGCAGGCCGCGTCGCTCTTCTGCCCGGGACGGATCCCGTCACGCTCGGCCTCCGTGGCGTGGGCAGCGTCCTCGATCAGCCTCAACCCTCGCCGCCGGCACAGCTCCGACAGCCGGGCCATGTCGACCATCGAGCCGTACAGGTGCACCGGCATCACGGCCCTGGTCCGGGGAGTCACCGCGGCTTCGATTCTCTCGACGTCGAGATTGCCCGTGTCGGGCTCCACATCGACGAACACCGGCGTGGCCCCGGCGTGGAGGATGGCGTTCGCCGTGGCGATGAACGTCATAGGGGTCGTGATCACCTCGTCGCCCTCGCCGATGTCGAGCGCTTTCAGACAGAGGAACAGAGCCGTGGTGCAGCTCGTCAGGCCGATCACGTGGCGCACGGAGAGGAACTCCGCCATGGCCTTCTCGAACGCGGCGGTCTTCGGACCGGTGGTCAGAAAGATGCTGTGGAGCACCTCCGCCACCGCCTCGACGTCCTCTTCCTGGAGTGCGTGCCGGTAGAAATCGACCTTGTCCATCGGAGCACCTACCCTCCAGGGAGATCTCGAGCTGGCGACCGGGCACCAGGAACCGCTCTCGGGCCGACACCGAGCGTCGTCACCTCTCCACGAGAGCGCCCGGGTCCCTGAACCACGGGCATCGGGCGAGGAGACGACCGGTGGTCGCCGACCGCGACCGCCAGCGGCGCGAGCCGTATCGTACCACGAGTCGCTCCAGGAAACCCCGGGATCGAGTCAGCGAGCGGTGCGGGGCCTCCGGGGACCGTGTCGAGGGCTCGTGCGGGCCACTCAGTCGGCGTGCCCGGGGTGCGAGGAGAGCGCCCCGCATGATAGCGTGGTGCTCGATGATCGGCCTTGCCTGCTTCCTGGCCGCCCTCCAGAGGATCGGCATGCTGGCGCTTTGCGGCCTCGCCCTTCCCGCGGGGAGCGGGGCGCCGCTCGCGGCGTGCGTGGGCACGAGCCTCTTCATGATCGCGGCATCGGCGCTCGCCCCGGCCGTCCCCCTGCCCACGCTGCTGCCCCTGGCGCTCGCGGTCGCGCTCGCGGCGGCAGCGCTCGCGCACCGGGTCTGCCGCGACCCCGAGCCCGGGCCAGCGCTCCCTGTGTCTGCCGCCGGGTCGGGCGCCGGGTCAGGAATCGTCGTGGACTCTCTTCTGATCGGGCTGTTCGGGATGATCGCCCTGCGCGGCTACTTCTACGACGAGCTGGACCACCACCTGCCGCTGGCGTTCGAGATCCTGCGCGGGCTCTATCCACCGCCCTATCCGTTTCTGCCTGCGGCGTCGTTCCGCTACTACCTGGGAGTCGATCTGCTCGCCGCCTGCGTCACCTCGGTCTCGGGCCTCTCCCCGTGGTACGCGTTCGACGTGTTGACCATGCTGTGTCTCTGGGCGATGCTGCGGCTGATCCGCGTGCTGGCGGCCTCCGCGCCGGTGGCGGGGGCGGGCGCGCTGGCCGCGCCGCTCGCGGTCCTGGGCGGGGGCCTCGCCTGGGTTCGGTTCGTCACCGATGCCTGGCGGTTGCGGCCCGATCTGCCGACCCTCTTCGCCCTGCCGTTCTCGCGCCTGGAGTACGAGCCGTGGCAGCTGCCTCCGGTGGCCGGCTACGTCTTCCAGCACCCGATGGCGCTCGGGTTGCCGCTCTTCCTCGCGTGCCTGGTGCTGTGGCTGCACGGCCCGAGGCGTCTGGCCCCGCTCGCCGTTCTCGGCGGAACGGTGCTGGGGGCGCTGGGGCTCTCGCAGACCGTGCTGTTCTACCTGGCGGTCGCCGCGCTCGCGTGCGGGGTGGTCGTCCGGGCGGCCCTGGCCGGCAGGGCGTCGGCCAGCGAGACGGCGCGCTGGCTGGCGTTCACCGTCGCGGGGCTGACGCTCTACGTTCTGGGCAGCGGTCCGACCCGGGCCGTGGCGCCTGGCGGCGGGTTGCTGGCGCTCCGCTGGCCGCCCCATCTGGGGTGGGGCGACGACTGGCCGTTCCCCGGGTATCTCGAGGCGTTCGGAATCCCGGCAGCGCTGGCGGTGCCGGGGATCTGGCTGGCCCTGCGCTGGCGCTGGGAGGCCGGGCTGCTGCTCTCGGCCATCGCGATCGGCACGTTCGCCGGCCCGCACGTCGTGGAGTTCCGCCAGAGTCCGTGGAACACCACCAAGCTGTTCGTGCCGTTCATGCTCTGCTCGAGCGTGCTGGCCGCGACGTTGCTGGCCCACGTCACGGCGGCGATGACGCGGCCCTGGCGACGCCGGTACCTCTTCGCATGTCTCTTGCCCGCCTGCGCCTCTCCGTTGTTGTTCCTGTGGGTGCGGGCCCTGGGACCGCTGGACGTGGACCCGGCCCATCGGCCGATTCCCCGGGTGCTCTTGCCGCCGCCGGAGGGCGGTCTCGATCGGGTCGCCGGGGAGTGGCTGTCGCTCCACGCTGGCCGCGACGACGTGGCTCTGGCTCTAGGTCTGCACGTGACGGCCTTCTCGGGCGTCCCGTCCTTCGCTCCGCCAGGGGGCACTTCGGCCTGGGCGCACTCGCTCGATCCGGACGGACGCTACCGTCGCGATCTGGCCCTGCTGTGGCGGAAGCTCCCCTCCGAGCTGGTCGCGCGCTACCGGATCCGCTGGATCGTCGTCGGTCCCGCCGAGCGGGCCTTGCTGGGACCGGAGGCGGTCCGATCGCTCGCGGACCCGACCCGCGCCCGGCTCCGCGCCACGATCGGTTCCGGCGCCCAGGCACGCCGGATCCACGAGGTGGTCGCTCCCGGAGCACGGTGACGAGGCCCGGACCGGAGACCCCGAGCGCCCGGCCTCGCACCCCAGCGACGTCTCGAACGATGGAGCGTCCGGAGTTCGATCCACAGGGCGGTTGCGGTTGCTCGACGGACCGGCTACCTTGTCGGAGTGGATTCCATCCACCCTTCAGCGGATGCGCCCACGCGGCGACCGGATCCTCCGGATGACCTGGCCTCCTGGTCGAGACCCGGCATCGCGGACCTGGGAATCGCCGCCCTCCTCGCGATCGTCATCCTGGCGTGGCTCTGGCCGTACCCTCTGCTCGGCCTGTCCTGGGAGGGGACCGACAACTTCCTCACCGGCCGACCGTACATGCTCCACGCGCTGGACCGGATGCGAGAGGGCCGGCTCCCGCTGTGGAACCCGTACCTGGCCTGCGGCACCTCGTTCCTGGCGCAGGCCTCGTTCGCCCTCGACCCCTTCAATCTCTTCGGGCTGCTGCCCCCTGCCCATGCGACCATGCTGCTGCTGTCGGTCCAGCTCTGGCTGGCCGCCCTGGGTGCGTTCCTCCTGTCCCGGTTGCTCGGGTGTGGTCGCCAGGCCTCCCTCGTGGCGGCGCTGGCGTACGCGTCGTCGAGCTGGTCCGTCAATCTCGTCGAGACCAGGATCTATGCGGCCGCCCTCGTCTGGCAGCCCTTCGTGCTGGCAGCGATCGTCCACGCCACGCGCTCCCCGTCGTTCCGGGCGGTCGTCCTGGCCTCCGTGCCCCTGTCGCTGGGCATCCTGGGAGCCTATCCCCACCAGTGGCCCATGCTGCTCGCCGTCACGGTTCTGGGCGCCCTGGCGGAGCCGATCCGGGCCCCGTGGGTAGAGGCCTCGCTCCGGCGCCTCGTCGTCGTCGGTGCAGTGCTGGTCCTGTCGTTCCTGCAGACCGCGGTGTACACCTTGCCGTGTGTCGAGGCGTTCGCGCTGTCGAACCGGGGTCGGCTCGACACCGCCGTGGGCGGGAACCCGACCCAGCTGGAGGCGCTGGTCCAGCTGGTGCTCTCGCCGGTCGCGTTCAATCTGGGGCCGGTGGGGATGGGCTACGGGACCTCCCCCCCGATCGTCGTTCTCTGTCTCCTGGGGCTGTGTGCCGGAGCCGGCGGAGCGTCCGGACGCCTCGGGCTCCTGCTCGCGATCCCGGCGGCGCTGGTGCTGGTGGAGCCCGGCCGGACAGTGGTCAGCGCCCTGCTCGGTCCGACCGGCCCGCTGGGTCGGTTCGGCTTGCTGTGGGCCATGGGCACCAGCCTCCTGGCGTCGGCCGGGGCGGGGTGCCTCCGGGCCCTCTGGACGGCCGGCGGCGGTGCGCCGTCGCGATCGCCGACCGCCAGGCTACTGGGACTGGGCGTCCGCTGGTTCCTGGCGACGCTCGGCGTGGCGGCCGCCGGCCTTGCGTCGAGGCCCGGGGCGACGATCTTCGGCCAGCCGGCCCCGGCCTACCTGACGCTCTCGCTTCTGCAGTTCGACGCCGGTATCACCTGGGGGGCCGGTCTGCTGGCGCTCTCGGCGATCGCCTGGGTGCGCACCGGCGGGGCGAGGCCCGGCCAGTCGGTGAGGGCGACGGTCCTGGTCGTTGCGGGCGTCCTCGTGGTGTTCGGGCTGGCCCGGTTCGGCGTTCGAGCCCGGTACGACTGTCCACCGCCCGATCGCCTGCTCGAGGGACTTCTCGCCAGACCGTTCGACGGCGCGTCGGACCGGACGCGGACGGTGAGATCCCTGTGCACTCCCCTGTCCCGGCGATCCCCGGACCTGCCCCTCGATCCGTACCGGGTCGCCCCCCTGATCATGGGGAGTCCCTACGACGAGCGATCCAGCGGTGGCATCACCGGCGTCGGCTCCCGCGTGCCGCTCTTCTACAACGCGGGGATGGTCGAGCGGATACTGACGCCCTGCTACTATGGACCTTTTCTGAACCAGGAGACCGCCGAGTTCATCCATGCCTTGACGCTGGGCCATCGACAGACGCGCGGCTGCGGCCTGGCGGTCGTGTCGAGCCTCCATCCGGTGCTGCTCAAGCTGGACCGTATTCCTCGGGCTTTCGTCGTGAGTCGGGCCCGGCTGGTCGAGACCGCCGACAGGCGGCTGGCCGGGCTGGGCGACACCGGGTTCGACCCGCTGGGAGTCTGCCTGGTGGAGAAGACCGAGGGGCTCTCCGCGGTGCTCGCTCGGGGCGAGCTGCCGCCCGGCCCTGCCGACCCGCGGGACCGGGCCGACATCCTCTCGTACGACCCGGAGCGGGTCGTCATCCGGTCGACGGCGTCCCGACCGGGCATGCTCGTGTTGACCGATTCGTTCGAACGTGGCTGGAAGGCCACCGTGGATGGCCGGCCCGCAACGATCTACAGGGTGGATCACTGCTTCCGGGGGATCTCTCTGGACGCCGGGTCGCACGTGGTGGAGTTCGCCTACGAACCGCTGCCGTTCGCGGTCGGGTGGTGGCTGACCGCTCTGGGCCTGGTCGGCTCGGCGGTGCTGGCGCTGAGGACGTGACCGCCCGGTGACAGATCCGGACCCGGTGGTGGAAGCCCGGCCGGGACGGTCTACCTGGCCGGATCGGTCTGGCAGCGCGCAGCCGCGAGGTAGAACGCCATGACGACCAGCAGCAGAGCCTGGTACCCCGTGACCATCGCCACGTTCTCCAGGAGCCCCCCGGCCATCGCGCCCAGCAGGTTCGAGGCGAAGGAGACGTCTGCCGAGGCGGTCTCGCGGAAAGAGCGGCTGAACACGAGGTTGGCCACGAAGATCGGCAGGAAGGCCAGCGCGCTGGACAGACCGTACCGCAGCGCTGGCGTCTCGATGGACAGGAGCGTCTGCACCGGGACGAGGAGGTTCGCCGCGAGGCTTGCGAACAGGAGCCAGTACAGCGGCCGAGGGCTCATTCGGGGGCACCAGGCGTTGACCCCGATGGCCAGGAGCACGGAGGCCAGGATCGCGAAGAAGACGAGGGAGTTCACCACCCACGTGGACCCGAACAGCAGGGCGAACGTCACCAGGCTGCGGGTCTCCAGGAGCATGAAGGCGGCTCCCAGGAAGAAGAAGTGAGGGCTGAACCGTCGGAGAGTCTCGCGGGGCGCGGCCAGCAACGTCATCCCCAGGGCGATGGCCAGACCCAGCACCACGGAGCCGATGTACAAGGCAGGAAGGGCCGGTCGCTCCAGGTAGATGAACGGCCAGTCGTCCGTCGATAGCGATGCGCCGGGAGAGTTGTGCAACCGTCCCATGCCCACGATCGGAAGCTCGATGCCCCGACCGGGGGCGGTCAGGCCCGGTCGCTCCGCGTAGGGCGCGTCGAGAGCGCGGGGAAGCCTGCGGAGCCGTGGCCCGGCCATGACGACCGCGGCCCGGCCCGACGCCCCGTAGGTGGTGACGAACGGCGGCGAGCCCCGGGCTGCCTCGACCATGCCCGCGATCCGTTCCACGAGCCAGTCGTGGCGGTAGTAGTTGTACAGCACCAGCAGTCCGTCGTCGCCGACGAGCTTTGAGGCCTCCCGCACGGAGTCCGCCGTCAGAAGGAAGCTCTCCAGCCGGATGTTGGTGAAGGCCGACGTCAGCGCCAGCGAATCGGGAAGAGCGA
>JACQZM010000449.1 GCA_016213885.1 Candidatus Rifleibacteriota bacterium | reverse complement strand
TCGCCGCCGCTCTTCTTGCGCGTCGAACCGCGGTAGCCAGAGGGGATCCGAAGACCCGCGACGCGCGCCGGGTCGGTGCCGGCCGTCATCTGATCCTGGCCGCCGACGGCGGCGCCGATCCCCCCGGGCTCCTAGCCCTTCTGGACCATGGCGACGATCCGGTGCGCCAGCTCTTCCACCGGAACGGTCACGAGCTCCCTCGGCGAGAACGGGTCGAGATGCTCGTCTCGCCAGGACACGTTGGACTCCGTGACCATCGCCCTGAGCTCCTCGTAGCGGTCGTGGGTCCGGTGGATCAGCGTCCGCTTGTCCGTCAGAGACAGCTCGTCGCGATACACCAGGTGCAAGAGCACCAGCTCGTCGCAGACCCCCTTGGCCGCCAGAGGCACGATGGCGATCAGTCGCCGGTCCGCGTGACCCTCGCCGACGTAGGCGCTCCGCTGGCTGACGACCCAGCGCTTGGTCCCGGTCAGGGCCGGGTTCGACTCGACCCGGGAGGGGATGGTCCGGGCGATGCCGGTCTTCACCCGGACCTCGATGCGGGTGCGATCCGTCGGCTCGCCCAGCTCTCCGAGGCCCGTGAGGCCGTACCGCACGGTCCCGTCGACCCGCTCGATCGCCGGCGTCAACGCCCTGAGCACCGTGAGGTCCTTGTACGAGATCGAATCCAGCGACACCCCCGCCTCGCACAGACCGTCGAACAGGCACCCCTCGAGCTTCTCCTCCTCGCGGGAGATGCCCACCGTCACGGTCTTGGCCTGATGCTTGATCGCGTCGATCGGCCGCGACAGCTCCTGGATCGCCCGCGTGAGGTGGCTGACCACGGTCTCGTAGAGCCTCGCCCTGGTGGGCAGCTCTCCGAAATCCTCGGCGAACCGGGAGAGCGGAAGCCGGCCCAGCACGTGCTGGAACAGCAGCGTCAGAACGCTCGACGTGTCGGCGGACAGGGAGCTGTTGCAGCGACCCGCACGGAGCTCCGCCAGCATCTCCTGGACCGCGCCCTCGAGGCTGGCCCGGCGGTCGGCGGCGCTCACGTCGTCCTCGTCGGGATTGGAGAGCCGCACGGTGTGCGCCCGGATCCGGCGGAGCGCGGAGGCGCCCTCGTCGATCGACCGGGCGGAGTAGTAGCCCCACAGATGCCCCACCAGGGTGCTGAGCAGCACCGACACCGATTCGGAGGCCTCGGGAACCCGGAGGATGCCCGCCGCGTAGGGTTCGAACCCCTCTGCGTCGGCGGAGCAGATGACGATCGAACGGGATTTGTGGCTCTTGAAGATCGAGACCTCTTTGATGGCGTCCTTGAGCGCCACGGGAGGCAGGCCCGCGGCGCAGACGAGGACCAGCGGCTCGCTCGAGAGATCGATGTGCTTCTTGTCCTCGATCGTGTCGGTGGCGATCGACTTGTAGCACAGCTCGGACAGCTTGATCCGGATCTCCGCGGCTGCGGCCCGGCCGGCTCCGGAGCCGACCACCGCCCAGTCGCGCCTCGAGGTCGCGTTGCCACGGGCCAGCATCTCCACCCGTCCCCGGCCCGCGAGGACGGTCCGCATCAGGTCGGGTAGCCGCGCCAGCTCTCCCAGGGCGTCCGCCACGGCCCGCTCCGGCATCGTCTCCAGCGTATGAGCCAGGTACAGGGCGATGACGTAGCCGGCCACGACCTGGCTGTAGAACGCCTTGGTCGATGCGACCGACATCTCGACGTCCCGGCCGTCGCTCGTGTAGAGAACGCCGTCGACCTTGTACACCAGGTCGGAGATCCGTCGATTCACGATCCCGATCACGGAAGCGCCGCGGCTTCGAACCAGGTCGACGGTCCGGTTGGTGTCGGTGGTGGTGCCCGACTGGGACACGGCGATGACCAGGGTCCCGGAGAGGTCGTCGGCCATGTGATAGCCCGAGAGCTCGCTCGCCTTGGTCGCCAGCACACCGATCGTGCCCGACCCGAGGACGGACCGCATGGTGCATGCGATGGCGTCGCCGGCGATGGCCGCGGTGCCCTGACCGATGAGCATGATCTCGCGGATCCTGCCCTGGCGCAGCGCCTCGGCCACCCGGCCCGGGATCGTCCCGTCGCCCAGCAGCCAGTCCACCTTCCGGGCCCCGGCGTCGAGCCTGAACTTGCCGGCCAGGGTCCGTTCCACGGAGCGCGGCGACTCGTCGATCTCCTTGAGCAGGTAGTGCTCGAACCCGGCCCGGTTGATGTCCCGGGTCGTGATCTCTGACCGCTTCACCTCGGCGTCGGTCAGGGTGATCGTCTCCCCGGTGAGCGCGAGCGCCTCGATCCCCTCCAGGCCCGCCGGCCGGGTCGCGTCGAGAACGAACAGCTGGCCCCGGGTCTCGGGCCGCCCCGGCGCCAGCTCCCTGGTGCCGTCCATCCGGACGAACCGGTCGGTCAGCTCCACCGCACCGTAGAGCTCCGAGGCGACCATGAACCCGTCATCCGTGAGACCCACGCAGAGCGACTGTCCGCTGCCGCGAAGCGCCAGGAACAGCTTGTCGGGAGCCAGGGAGCTGTGCATGGCGATGGCGAGGCTCCCCTCGAACTCGCCGACCGCCCTGCGAAACGCCTCCTTGAGGTCACCGCACTGCCGGTAGTGGAGATCGATCATCACCGGGATGATCTTGGTGTCGGTGGTGATGGCGGGGCTGATCGTCCGCCCGGTCTCCTGCTCGAACCGGGCCCTGAGCTCCTGGTAGTTGTCGATGTCCCCGTTCAGAGCGGCGGAGATCCAGTGGTCCTCCCTGGCCGGGTCGCTGCCGAGCACCGCCACTTCGGGCCCCCTCCGGACCGGCCGTCCCGGGCCGGCGGCGGACAGGGTCTCCTGGTTGACCGGGTGGCAGTTGGGCTCGTTGATGATCCCGTTGGAGGCCCAGCGGGTGTGGCCGAACACGTTGCTCGCCACGTCGGGCCTCGAGAGAACGCCCAGGAACAGCGCGTCGCCCCGGATGTCCGCGAACAGCCTGGCCACGTTGTCGCCCAGCGCACCGACCTCCTGGGCGACCTTGTAGGTGAAGACGACCGTGGAACCTGCCACGAGCAGCGACCCGTCGACGAAGTCCCGGACCGCCACGCGGCGAGCCACGGCGTCCCGATTCTCCTCGATCCACCGCTGGACCGACCCGGGGCGATCGAACGTCACCATGATCGACAGGCCCAGCGAATCTCGACCCCGAACCTCGAGCCGCCCGAGGCTGCTCAGCACGGCGACGAGCTTCCACCCGTGGTGGAACAGAGGCCGGCACCCGACGGCGGCCTGCCCGACCAGCTCCAGGACCCGGTTCCCGGATCCGAGGATGTCCTCCTCGAGCAGCCACACCAGATCCCGGAGCCGCACCGTCAGGGAGTTCCATCGCTCCACCACGGCGGTCTGGACCGACGCCCCGGCAGCGGTCAGGTGGGCCGACCGGTCCCGCTCGACCTCGGCGAGCGCCTCCGCGAGCCTCGACAGGCGGCCGACGAATCCGGGATTCTGCGCCAGCTGCCAGGCAGCGCCCTCCCGGCGCAGCGGTCGGGCCGTCGATTCGAGGTGCGAGAGCGTCCGGTCCGCGGTCTCGAGATCCGTGGCGACCCGCAGCCCGGACCCGGCGGCCTCCACCTCGTCCAGGGTCGGACCGATCGACTGCGGCTCCTCT
>JACQZM010000448.1:16744-21798 GCA_016213885.1 Candidatus Rifleibacteriota bacterium | reverse complement strand
CCCCCGGGACCAGAATCGAGGAACCGACCCATGGCAGCTCTCTGTGCTTCGCTCCGTCAGCTCCCGATCCACGATTCCTCCTCCGCCGAGAGCTTCTTGGCTCCCGTGCCGGAGTGCGTCACGGCCGGGAGAGGCGACGACGCCGTCTCCGGCGACGCCCTGTGGGAGGAGTTCCGGAGGACCCGCCGCAGCTCGGCGAGGAACAGGCTCGTCGAGCGGTACATCCTGGTGGTCCGGCAGGAGGCGAACCGGCTGGCGAAGCGGTTGCCGTCGACGGTGCAGGTCGACGATCTGATGGGCCTGGGGACGCTGGGGCTGTTCCAGGCGATCTACCGGTTCGACCCGGCGAACGGCGTCAAGTTCTCCACCTATGCTCGAAAGCGGATCCAGGGGGCGATCCTCGACGAGCTCAGGGAACAGGACTGGGTGCCCAGGACGGTGAGGCAGAAGGTCAAGCAGAGAGAAGGATCGCTGCGGGAGCTCGAGGCGCGTCTGGGCCGCACGCCCAGCAGGGAGGAGCTCGCCGGGGCGATGGGGATCACCGTCGAGGCGCTCCAGGCGATCGACCACCAGAGCCGGACCGCGACGGTGCTCAGCCTGGAGGAGGAGATCCTGGAGGTTCCGGGCGCCCGGCAGAAGGACCTGGTCGCTGATCCGGGCAGCGCCCGGCCGGAGCAGCACGCCGAGCGTCGTGAACTGGTCAAGCTCGTGGCTTTCGAGATCACGAAGCTGTCACCCAAGGAGAGCCTGGTGCTGACCCTCCACTACTTCGAGGAGCTGACCGTCAGCGAGATCGCCCGGGTTCTTCACGTGAGCGACTCCCGGGTTTCGCAGCTCCACACCGCCGCCAAGAACAAGCTCCGCCAGCGTCTGCGCCGCCACCTGGAGCTCGGGGACTGAGACGGTCCCGCACTCCGGAGGCTCCCCCGAAGAGCTTGAGTACGACATCAGACCGGGGCGACGGACATCCGTCGGCACGACAGTCTCCTTCACCGCTGCCGTCACGACGCGCTGTCACCCAGACAGGGGAGGGCGGGACGACCCGGCGTCCCGGAACGGCGCGCCCGGGCCGAGCGCCCACCCGGCCAGCGCGGCCGCCTACAGGTCTTCGAGCCGAACGCCACGACCGGCTCGAAGGCTGGCCCTGGCTCTTTCGACGCGGGCGAGGAACCGCGGATCGCTCTCGAGCCGGTAGTCGAACCAGTCGTCCTCCGTCGCGAAGCCCACGAGGACTCCTGCGGGCTTCCCGTGGCGGGTGATGACGACGGGGCAGTCCTCCGCCTCCCGAAGGTAGCGAGACAGGTCGTCCTTCACCTCCGAGAGGGGAACTTCCTTCATCACGGGTTTCCGAACTGGGCGAGCCATGACACCGCCTCCGAATTGGCGACGATCGCCAGCACTTCGACCGTGCTGCCCGCGACGTCGTAGAAGACTCGTACCTCGCCGACCCGGAGCCGATACTGCGGCCTCGACAGCCCCCGGAGTCGCTTGATCCGGCTCTTGCTCACCTTCTCCGGATCGTGCCGGAGATGTGCTTCGAGCGCCTCGCGTACCGCCGCGCGGACGTTGGCCTTCAGGGAACCCAGATCCTCGACGGCTTCCGGAGCGAGGAGGATCTCGTACTTCATTCTGGCTACAGTGTAGCCAAAAGACTGCTGGCCCGCCATGGCGCTGCCTTGACCGGATGCGAGGGCTGGACTGGTGAGCAGGTCGTTCTTCGACTCCTCGACTTCTCCACGCTCGAGCGAAGCCCCGGCACCCTCCTCCCGGACTATTGCACGGACGTTCCCGCCGGGGCGGGCTCCTGGGCAGACGTTTCCGGAGTTCAACGATCTGCAGGAGGTGGACGCCATGCTGTCGGAGACCGTGGTGGAGTGGACGAAGAAGTGGAAGGAAGAGGGCCGGGAGGAGGGATGCCGTTGGTCCGAGGTGTCGACGGCGCGGATGAGGCCGGTGTACAATTCTGTGTGCAGCGAAAGCGCCAGTCGGTGAATGGGGACCCGGCCTGGAGACCAGACGAAGGAAGCGTCAGGCAATGGACTCGGTCGAAGGGTGCGAAGGGCCTGAAAGTGCCCGTGTGATCGGAGGTCTTATCAACAGGATCATGTGGGTGATGGCGTGGGTTGCGGTGCTTCTGTCCGCGTGGGGCCTGATGGGGCGGTATCCGACGATCCGGATGGTGCAATTCGACCCGTGGCTGCTCGAAGAGTGGCCAGTGGCCCTTGCCATTCCTGGCTTCGCGGTGGTGCTGATTGCGGTCGCGGCGAGCAGGGGGTGGCGCCTGTTGGCGTCGCACGGCGACGAGGCAAACAGGGTGGGCCTGGCCGCCGCGGAGTGTCCGATAGCCTGGTCGACGAGGTATGTACTGTACGCGTTTGTCGCTTGCCTTGGCCTTCGCGTCGTGGTGATCTTCGTGCGCGGGTGGCTCTCAGTAACCGTGTTTCGGGCGTGGAGTCCGCAGCATCCGGTCTGGCGATGCGTGTGGGGGTCTGTGCAGGACCTCGTGCGGGGCTGCGACGGATTGGCGATGGTTGCCTGCGTCGGGGTTGGCGTCGCCTTGCTCGTGCAGACGACCAGGAGCCTGCGGGCAGACCGGGACAGCAATCTTGCGGCCATATACGCGGGCGTAGTGGTGTTACTGCTGTCTTCTCTGCACCAATGGGCAAACTGAGCTGGATCGCGCCGTGGGGGCTGTAGCCCGCGCGCGTGCGAGGGACGCGGGAGGCCGTGAGCACCGTCCGGGTCGTGGGGCTCTTCGACTACAAGAACCGGATCTGAACCTGGACCGGAATCTGCCGTCCATTGCGCAGCGAGGTGAGAACGATGACGGCAAGAACCGACGATCCGGGATGCGTTGCGTGTTCGCTCGAGATCGGGACCTCGGGAGAGGCGTGCGCGGCCTGCGGTGCGGCCCTTCACTCAGGTTGCTTCAGCGCCCTCGGGCACTGTCCATCGTGCCTCTGCGCCAAGGCGCCCCTGGCCACGCCTCCTCGGCGGACGGCCCGACGCCGGGGTCACGGGATCGTGGTCTTGCTGCTCGGGCTGCTGCTGATGCCTGTGTTGCGAGTGGCCTATCCGGCGCTGCATCCGGGCCGGATCCCCGGGCCAACGCCTGACAGGCCCGCTCCGGGCACGGTCTTCGCCTCGTGGCTCGCGAACCTCCCGCGTCCACGTTCGTCGCCGCTTCCGCGGTCCTCCCCGCTCCTGGCGCCGCAACGCTCGGCGTGCTCCCGGATGGAGGACGATCCGCTTCCTCGAGGGGCGCTCGGCCGGCTGGGCACCGCTCGCTGGCGGCAGGCGGGCGGCACGATGGCGCTGTCGATCTCCGTCGACGGCAAGCTGCTGGCGACCGTCGGTGAGACCACGCTTGCTGGCCCGGATACGGTCAGTCGATCCTGGCACCGCCAGCCCAGAGTGGTGATTCGCGACGCCGCGACCGGTACCCCGCTCAGGCACCTCCCTCTCCTGGGGTGGGGATGGGGCTGGCAGCGAGTCCGCGTGGCGTTCACCGCGGACGGCAAGAGCTTGGTGGTGGTCGAGGGCACTGGCGTGACACGGTGGGACCTGTCCACCTGGAGCCGTTCCCCGCTGCTCGACCTGTCGAAGGACTGTTGCGAGGTGGTGGCCGTGTCCTCCAGCGGATATCACGTGGCTTCGTGGGACCAGTCGCATGGGATTCGCGTCTTCGATCTGGTCTCCGGAAAGTTGGTGAGGACGATTCCCAGGCCCTCCAACCTCAACTCGAACCTCATGCTCTCTGCCGACGGCCAGCGGGTGGCCGCCATGGAAGATGCGGGCCCGTTCACTCTCTGGAACGTGGCGACCGGCGCGCTGATCGTCGAGATCGGCAGGGTCCCTCGCACGGACTGGGCCCGGCCCCTGGGCTTCTCTCCCGACGGTCTCGTGCTCGCCGTGAGAATGTCAGGGAGGACGGGGATCGGCCTCCTGTCTACCTCTACCGGTGAGATCCTGAAGGAGTACGACGTGATCCCCGAAACGGCCGTGTTCCTTCCGGGTGGAGCCCACCTGGCCATCGCGGGCTACGGACGGGCAACGCTCCTGGATCTGGCCACGGGCGAATCCCGGGAGATTCCGATGAGGTCGCGCTGGATACTCTTCCCCTCGCTGGCCGTGACGCCGGACGGAGCCACCTTGATGCTCTCGTCGCCTCATTCGTCACTGATCCTGGCCTGCGGTCTGTCGAAGGGGGCGGAGCTTACCGAGCATCGAGGACACGCGAACGAGGTGGATTCGGCAACCTTCTCGCCGGACGGTGACCTGGTGGCGACGCTGGACGGGAGCTCCCAGCCATCGGTCATCCTCTGGCACAGCGCGTCCATGAAACAGGTCGGAACTCTCGACGCGCGGCACTATGGTCTGGGCTTCCTGGCCCTCTCTCCCGGGGGCCGATGGGTGGCCTGTCGCGGCGGCAGGCAGGAGGTTCGGCTGTGGGACCGCCTCCGGCAGTCGCCCCCGGCCGTTCTACCGCCCGGCCCCGACGGTTCAGGCCACAGTCAATTCAGTTCTGCGCCCCGCGCGCACGCCGCCGCCTTCTCGAGCCGTGATGGACATCTCCGCGTCGCTCTGGAGGATCTGTCCATCCAGCCCTGGAGCGTCGAGTCGCGACGGCCACTTCCCCGCGTCCTGCTGGAGGTCCCGGCCCAGGACCTGGAGGTGGGCCCCGCCGGTCCCGCAACGGTGGAGCCGGAGCGTACCGGCACCGTCGAGTGGTTCCCCGACGCCGCCTGGCTAGGTGGGACCGCCTCTGCCATCGCCACGGGGCGTCGGTTCAAGTCAGACGCAGAGCTGTCGAATCTCGTCCTGTCCCGCTCCGGTGAGGTCGCGGCACGACGGCTCCAGAAAGGGTGTGTCCAGGTCTGGAACGCGCTGACCGGAGCCAGGATCGTGGATCTGCCTGCCCGGCCCTCGCGCGCTCTCCACCAGGTGTTCATCTCGCCGGATGACAGGCTCGTGGCGTGCCTCGAGGACGCGGGCGACCGGTCCGAGAACGCCGCGGTCGTGCGCGTCTGGGAGCTGCCCTCAGGACGGGAGCT
>JACQZM010000448.1:0-16637 GCA_016213885.1 Candidatus Rifleibacteriota bacterium | reverse complement strand
GTGCTCCATGTCACGGACCTGACCCTGGGACGGGAGGTCAGCGCCATGAGGATGCCGGACGTCGAACTGACCGCCCTGGCGTTCTCCCCGGACGGGACGAAGCTGCTGAGCGGCCACCGGGACGGGACCTGCCTGATCTGGGCCGTCAGGCGCCCGTGACCGCCGCGTCCGCCAGCGCCTCCGCCGGCATCTGGAGGTCGGGGTGTGAGAGCGGCGACCAGCCGGACTGACTCGAACCCTGCTGGCCTCCTGGCCAAGGCGGGCCAGCCATGGGACTTCTCGCCGGGGCCTTCGCAATCGGACCGACCCTGACGCGACGAGTCCTTTCCGCAGGTGGGACCCGGGCGAGAGCGCTTTTCGAGGGTTCCAGGGCGTGAGATTGAGGGTCGTCCTCGAAGCGGCCCGGGCCTTCCCGGCCGTCGTCCTCACGGGACCGCGACAAGCCGGGAAGACCTGGCTGCTCCGCCATCTCCTTCCCACGGCCTCGTACCACCTCCTGGAGGATCCGGACGTGGTGGCGCGGCTGCGGTCGGACCCCCACGGTTTCCTGGACCAGCAGAACATCGTCCTGCAGGCCGGCTTCCCGGATCCCGGCGAGGCGGTCGTCGAGCTCATGGGAGCCTGATGGCCTCGGCAGAACTTGTGGCCAGCTCCACGCCCGTCGACATGTGCCACGTGCCCACCGTCCATCCGAGGCGGTAGAATCAGTACGGGCCGTGGGTGTCCGTACCGTTTCACTGCGCCAGGGCCCGTGGGTGTCCCCCGATGGCTGATTACGATCATCCGTACAAGCTGCTGTTCTCTCACCCGGAGATGGTCCGCGATCTCCTGCTCACCTTCGTCAAGGAAGACTGGGTCGGGGAGCTCGACTTCTCGACGCTCGAGCGAAGACCCGGCACCTTCGTCTCGGATGACCTGCGCGAGCGCGAGGGCGACATCGTCTGGAGCGTCCGGTGGGGGTCACGTCGCGTGTACGTCTACCTGCTGATCGAGTTCCAGTCGGTGAGCGACCGGTTCATGGCGGTCAGGCTCGTGACCTACCTCGGCCTGCTGTACCAGGATCTCGTGCGCACCGGGATGGTGGGCCCCGGTGAGTCGTTGCCGGCGGTGCTGCCGCTGGTGCTGTACAACGGCAAGCCCGCCTGGACGGCTCCCGTGGACATCCGTGCGCTGATCGAGGAGCTTCCCCGCGGGCTCGAGCGGTATCGCCCGTCGTTCGAGTACCTGCTGATCGACGAGATCCGGTGGTCGGAGAGCGAATTGATATCGGCGCGCAACGCGGTGGCTGCTCTGTTCCGTCTGGAGAGAAGTCGGAAGCCAGAAGAGGTCTGCGCCGTGCTGCACGAGCTGGTCGGCTGGCTGAGGGCTCCCGAACAGACGAGGTTGCGGCGTGACTTCACGGTGTGGTTTGCACGGACGTTCCTGCCGGGGCGGGCTCCTGGGCAGACGTTTCCGGAGTTCAACGATCTGCAGGAGGTGGACGCCATGCTGTCGGAGACCGTGGTGGAGTGGACGAAGAAGTGGAAGGAAGAGGGCCGGGAGGAGGGCCGGGAAGAGGGCCGGGAGGAAGGCCGGGAGGCAGGGCTGGCAGAGGGGAGGAAGGAGGGTGAGGCGGAGGGTCTTCGCAAGGCCGCGCAGAAGATGATCGAGCAAGGCATTGATCGGGAGACCGTTCTGCGATGTCTGGGACTTGACGATCCGGATCGCTCGAAGTGACCGGCCACCCAAGACCCGGCGCCTCGCCGGGTCCGAGTCGCGCCCCCGAGCGCGACCTTCAACCTGATCCCCTCCTCACTTCCCTCTCCCGAGCGCGACTTCAATCCGGATCCCCTCCACTTCCATCGTGACCTTGGTTCCAGGCCGCCGCTTCGTCACGAGCCAAGCTCTGCGGAACAGCTGGGGGATCCTGGCCACCCGCGCATCGAGTTCCAAGGGGGATCGCCCGGAAAGCCAGCCCCGCAGCGCGTCGGTCTGTTGACCGTGGACAGCCGCTACCGGTGCTCGGGCGAGAGCGTTCCCCTTCGCAGGGTCTTCTGCCCCTACGGCCAGACCGCCACATCATCCACGACGATCGACCCCAAGACCCGGCCGCTCGGGGCCGGCCAAGGAGGCGCCCGACGGGCTCAGAGGGCGAGGAGCACCACCGCGGCGACGGTCAGGACGAACCCCAGAAACGCCCGGCGGCCCGGTCGCTCTCCCAGAACCAGCCAGCCGAGCAGCGGCGTCACGGCGACCGACACGTTGCGCAGCGTCCCGACCCAGGCGGCGCCGGCGAGGCGCATCGCGAACAGTGCCAGGCCGAGGCTTGCGGCACACTGCACGGAGGCCCAGAGCAGCGCCCAAGGCGCCTCGAGGGCCGCACGACGCATCCGTCCGAGCCGATCCGGTCCCGGGAGAGAGACAAGGTTCACCGGCGCGGCAACGAGCATGGCAAGGGCGAACGTACCCCAGGGACGCGCGCCGGCCAGCAGCGCCCCCTTGTACAGAACGTGGTTCGTCGCCGTGAACAGCGCGGTCGCCACGGCCCACCCGTAGCCCGCTCGCTCGAGGCCCGGGGCCGCTCCGACCGGGTAGAGCCGTACGAGGCCCAAGAGCATCGCGGCCACGCCCGCGCCCTGGAGCAGAGACGCTCGCTCTCCGTACGCTGCCAAGCACAACGGCCACAGCAACAGGATCGAGCCGCCTCTGGCGACCACGTACGCGACCCCGAGCGGCGCATCGCGGAGCGCCCGGGCCAGGCAGATGAAGTAGGCTGCCTCGGAGAGGCCGCAGCCCAGCGAGAGGGCGAAGGCGCCGCCGTCCCCGAACGGCACGCCCAGGCCGGTCGCCCACTCGGCCAGCGCGGCC
The DNA here is from genome assembly GCA_016213885.1 of Candidatus Rifleibacteriota bacterium. Taxonomy (GTDB): domain Bacteria; phylum Muiribacteriota; class UBA6191; order JACPRK01; family JACQZM01; genus JACQZM01. The sequence continues at coordinate 13,790 of JACQZM010000448.1, read as the reverse complement.
GCCCACGCCAGGACGCCCGTGAGCGCTATCACCGCCGTGGTCGCCGCGGGCGGGTCCTGGTTTCGCTTGAGCGTCAGGTTCCAGCCCGAGTGAAGCGCCGCGGATGCGAGCACCAGGACGAGTGTGGACGACACGGCTCGATCTCCCCCGGCGGTACGATCGAACCGCGGCCCGCCGGCGAGCGGGGGCATTCTACCACCGATCGACCGTCCGGGGACCGCCTCACCAGGGCCCTTCCCAGGGTCGGCGAGAGTGTGGATCGGCACCTGTTCGATGAGGACCCTCTTGTGAGACAATCCGGGGAGCGCCAGGCTGGCCGCCGGGGAAGGGGCCCCTGCAGACGCCGCAGGCGACCCTGCGCGGGAAGCCGGGAGGGATCGAGACCGTGGCCGCGTACAAGCTCCTGGGCGAGATCGGGCGCGGGGGGATGGGGGTCGTCTACAGCGCTCTCCAGCGACCGCTCGACCGGGAGGTGGCGGTCAAGCTCCTCCTCAACCTGCCCGCCGAGGGCGACGAGACCGCCAGGCGGTTCCATCGCGAGATCGCGGTCCTGATCGGTCTGGCTCACCCCAACATCATCAAGATCTTCGATTCAGGAGAGCTCCACGGGCGGCTGTACTACGTCATGGAGTATCTCAAGGAGGCCAGCCCGCTCGACGAGATCCTCCAGCGAGAAGGGGCGCTGCCGGTGCCGCGGGCGCTGGGTCTCGCGCGTCAGCTGCTGGACGCCATCTCCTATTGCCACGAACGATCGCTGCTGCACCGGGACCTGAAACCCTCGAATCTCATGATAGGCCCCCAGGACCACCTGACCCTGATGGACTTCGGGCTGGCGAAAGACCTGACTCGAACCGCGTTGACCGGCATCGGGGAGATCCTGGGCACCCCGCGCTACCTGGCGCCGGAGAGCCTGAAACGGGAGACCGTCGGTCCCGAGGCCGATCTGTGGGGGGTCGGGGCGATCCTCTACGAGATGCTCACCGGCACCCGGGCGTTCGCCGGCAGCACCCTGCGCGAACTGTCTCTCAGCATCGTTCTGGGGCGGTTCACCCCGCCGGGCGAGGTCCGCCCCGACCTGCCCCCGGGACTGGACCGGGTGATCGCGCGGTTCCTCGATCCGGATCGGTCGACCCGGGTCCGGACGGCACCGGAGGCGATCCGGCTGCTCGATGACTGGCAGGTCAGGGACGACTCGAGCCGGAGGGACTCCTTTCGGCTCGCCCCGCCCGTGGACCGGGAGCCATCGAGCACGACGGGAACCCGAGAGGACAGGGGAGGCCACGAGGTTCCCACCCCGACGGCTCCCGCTCCCGCCGGTTTCCGCCGGCCGGCCGCCGTCGCGGGAGCGGTGGCGCTGATCGCCGTGGCGGCGCTCCTTGCGCTGCGACCCGGAAGAGAGCGGCCCGCGCGGCCGATCCAGGGCGGCCCCTCCCGGCCGGCGCCGCGCGCTACCCTGGGCAACGTGATCTGCTGGCCCGGCGACGTCTCGGTGCTGGTGGATCTGGACAACCCCGGCGGGTCCGCTCTGGAGGCCCAGGTCGGGGTCTGGGGTCAGAGAACGCCGCTCCACCGGAGGAGCCAGCGAGCGGGCTCGAGATGGTTCCGGTGGGAGCTTCAGGGGCTGCGCCCTTCATCGAGGTACTTCCTCGAGATAACCGCCCCCGACGCCTCCGGAGGGATCGAGCCGTACCGGTTCGAGACCTCCGGGAGCCACCACGGCGAGACGGTCCGGGAGATCGTGCGACGGCTCGAGGAGCCACTGGACGCGCGCGGTGGAGGCCACCGTGGCGGCGCTGAAGCAGTACCGGGGGAGGCTGAAGTTCGGCACCCGGCGGGCCATGGCCAGGTTCCTGGAGCTCGTGCGGGCGCCGGGGATCGGGGAGGAGCTGTACCCGGTGTTCCTCGAGGAGACCGACCCGCATCTCCTGGTCCAGGACGTGAGGGCGCTGGCCGCCGCCCGGGACTCCAGGGCGCTGGAGCTGGCGCTCTGCGCCCTCCCGCGGTTGAGAGCCGGGCCGAACGGGGCGCTGAAGGTCGACCGGCTCGAGGCCATCGCCGGGGGGCTCGGCGCGGTCCCGGGGGGCGAGACGCTGCGATTCCTGGAGAGCCTCCAGCCCGACCTGGCCGCCAGCCGGTCCGACTCCCTGGCGACATCGACGGAGCTCCCCACGGGCGAGCGGCTCTTCTCCTCGAGGAGCCACCGGGGATCGGTCCTGGCGGAGGCGATGGTCCGGGCCGACCGGGAGCGTGGCGGGGAGCTCCTCGGCACCATCCTCGACGGTGCGCCCAGCCCCGCGCCGGAATCGACCTGGCTGGGCCTGGCCGGAACGGCGTTCCTGGGCGACGACCGGGCCGCGGACCGGCTCGGCCGGTATCTCGATCGTCGGCGGGCGGGTCCGCTCTTCGCGGCGGCGGTCCACTTCCTGGCGTCGCTGGACCGCCCCGCGGCCTCGTCCGCGCTGCTGGAAGCGTTCCTGCGGACCCCCGCGGAGCTCCCGCTGGTGCTGGCCATGGGACACCGGGGAATCACGACGGCGGTGCCGGAGCTGGTCTCGCTGGCCGCCGCGCAACGGCCCGCCCCGCTGCGGGCTGCGGCGGCGATCGCCCTGGGCCTCGTGGGCCAGCACCGGGCCTCCGGCGTCCCCGTGGTCCCCGCGCTCGGGGAGATGCTTCGCTGCTCCGATCCCGCGCTGCGCGACGCCGCCTGCTGGGCCCTGGGCCGCAGAGGAGACCTGGAGGCTCTGGACCCGTTGAGGGCGATCGCCCTGTCCGACGCCGACGAGCTGGGCCGGGCGGCCATGGCGCTGGCCGAACTGGGCGATTCCGAGTCGGCGCCGGCGCTGGCCAGCCTGCTCGCGCGGTTGAGTCCCCGCGACGATCCGACCAGCCTCCACCGCCGGGCTCTCGTGGCGATCTGTCTGGGGCGGCTCGGGCACCGTGGCGCCCGCGACGCCATCCAGGCTCTGGCGACCCTGTCGGGCCAACCGCTCGCTGCCTTCGCCGGAAAGGCGGCGCTGAGGCTCCTGATGGAGGCACCGGAGGACGGTGTCCGGGTGTTCTGGATAGACCCGCTGACTCCGCTGGAGCGGACCGGGATCCGCCTCCGGGCAGGCCAGTCGCTGGACCTCAGGGCCGCCGGGTTCTGGGGGTGGGGGTCGCCATCGGCCGTGGCGAGCTGGGACGCCGTTCCCGCAAGGCCGGGGCCGGCGCCGAGGCTTCTCGGCCAGGTGGGGCCGAGGACGTTCCCGCTCGGACCACAGTGGAGCCGCATCCTGGCCGAGGAGCCCGGGGAGCTGGTCCTGCTCACCCTGGGGGCTCCCCAGAAGGCGCCGCCGGGAGCCGACGAGGCGCTGGTTCCGGCCCGGGCCGTGGGCCTGGTGCGCGTGGAGGTCCGGCTGTGACGCGATGCGTCAACGCGGTGGCTGCTCTGTTCCGTCTGAAGAGACGTCGGAAGTCACGAGCCAAGCTCCGTGGAGCAGATGGGGGTTCCTGGGCCTCCCGGTGCCTGGTCATTCGACCGTTCCGGTGCTAGAATTTCCGGGAACGTCCGGGCCGGCGCGCCCGGGAAGGGGCGAGCCATGCCTACACTTCGCCTGGGGTGCCTGGTGGTTGCGGTCGCTCTGCTGGGTGCCGGAGCGCTCCCGGCGGCCGACCAGCAGCAGGGGCCGCTGCCGTTCCTCGTCATCGGCCACAGGGGCGCCCCGGGGGTTCTGCCGGAGAACACCCTTCCGAGCTTCCAGCAGGCGCTCGCCCAGGGCGCCAACGCCGTGGAGCTCGACGTCTGCCTCACCAAGGACGACCGGATCGTGCTCTGGCACGACTACAAGCACTCCCAGGCGGTCGCCCTGGTGAGAGAGCTGGGGCTCGAGCCGGGCATGAGATACCGGCCCTGGGTGCCGGACCTGTGGTCCAAGCTCCGCCGTCCCACCTACGAGCTCGATCTGGGCCAGTTCCTGGCCAACTACGGGTACACGCTCCGGTTCATGCCGGTGGGCACGCAAGTCCACTCCAGGATCACGCCTCCGACCCTGGACGAGTTCGCCGGGTGGGCGGCCCGGGCCCCCGGGCTGGTCCGGTTCTTCCTGGACGTGAAGGTCCCCGATGACATGCCGGATGTCGCCCGACGATTCGGGTCCGCCTGTTTCGACGTGCTCTCCAGAGCCGGCGTGGATCAGAAGGCGGTTCTCATGCCGACCAGTCGCGGGGTCTTGACGCAGCTCATGTCCGTCCGTGGTGGATCCCGGGCGTCGTTCTGCCTGGACCACGAGATCGTCTCCCTGACGCCCGACCCCGAGAGGTTCGGCGTCTCCGTGGAAGGGCTGCCCGAAGGGTGCGAGTACGTCTCCATCGGCAAGCCGAGGATCGGCCTGCGCCCGTGGCGCACGTTCAAGAACGTCGTCAAGAAGGACCTGCGCTATCTGAAGAACCTGTACCAGAAGGCCCGCGAAAGGCTCGGCGGGGAGAGACGGCTGGACCTCGTCGGGGTCCAGAGCGAGACCGTCGCCCCCGACGGCCCCCGCGCCCGAGGGCAGGCGAGCGGTGTCCTTCCGTCGAACCTGCCGGACGCGGCCCGGCTGATCGGCTGGACCATCAACGACGCTGACGAGATGCGCGAGCTGATGGAGGTCGGTGTGGGCGGCATCGTCACCGACAAGGTGCCCAGGCTGGTCGAGGTGGTGGGGTCCGCGGCGACTCGCTGAGATCGCGCCGGGCCTCTCGAGGGTTCAAGCCAGGCTCCACGACGCGTACGGCATCTTCGCGACGGTGGCCGACACCGCACGTCTTCTCACGATGAGCCGGGGCCAAACCTCGATCGAACACTTCATGTCCTGCGGAGTCCTTGGCCCGACGACGCGCCGATCCCGTAAGCTCCGCCTCGTTCCTTCACACTTTTCTCGAAAGGAGATCGCGATGAGAGTTCTGGTGATTCTGTTGTCTCTGGCCCTGACCGCGTCCGTGGTGGAAGCCAGGGGGCGAGGGCGAACCGTGGCAAAGAAGGGGAATCTCACGACGGCGCAGGTCAAGTCCTCGAAGGTGTCCAAGGCGGGCAAGACCGGCCGTCACCTGCACTGGTGCCTGCACCACCGCCGGATGGATCACTGCAACTGCAAGTAGACGGATCCAGCGACGGGACATCCCGAGACCCGGCGCCGCGCCGGGTCCGAGTCGCGCCCCCGAGCGGCCGGTGCCGGCGCGCGAACAACGGCCCAAGATCGATCCGCTTCCACCCGCAGTGGTCGGCCACGGCGAGTCACAGCGTCCGCTGTCCCGGAACGGCCACGACCCGGTGGTACGTCTCCAGCGGTCCGCCAGGGGGAAACGACGGACCCCCGTCCGGGATCGCCGTCTCGAGGATCCGCATCAGCCTGTGGACGTCGACCGAATCCCGGAGGTTCCCCCCCAGGGCCAGGAGGTTCGTCAATCGCTCCCTGGTGAACCCGCCGGCCGCTCCGGCCGGGATCGACGGGAGATCGGTCCAGAGCGGGTGCACGAAGTGGTTCGTGGAGGCCACGAACCCCTCTCCCCCCCGGCGTCTGGCGCCGCGGGTCGACCACTCGTGGACCTCCGCAACGGTCGGGTCGGCAGCGGTCACCACCACCGCCTTGGATGGCAGCGTTCGCTCGAGCATCCGGCCCACCTGCTTCGCGTCCGCACACCCCAGGAGAGCCGCGAAGAGCGCTCCGTTCACCGACGCTCTCTCTTCGAACGTTCCCGGGTCCGATCGTCCTGCAGTGTGAAGGTCGAGGAACAGGCCGTCGCTGTTCATGCCGACCTGCGGCTGAGCCGTTCCCACGTAGCAGACCTCTGCCACGGAACGCCTGGCTCCGTCGGGGTTGTACACGACGACGGTCACGAACCGGCCGAAGCCGTGGAGCGGTCCCCTGGTCGAGTCCCAGTTCCTCCCGGCCACCAGCGGCCCGCCGCCGGTGTACCGCCCCCAGGCCGCCAGGCCGGAGCAACCGGTCGTGACCAGGAGGAACGTGAGCGCGCTGACGATGCACTGCCTGTCCAGCCCGATCCCCGAGGTGGCTGCCATGCCCCGGATCAGCTCCCTGAGCGAACCGGGCAGCCTCTGGGTGAGTTCGCGACCGTGTTGCCTCAGCTCCTCGTAGCGGCACTTCTTGAGGCCGATCAGGTAGCGATCCACGGCCAGACCGTAGAACTCTCTCATGGAGGCGCCCAGCAGAGCCCCGTACTGTCGGCCCATGCCGGACCAGTCGCCGCGGAGCACCACGACCTGGAGCTGCCGTGGTCCGGCCCCGGTCGTGCGGTACAGGGCGCCACCGGCATGCGTGGCCACGAGCTCCAGGTCGCTGACCTGGCCGAACGCCGGACAGACCGCGACGAGCGAGACCAGACCAAGAGGCAGTACCATCTGGATCCACGGTGCGAGGTTCACGGGCGCTGGGCCTGCCTTCTCACGGTCACCGCTCCGGCAGCGCCGGCGTTGCGCCTGCCACCTCGACCGGGGCCAGCCGGAGCCCGCAGAGCTGCGCCACCTGGCTCGCCTTGAGCCTGAGCGCCACCAGAGTGGGGTGCCGGTGACTCACGACGGCGGCCAGCTCCCCGCCGATCCGCAAGGGGTCCGAGATCCGGACCGGGCCGCCCTCCGAAAGGCGAAGCTCCAGCCAGAATTTCCACCCCCGGCCAAGAAGGGTCCGGCAGCCCCGGATCTTCACGGCCCTGATCCGATCGAGCGAGCACACCTCGGTCATGGTCGTCGTGCCCCAGAGCTCCCGCTGATACAGCAGCACCCTCCTCTTCGGGTCGAGCAGGTAGTAGCAGTCGGTGAAGTTGAAGATCGTTCCGCTGACCGAGATCGCCAGGGCGGCCAGCATGAAGGTGATCATCACACCGCTGGGAGGCAGGAGGCCCAGGGCACAGAGCGGCACGAGCAGGAGAGCGAGCCCCGCGACCGCGATGCCGCCCACGACGAGGAACTCCCGGAGCCGCTCGCCCGGTGTGTCCAGGTCGAGCACCAGCGGTTCATCGGCACCCGACTCGACGCGCAGCGGCAGCCCCGGCGCCCAGACCGGCCCGGAAGCGCCCTTCTGTTCGAGACCGCGAGCGGGCTTCCGATCCTTCTTCGGGGAGGCAACGGCCCGGCACGGGGAGGAGCGCTTCCCCGCGGCGCCGCGGCTGCCGCCGGTCGGGTCGGCGCAGACGACCGTCCTTAGCCCGTCGATCAGCGTGTAGTAGCTGACCTCGCCGCAGGCGTAGGTGGAGCAGCCCCTGGCCCAGGTGAAGCACTCCTCGTGGTGCGCCGTGTCGCAGGCGACGCACCGGACGATCAGGTCGCCGATCTCCTCCCCGCAGATCTGACAGGTCGTCGACATCGGTTCGCCACCCCTGGCTTCGCCCTCTCCTGGCCGAGCTCCGACGAAGCCGGCGAGCCCGGAGGGACCGTCGGCCGGGCCGCTACTCCGGCGCCACGGTCTGGAAGCTCCAGGTGTGAGAGGCGGCCATGCGGTTGCCGGCCAGGTCGCTCACGTCCGTGGTGAGCGTCACCTGGTACGTGGTCGCAAGCTGCAGAGCGCTGGCCGGCCAGAAGGTGACCAGGGTGCCGGTACACCCCACGGTCCCCTCGAGAGGCCCGGCGGCGCTGCCCGCAAGGAACGTCTCCGTGGTGACCGACGTGGGGTCCAGGAGCTCGCTGAACGTGGCCGTGACGGTCGTGGTCGTTCCCACGCCGGTGGCGCCGTCCACCGGCTCCACGATCATCACCGTGGGGGGCGTCGTGTCCGGAGGCTCGTTCACCGTGACGGTGGACCGGCCGCTGGCCACCCCCTCGAACGAGGCGGTCACGCTGGCGGTCTGGGGGAGCGTTCCGGCGGACACGGCCGTGAACAGACCGGCGCCGTCGATCGACCCGGCCAGCGGATTGTCGCACCCGTACGCCGCCTCGGAGGTCACATCGCGGCTCGAGCCGTCCACGTACCGCACCTTGGTCGCGAACTGTCGCGTGCCTCCAGCGGTCAGCGTGGCCGACGAAGGGGAGAGCGTCACCGAGTCGATGGAGGCCCCCACGAGGGTGACGATGACGATCTCCCCGGCGATCGCCTTCACCCGGTCGAGCGTGGTGAACACGTGGGCCAGCCGGGCGCCGGTCACCGTGAGCTCCGTGTCGGGTGCGACCCTGTAGAAGAAGGCGCACCCGGACTCCGAGGTGGAGGTGCCGTCCCACCGGACCACGGCCTGCGCGTCATCGACGTACCCGCCGGTCTCGTACGCCGCGGGAGTGACGCTGATCGAGACCCCGGAGATCGGCGCCCCCTGGAGGTCCAGGGCGCGCACCATCAGATAGCCCGACGATCCGTCGAACCGGTGATCCCCGTCTCCCATGAACGAGTCCCACCCGGCCTCGCTCACCAGCCTCTCGTCGACGATCGCGTCGCCCGACACGGACACGCTCTCGTTGACCGTGGTGTACCCCGGGGCCGTCACCTTGAGCACGTAGACGCCCGGGGCCACGAACGGGAAGGTGTAGCTGTTCCGGAAGACCGAGCCGCCGCTCAGCGGCCTCACGGAGAGAGCGCTGCCGCCGGAGGGGGCGAGGTCGCAGCCGATCGTGTCGATGGGGGTCGCGCCGTCGAGGGCGGTGACCGTGCCGGAGAGCGAGCCGGAGGAGCCGCCCGGGCTGGACGAGCCGTTGCAGCCGATGGCGAACGCGCACGCCGCCACGAGCAGGAAGAGCCAGACGCCGCCGCGAGCCGCTGGCCGGCGGCTTCGGGAGAGCTGCTTCATCAGTCCGGAGTCTACCCCTGTCGCATTCGCCGTCGCAACACGGCGGGTTCAGGCTACCGCCGCTCCTCCCGGTCGAACGGTCGTCCCAGCGCCTCCGGCGCCCCGGACACGAGTCGCAGCCGGGGCCTGAGGGAGCTCGCCGTCAGCGCCGCCAGGGTGGCCACGTAGGGGAGCATCGACAGCACGTAGGGGGAGACGGAGTAGCCGAACGCCTGGATCCTGAGCTGCACGGCCACCAGTCCGCCGAACAGGTACGACCCGAACGCCGCGAGCACCGGGTCCCAGCCTGCGAAGATCACCAGCGCCACGGCGATCCACCCGCGGCCCGCGGCCATCTTGTCCATCCAGCTCGGCGTGTCGGCCAGCGACAGGTACGCCCCGCCCATCCCGGCCATGGCGCCGCCGACCGCCACGGCCAGCGTCCGGACCAGCGGCACGTCGATCCCGGCGGCGTCGGCGGTCTCGGGGCTGTCGCCGGTCACCTGCAGCGCCAGGCCGGGTCGCGTCCGGTACAGGAAGAACCAGGCCAGGCCGGTCAGGGCGAACGAGAGGTAGACCGGACCCTTGTGCCGGAACAGGATCGGTCCCACCAGCGGGATCGAGACGAGCCCGGGTACCGGCACCGTCTCGAACCGGGGCGCCACCTCGCCCACCAGGGCGTTCCCCAGGAACGAAGCCAGACCGCATCCCAGGATCGTCAGCGCCAACCCCGAGACGATCTGGTTCGCCCTCAAGCCCACGGCGAGGCAGGCGTGGATCAGGGCGAAGAGAGCCGTGGCGCCCCCTGCGGCGAGGAACCCGAGCCACGGGTCGCCCAGCGCCCTGGAGGCCGCGAAGCCGCTCAGCGCGCCGATCATCATCATCCCCTCGAGGCCCAGGTTCAGCACGCCGGACCGTTCCACGATCACCTCGCCGGTGGCCGCGAAGAGGATCGGCGTGCCCGCGTTGATCGCGGCGTGGAGGATCGCCACCAGCATCGACGGTTCCGCGGTCATCGTCGGCCCCACCTCACCTCGTGGTGCTCGAACACCTCGGCCCCCAGGACCGAGACGAACAGGAGGCCCTGGAGCACCCCCACGGCGCCCTGGGGGATCCTGAGGGTGATCTGGACGTCTTCCCCGCCGACGATCAGCCCTCCGAAGACGAGCGCCACCAGCAGGCAGCCGAGCATGTGCCGCCGGGCCAGCCAGGCCACGATGATGGCGGTGTAGCCGAAGCCCGGCGCCACCGCATGGGGTAGCCGGTGCTCCAGGCCGGTCACCTCGAACATGCCGGCCAGGCCGGCCAGGGCGCCCGAGATCGCCATCACGAGCACGATGTTCGACCGGGCCGGCACGCCGGCGTAGTCGGAGGCGGATGGGGAGTCCCCGGTGAGCCGGATCTCGAATCCCAGCCGGGTCGTCTTCAAGAGCACCCAGAGCAGCACGGCCAGCACCACCAGCGCCACCAGGCCCGGATGGATCCGGGTGCCGGGCCACAGTGGCAGCCAGGCCGACTGGGGGAAGTAGACCGTGTAGGGGAACCGGTCCGGCCCTTTCCAGGGGCCGTAGACGAGGTACTCCAGGCACGCCTGGGCGACGTAGTTGAGCATCAGCGTCGACAGGATCTCGCTCACGCCGATCCAGGCTCTCAGCACCGAGGCGAGGGTGGCCCAGAGCGCCCCGGCGCAGGCCGCCGCCAGGGCGACGAGCCAGACCATGGACCAGTCGGGTGGCCTCAGGAACAGCGCCACCCAGGTGGCGGCGATCGCCCCGGCGACGAGCTGCCCCTCGGCCCCGATGTTCCAGAGCCCCATCCGGGCCGCCAGGGCGATGCCGAGAGCGCACAGGCCCAGCGGCACCATCCGCACCAGGCTCTCGGAGAGGCCGTACCACGAGCCGAACGCCCCGACCACCATGGCCCTGTAGGCTTCCAGGGGGTTTCGCCCCAGCGCCAGGAAGATCAGCGAGGCCAGGCCCAGGGCGATGACGCACGCCACGGACACGGCGGCCACGGACCTGAGAGCCGACGGCGCGTCACGCCGGACGAGACGCATCGGTCCCCTCCTTGCCGCACCTGGCGCCGGCCATCATGAGCCCCACGGACACCCGGTCCACCTCGCCGGCGGGAAACGGGCCAACGAGCGCGCCGCCGCACAGCACGGCGATCCGGTCGCCCAGGCAGAACACCTCGTCGAGGTCCTCCGACACCAGGATGACGCCGGTCCCCCGGTCGCGGGCCGCGAGGAGGATCCGGCGGACCGTCTCGATCGACCCGACGTCGAGCCCCCGGCAGGGACAGACCGCGATCAGGATCGACGGCGACCGCGCCAGCTCCCGGGCGATGATCACCTTCTGGAGGTTGCCTCCGGAGAGCGTTCCGGCCGGCTGGTCCAGACAGGCACAGCGAATCTCGTAGGTGTCCACCAGCTCGGCGGCGTGGTCGTGCATGGCCCGCCGGTCGAGGAACCCGGCCCGGCAGTACGGCGGCTCCCGGTAGCTCTTGAGCAGCAGGTTGTCGGTGATCGACAGTCCCGGCGCGGTCCCGGTCCGGCGCCGGTCCGCCGGGATGAACGAGATCCCGGAGCCGATGGCCCGCCGGGGCGACATGGTCACCGGGGCGGCGTCGCACCCCAGCCGGAACGACCCGGAGACCGGCGCCCTGGACCCGTACAGGATCTCCGTCAGCTCGGTCTGGCCGTTTCCCGAGATCCCGGCGATCGCCACGATCTCCCCGGGCCACAGGTCGAACGAGACGTCTTTCAACGCCGGCACGCCCCGGTCGTTGATGGCCGAAAGGCCCGACACGGTGAGCAGCGGTCTCGCCGTTCCCCGGGCCGCCGGCGCCCCGGGCGTCTGGTCGAGCACCACGTCCCTTCCGACCATGAGCCTGGCCAGCTCCCCCGTGGTGGTCGATCTCGTCGTCACGGTCCCCACGGTCTCGCCGCAGCGCATGATGGAGATCCGATCGGAGATCTCCAGGAGCTCCTCCAGCTTGTGGGAGATGAAGACGATCGAGGTCCCGTCGGCCTTGAGCCTCCTGAGCACCCCGAACAGCTCCCCGGCCTCCGACGGGGTCAGCACCGCCGTCGGTTCGTCCAGGATCAGGATCCTCGCGTCGTGAATCAGCGTCTTCACGATCTCCACGCGCTGCTGCTCTCCCACGGAGAGTTGCCACACGAAGGCGTCCGGGTCCACCGGCAGACCGTACCGCCCGGCGAGCCCCCGGATCCGCTCTCCCAGCGCCTTCCGGTCCGGCAGCACCGGGACGCCAGGCAGCCCCAGGAGCACGTTGTCCAGAACCGTGTGCCTCCGGGCGAGCAGGAAGTGCGGGTGCACCATCCCGATGCCCAGCTCCCGCGCCCGACGGGGCGACGAGAGCCTCACCGGGATTCCATTCACCAGCACCTCGCCGCCGTCGGGCTGGTAGATCCCGGTCGCCACGTTCATGAGGGTCGACTTGCCGGCGCCATTCTCGCCCACAACCGCGTGGATCTCGCCCTTCCACAGGGAGAGCGACGCTGCGGCGAGCGCCCGGAACTGACCGAACCGCTTCTGGATCCCTCTCAGCTCCAGGGCGCACTCCGGGGGCGGGGGAGCGTCCGGCGCCCGGCGGCCCCGATCCATCGACACCGGCTCAATGACCGGTGGTGGTCTTGGGGATCGTGCCCACCACGCCCTGGACGAAGTAGTTCATGGACAAGAGCTCCGGGTCAGTGGCCACCGTGCCGGCCGGCACCGCCACGGAACCGTCCTGCCTCGACAGCGGGCCGGCGAACTCCTTGAGCTTGCCGGACTTGATCTCCTCGGTGGCCTGGTCCACGACTTGCCGGACCTGGGCCGGGACCAGGTCGGAGTACGGGGCGAGCTTCACGAGCCCGGTCTCGGTGCCCCAGAACGCGTCGCCGGCCGTCCACTTGCCCGCCTTGACCTCCTGGACGACCTTCCGGTAGTACACGGTCCAGTCCCAGATCGGCGCGGTCAGGAACGACCGGGGGGCGAACCGACGGCCGTCGGAGTCGTAACCGAACGCCAGGCACCCCCGCTCCTGGGCCGCCTGCAGCGGCGCCACCGAATCGGCGCCGGTGGCCAGGATGTCGCAGCCGGCGTCCATCAGACTCAGCGCCGCCTCCTTCTCCTTGCCGGGGTCGAACCACGAGTTGGTCCACACGACCCGCACCTCGCCGTCGGGCCTGGCCTTCCTGAAACCGATGGCGAAGCCGTTGATGTGCCGGATCACCTCCGGGATCGGGTGCGGCGCCACGAAGCCGACCTTCCCCTTCTTGGTCATCATGCCGGCCATCAGGCCGCACAGGTAGTACGACTGCTCGATCCGGCCGAAGTAGGTGCCCACGTTCTTGGCGCGCTTGTAGCCGGAGCAGTGGAAGAACGCCACGTCGGGGAACCGCTGGGCCACCTTGATGGTGGGGTCCATGTAGCCGAAGCTGGTGGTGAAGATGATCTTGTACCCCTTCTGGGCGAACTGGGTGATGACGCGCTCCGCATCGGCGCCCTCGGGAACGTTCTCGAGAAACGCCGTCTTCACGAACGGGAACTCCTTCTCCAGCTGTTGACGCGCCTGGTCGTGGGCAAAGGTCCAGCCGCCGTCGCCGATCGGCCCCACGTAGACGAACGCCACGTTCAGCGTGTCGCCCCCGGGTGCGGCCGAACCGGCGGCGCCGCCAGGGGTCTCGCCGCAGCCGGTGGCGATCAGCATCGTGACGAGCAGGGCCAGCGACAGGGGAGTTCGCAGGGAGCCGTGGAAACGCATGGAGTCCTCCAGTTCGCGCCACCGGTCGAGAACGGGGCGATGATAGCAGCCCCGCATGACCTGGTCAATCAGGGCTGCCGTCCAAGACCCGGCGCCCCGCCGGGTCCGAGTCGCAAGACCCGGCGCCTCGCCGGGTCCGAGTCGCGCCCCCGAGCGCGACCTCAATCCGGATCCCCTCCTCTTTCTCTTTCCTTGCTGACTCCGCAGCCAGGCCGCGGCCTGATCACAGGCCCGGCTCCGCGACACATTGGGGGGATCCTGGCTGTCCATCCACGGAGCACGACGGCAAGAAGTGC
>JACQZM010000447.1 GCA_016213885.1 Candidatus Rifleibacteriota bacterium | reverse complement strand
TGTCGTGTCCGCTCGAATCGACGGCGGTCCGACCGGACTCCTCGGACATGTGATAGATCAGCACGGCGCCGGGTAGCTCGGCCGCCGCGTTGGCGACGGTCACGCTCACCGGGGTCGACTGCGCCTCGTTTCCGGCCGGGTCCACGGCCCGCGCCCGGACCGCATGCGTGCCGTTCGGACACGTCCTCGTGTCCCACACCACCCTCGCGGTGCCACCGGACCCGCTGCCGACCTCGACATCATCGACGAGCAGCCGGACGGTCGCCACCGTCGTGTTGTCGCTGGCGCTCGCCTGGATCGTCACCGCCCCGGCCACCGTCGAACCGTCAGCGGGGGAGTCGATCCGCACCACCGGCGGCAGTCGATCGACCGCGGCGCGGGCTGCGATCTCTGCCGTGCTCAACGGGCGACTGTAGACCCCCACCTCGTCCAGGACGCCCTTGAACGGTCGACACGAATCGGGCTGGCTCGGGTCCGCCATGCCGAGCTGCAGAGGCAGCCCCGACGCCTCGGCCAGCCACCCTGCGGCAGGAGCCCGGGCCACCTCGACCCCGTTGACCAGGAGCGTCATCAGGTTCGCTGCCGGGTCGATGGTGCCCGCCACATGGACCCACTGACGAGCCGGGACCACGCTGCCGGCGGTCTGCACGGCCCCCACCTGGCCGGTCGAGGACACGTACGACAGGTGCAGCAGCCGGCTCTGGTGGAGATAGAGGCCGTAGGCCCGCCGGGGCCAGCTGCTGCGCGCCACGATCGGCTGCCACTGGGCCGTGGGCTCCCACCACACCCAGGCCTCGAGCGTCAGCCCTTGCCGTACCCGAAGGGAGGACGAGTCGACGGCCCGGACGAGATCGTCGACCCCATCGAAGACGAGCCCGGGGCCGGACCGGCCGGCTCCCCAGATCGGGTCGGCGCCGTCGGGCCCGGGGAGGGATCCGAGCTGTCCGGTGTTGCCGATCCCACCCGAGTCGACGGTGGTCTGGCCTGCCCCTTCGGACATGTGGTAGATCAGCACGGCGTCCGGCAGCTCCGCACCCGGGTGCGACACGGTGACCGTGACCGTGGGGGAGAAGCCCTCGTTGCCGTTCAGGTCGACCGCCCGTGCACGAAGCGTGTGCGGCCCGCCCGGAAAAGCCGCGGGGTCCCACGAGACGGCGAGGGGGGCCCCGTTGCCGGCCCCGATCTCCAGATCGTCCACGAAGAGCCTGAGGCTCCGCAGACCGCTCGCATCCCAGGCGCTGGCGCTCGCCGTCACCGGTCCGGAGACCGCGGTACCGTTCGACGGCGAATCGACTCGCACGGTGGGCGCGGTCCGGTCGAGCCCCGCCCGGGTCGCGACCTCGTCCGCCGAGAGCAGGCGGCCGAGGACGGCCACGTCGTCCAGCCTGCCCTTGAACGGCCTGCACGTATCCTGCTGGCTGGCGTCCGAGATGCCGAGCTGAAGCGGCAGACCGGGCATCGGGGAAAGGGCGCCCGCCGCGGGTGCCCGCGCGACCTCGAAGCCGTTCACGTAGATTCTCATGCTCGACCCGATCGGGTCGATGGTGCCTGCCAGGTGGACCCACTGCCTGACCGGCACCGTTCCGGGACCGCTCTGGACAGCGCCGACCTTGCCCGTGGACGAGACGTACGACATGTGGAGCACTCTGCTCTCGTGGACGTACAGTCCGAACGCCCGCTGGGGCCAGTTGCTCCGGGCCACGATAGGCTGCCACTGAGTGGTCGGCTCCCACCAGACCCAGGCCTCCAGGGTGATCGGCCCCGTGATCCTCAGGCTGGGGGAGTCAGGGACGGTCACCAGGTCGTTCATGCCGTCGAAGAGAAGGGCATTGCCCACCCTGCCGTTCGCGAAGCTCGGGTCTTCCCACTCGGCCTCGGTCGAGGTGCCGAGGATGCCGTCATTCTCGAACGCCGAGGCGTCGAAGACCGTCTGGCCGGACCCCTCCCCCACCGAGAACGCCAGGACAGCACCGTCCGGCGGACCCGACGGGGCGGCGTGCGGCAACGTCGTGTTGTCGACGATGACGTCCACGGCGCCCGACCATCCCACGGTGCCGACCGCGTTCCGGGCCGACGCATTGAGAATGTGGGTGCCCGCCGCGAGGTTCGACGTGTCCCAGTCGAACCGGTAGGGCGACGAGCTCTTGGTCGCCACGGTCCGTCCGTCGACCAGCAGCGAGACCTGGGCGATGGCCACCTGGGACGTGGCCACGACCTCCACGGGAAGCGTGCCCCTGCCCCGATCCCCGGCCACGGGGAGCTTCAGCTTGACCGCAGGGGCCGCCCCGCCGAGCTGGACCGCTCTCTGAACCGCAGCCAGCGCCTGGATCCGGCCGTGGCCGTACATCTCGTCTCGCCCCTTGGTGCCCAGATCCTTCGCCGTGGAGAACAGGATCTCCTCCAGAGCCGACGCGCTCAACCCGGGCGCGGCGGACCAGGTGAGAGCTGCCAGACCCGCGGCCATGGGCGAAGAGAACGACGTTCCGGAGTAGTAGGAGTAGCCCCCTCCCCTGGCCGTGGTGAGGATGCGGTAGCCGGGAGCTGCCAGCTTCACGGCCGGTCCGGTGGAGGACCAGCTCGCCACCGTGTCGTTGCCCTCGGTGGCCGACACGAAAGCGATCGCCGTGCT
>JACQZM010000382.1:4815-9422 GCA_016213885.1 Candidatus Rifleibacteriota bacterium | reverse complement strand
AGGCCGCTTCTGGCCAGGCTGATCTCGTGGCTCAGGTCGCCCCGCGTGGCGCTCCAGTACAGGGCGATCGGCGGCAGGAGCCCCATCGACGGGAACACCAGGGTCCAGGTCGAATCGCTCCAGCGGCGTCTCGGCGACCGGTTCGTGGTGCGCCACGCCTTCCGGCACTCCGCCCCGTTCGCGGCCCCGGTCCTCGACGAGCTGACGGCCCGGCAGGTCCGCGGCGTCGTCGCCCTGCCGCTGTACCCGCAATGGTCCAGGGGCACCACCGGCTCATCCCTGGAGGAGCTGCGACGCCTGGCCGCCGACAGGGCCGTCACGCTGGCCGAGGTACGGTCGTACCCCGACGCGGAGGGGTTCGTGGAGTCGCTGGCGGCCCAGGCGGCGCCGATGATCGACGACCGTTGCCACGTCATCATGAGCGCCCACGGCCTTCCCCGCAGAGCGGCGCTGCCGCCGGAGACCTACGTGGACGAGGTCCGACGCACCCATTCGGCCGTGGCGGCCTGTCTGCCCGCGGGGACCGCCCACTCGCTGGCGTTCCAGAGCAGGCTCGGGCCGGTGGAGTGGGTCAGACCGTACCTCACCGACGAGATCGCCAGGCTCGGAGCGGCCGGGGTGCGATCGATGGTGGTGCTCCCGCTCTCGTTCGCCTGCGAGAACCTGGAGACGCTCTACGAGCTGGATATCCAGGCGGCCCGGCTCGCCCGGGCCAGCGGCGTGGAGTCGTTCCGCCGGGCGCCCACGCCGGGGTGCCACGACTCCTTCATCGGGGAGCTGGCCCGGCTCACCCGGCAGGCCGCGGCGACCGCGGGATGGGAGGCGACCGTTGGACGCTGACACCATCGTGGTGGGCGGCGGCATCGCCGGTCTCGCGTGCGCGTGGCGGCTCCACAGCCGGGGCGTCGCCGTGCTGGTCCTCGAGGCCCAGGACCGGGCCGGTGGAAACGTGCGCACCGAGACCGTGGACGGCTTCCGGATGGAGCGGGGGCCCCACACGTTCATGGCGTCGGCCGACGACATCTTCTGTCTCGCCGAGGAGGTGGGCGTGGCCGGTGACGCCGTGCCCACGCGGCCAACGGCCGAGGACCGGTTCATCGCCAGAGGCGGCGAGCTCCACGCGATCCCCACCGGCCCGTGGTCGTTCGTCACGAGCCGGCTGCTGAGCCTCCGGGCGAAGCTGACGCTGTGCACGGAGCCGCTCCGCACCGGGAGGGGCGAGCCGACCGACACGGCGGCGCAGTTCTTCGCCCGTCGGTTCGGGCCCGAGGCGGCCCGGGTGCTGGCCGGGGCGTTCATCTCCGGCGTGTACGCCGGCGACCCGGAGAAGCTGTCGGCGCCGGCGGCGTTCCCTCTGTTCTGGGGGTTCGAGCAGGAGTCGGGCAGCATGGTCCGCGGCGCCATGAAATACTACCGGCGGCGCAAGGTCGAGCGACTGAAGGCGTTCGGTCCCGGCGCCGTGGCTCGCAAGGGGCTCTACTCGTTCCGGAATGGGCTGGGCCAGCTGAGCGCGGCCGTGGCCGCCAGGCTCGGCGACCGCTGCCGCACCGGCTCGCCGGTGCGGGCGCTCGGACGCGAGAGCGGCGGGTTCGCCGTGTGCATCGACGGGGCCACCCTGAATGCCCCCAGGGTCGTGGTGGCGGTGCCGCCGGACGAGGCGAGCCGGCTCCTCTCGCCGGTGGACGCGGCCCTGGGCGAGCTGGTCTCCGCGATTCCCATGGCCCCGGTGGCCGTGGCGCACCTGGGGTTCGCGGCCCGGGCCGACCGGGTGCCTGACGGGTTCGGGTTCCTCGCCCCGCGCGGGGAAGGGGTGCGGACGCTGGGGGTGCTGTTCCCGTCGCGGCTGTTCGAGGGCCGCGCCCCCGGCGGCGGCGACCTGCTGGCCGGCTTCGTCGGCGGCGTCACGGACCCCGGGGCGCTGGCGCTGGACGACGGGGCGATCGGGGCGATGGTCCGGGGCGATCTCGAGCGTCTCGTGGGGCTCGAAGCCGAGCCGTCTCTCCAGAGGATCGCCCGCTACCCCAGGGCGATCCCGCAGCTCGTGCTGGGCCACCTGGAGCGGATCGCCACCATCCGGACGATCCTCGCCCGGGTGCCGGGGCTGTTCCTCGCCGGCAACTACCTCAGGGGCGTGGGCATGAAAGACGCTGTGGGTTCCGGGTTCGACACCGCCCGGGAGGTTCTGTCCCGGGACGGGACCGGGAGGTCGGGACCATGAGACTCCGGGCGTCGGATCTGCCGCTGGCCGTGATCGGATGCGACTTCCGGGTGGCGTCTTCCCGGTGGCGGTCGCTGCTGGTGCTCGAGAGGGCCGAGGCGGTCCGCATGTCCCGGGATCTCAGGAGGACCGGGGCGGCCGACGGCTTCGTGGAGCTGAACACCTGCAATCGCAACGAGTGGATCGTCTCCGGCCGCGATCCGCTGTGGGCCGCGGAGCTGCTGCGCACCCAGATGAAGGTGCGTGTCGGCGCGGAGGCGCTGGGCCGCATCGAGCCGTACACCCTGATCGGCGAGGAGGCGGCCAGGCACGTGCTGCGGGTCGCCATCGGGCTCGAGTCGCTGATGGTGGGCGAGCGGCAGATCTCGGGCCAGCTGTTCAGGGCTCTCGAGACCGCCCGCGCCCGCTCCACGTCGTCGCGGATCCTGAACGGGATGGGGACCGTCGCGGGCCGGCTGGTCCGCACGGCGGTGCGCCGGGGGCAGCTGGGCAACTCGGCCGGCGGAGTCCACAGCCTGGCCGTGGCGTACCTGCGCCATCGGCTCGAGCCCGCCCGGAGGGCCCGGGTGGCCGTGGTCGGCATCGGCTCCATCGGCAGGCGCATCCAGGGGCTCCTGGAGACCGACCCCCGGTTCGAGCCGGTGCTGCTGAACCGCACCGTGGGCCCCGACGAGCTCGGCCGGATCCGCCCGCTGGACGATCTGGCCGGGGTCCTCGCCCGGGTCGACGCCGTCGTCGTCTGCACCGGCAGCTCCGAGCCGGTGGTGCGGCCCGACCATCTGGCGACCGGTCGGGCCGGCGCGCCGCTCCTGGTGGTGGACATCGGCATTCCGGAACAGGTGCAGCGGACCGGCCTGCCGTCGGGCGTGGAGGTGGTGGGCCTGGACGAGCTCACGGAGTTCCACGGCGCGACGGGCGCGAAGAACGGCCCGGTCGACCCGGCCGAGGCCGAGAAGCTCGTGGAGCTGGCTTTCGAAGAGCTGCAGGTGCTCTGCAGCGGGCCGGTGTTCTCGGACATCCTGGATACCGTGCAGAAACACCACCGGCAGCTGGTCACGGAGGAGGTCTCCCGGCTCGTGTCGGGACGGCTGAGCTACCTTCCCGAGGCGGATCGGGAACGGTTGCAGCAGGACCTCAGGAACATCGTGCTGGAGTACACCAACGAGGTCTTCCGCACCATCAAAGAGACATCCAAACGCCACGTCGAGGGAGTCAAATGTCGAAAGCCACGCTGATCATCGGTTCACGAGGAAGCCGCCTGGCGCTGGAGCAGGCCCGACGGGTCCGTTCGCGACTGACCGTGCCGACGGAGGTGCGGATCATCCAGACCAGCGGCGATCGCTTCGCCCAGAAGCCGATCCAGGAGCAGGAGGGCGTGGGCTTCTTCACCAAGGAGATCGAACAGGAGTTGCTGGCCGGCACCATCGACCTGGCGGTGCACTCGCTGAAGGACCTGCCCACGGAGCTCGCGCCCGGGCTGACCCTGGCCGCGGTGATCCAGCGGGACGACCCGTCGGATCTCTTGCTGATCAGGCCCGACCGCCATGCGGGGCAACGTCCCCACGAGGATCGAGAAGGCGGCCCGGGGCGACTGCGACGCCATCGTGCTGGCGAGGGCGGGGCTGGCCAGGCTGGCGCTGGAGGCGGCGCCGCTGGTGGCGTTCGACCTGAACCCGTCGCTGTGGGTGTGCGCCCCCGGGCAGGGGGCCATGGCCGTGGAGGCGCGCCAGGACGACCACAGGGTGTTGCCCCACCTGGCCGGCCTCGACGACCCGGCGACCAGGGCGTGCGTGTCGCTGGAGCGGGAGCTCCTGGTGTCGTTCGGCGGCGGCTGTCATGCCCCGTTCGGAGCCTGGGCCGTGCGGACCGACCAGCTCTGTCGCGTCACCGTCGGGGCGCCCGGCAAGGGCGGGCGGTTCTCGGTGAGGACGTTCGAGGCAACCGACCTGGACTCGATCCGGAGCCAGGCCCGGGCCTGGATCGCAGACGGCTGCCAGGCCCGGGAGCCGGCGGACGACCACGGAGGCGAGGCATGGATCAGCCGCCCGGCCCTGCCGTGGTTCTGACCCGGGAGCCCGACGACAACCGGGAGCTCGCCGGGGCGCTGGCGGCCAGGGGCGTCCCGGTCCGGGAGGTTCCGTGCACCGCCACCCGGTGGGTGGGCTCCGTGGCGCTGCCGGACGGAGCAGACGCCGTGGCGTTCACGAGCCGCCGCGGCGTGGTCGGCCTCCTCGACCACGGCGTGGCCCGGGCGCTGGCTCCAGGGGAGGGGGGGCAGAGCGGCCCGGGGAACCGCGGACCGCTGGTGGCCGCGGTGGGCGCGGCCACGGCCGGCGAGCTCGCGGGGCGCGGCGTGACGGCGGACGTCGTGGCTGAACCGCCTCAGGGC
>JACQZM010000382.1:0-4806 GCA_016213885.1 Candidatus Rifleibacteriota bacterium | reverse complement strand
GGACGCCGCGCGGCACGAGGCCGGGTTCTCGCTGGCGCCCCTGGTGGTGTACGAGAACGTGGCGCCGGAGATCCCACGGCTGGCGCCGTTTCCGGTGGCGGCGGTGTTCGTCGCCTCTCCTTCGGCGGCGCGGCGGCTCGTGGCCGCGAACCCCTGGGTCAGACAGACCCGGTTCCTGACGATCGGCCCCACCACGGCGTCGGCGGTGCGCGACCTGGGTGTGGGCTCGGTGAGGGCGATCGGCAGCACGTTGACCGACTGGATCGAACACCTTTGCGCGGCGCACCGGCTCGCGATAGGATCGGTGACATGATGATGAAGAGATCCACGGAACAATCGACCCGACTCTATTCCAGGGCCGTCCAGCTCATGCCCGGCGGCGTCTCCAGCCCGGTGAGGGCGTTCCGCAGCGTTGGCGGTACGCCGATCTACTTCCGCGACGCCTCCGGCTCCCGGTTCAGGGACGAGGACGGCAACGAGTACGTGGACTACTGCATGTCCTGGGGGCCGCTCATCCTCGGCCACTCGGACCCGGCGGTGGTGGAGGCGGTGCGGCATGCCGTGGGCCGCGGCCTGACCTACGGCGCCTGCTGCGCCAGCGAGATCGCCCTGGCCGAGCGGATCCTGGCGGCGTTTCCGGGCCTTGCGCGGGTGCGCTTCGTGAGCTCCGGGACCGAGGCGGTGATGACCGCCCTCCGGCTCTCCCGGGGCTTCACCGGTCGCCCCAAGGTGCTGAAGTTCGAGGGCGGCTACCACGGCCACACGGACTCGCTGCTGGTCAAGGCCGGCAGCGGCCTGGTCACCCTGGGCACGTCGTCGAGCCTGGGCGTCCCGGCCGGCATCGCCGCGGAGACCGTGGTGTGCCCGCTGGACGACGACGCGGCTCTCGAAGAGGTTTTCGAGCGGTTCGGGAAGGAGCTGGCCGCGGCGATCGTGGAGCCGCTGCCGGCGAACAACGGCCTGCTGGAGCAGCGGCCCGGCTGGCTCTCCCGCCTGAGGGAGCTCACGACTCGGTGCGGGGCGCTGCTCATCTTCGACGAGGTCATCTCCGGGTTCAGGCTCCGCGTCGGCGGATACGGCGACGGGCTGGGCCTGGCCGCGGACCTGGTGACCCTGGGCAAGATCATCGGCGGAGGCATGCCGGTCGGCGCCGTGGTGGGACGGCGAGACGTGATGGAGATGCTGGCCCCGCTGGGCGCGGTCTACCAGGCCGGTACGCTGTCGGGCAACCCGGTCTCGCTGGCCGCCGGGATCGCCACCCTGGCGCCCCGGTGGCGGCCCGTCGGTACAACGCCATGCACGCCCGGCTCCTGGATCGAGCGATCTACATGGCGCCGTCGGCCTACGAGGTGTTCTTCCTCTCCACGGCCCACACCACCGCGGAGGTCGAGACTCTGGCCCGCGAGATCGCGAGTCTCGTGATGGAGCCTCCCGATCGATGAAACGTCTGCGGGGGTACCATCTGCTGTTCGGGACGACGCTGCTGGCCCTGTTCGCCCTGAGCGTCTGGTGGGTCATCTGGTTCAGCCGGTCGCTGGAACTCGAGAGGGACGCCCGCCTCAAGGACATCGTGCACGCCGCGGTGGTGCACGCCCTGATGATGGGCCACGAGGCAGCCCCTCCGCGGCCCGGCCCGATCGAGGGGTCGATCCCGCTGGAGGTGGCGCCCACGTCGCAGCGCCGCACCGGCGAGATCTTCGCCCCGACCGTGCCGCGCCACCCCCAGATGGGGGTGCGTCCGACCAGCCAGGTCGTCGCCACCATCGAGTCCAGGGCCAGGCGTCGCCGGTACATGCTGATGGGCGAGGGGGTGCTGCTGTTCCTCGCCATCGGCGTGTGCACGTCCATGCTGTTCAGGCTGGTGCACCAGGAGCGGGCCCACATCAGCGCCATGGAGGATTTCGTCTCCAGCATGACCCACGAGATGAAGACGCCGCTGGCCGGCATCAAGTCGCTGCTCCAGACGTTCGCCGAGGGGCGCGTGCCCCGGGACCAGGAGCGGCAGCTGTTCGCCATGGGCCTCAAGGAGGCGGAGCGGCTGGAGCACACCATCGAGAACGTGCTCATCTCCGGGCATCTCCGGGCCGAGCGACACCGGCTGTTCCCGGAGCTGGTGGAGCTGGCGCCGTTGCTCGAGCGGTTCGTGGAGCACCGGCGGCGGTACCTGGTGGGCCAGCCCGACGCCATCGGCCTGGCGTGGGAGTGGAAGGCCCCGTCGGCGACGGTGCGGGCCGACGTGAACGCCCTGAACATCGTGCTGGAGAACCTGGTGGACAACGCCTTCAAGTACGGAGGCGAATCGCCCCGCATCGTGATCCGGGTGCGGGAGGTCTCCGGCCGGATCGGCATCTCGGTCGAGGACGGCGGCATCGGGTTCCCGCCCGGGATGGCCGACGAGCTGTTCGTGCCCTACCGGCGAAACGTGGCCAGCGCTGACGCGGTGCAGCACGGGACCGGGCTGGGGCTGCCGATCGCCCGCGCCCTGGTGGAGCGCATGGGCGGGACCTGCACCGCGGAGAGCGACGGGCCGGGGAAGGGGAGCCGCTTCACGGTGCTGCTTGCGGAGGGGAACGAATGAGCCTGACGGTGCTGCTGGTCGAGGACGAGCAGCTGGTCGGCACCATGGTCCGGATGAACCTGGAGAGCGCCGGCTACCAGGTGGTGTGGAGCCGGCGCGGCGACGAGGCGTTGAGCCGGGCCACCAGCGACCCGTTCGATCTGATCCTCTTGGACATCGGGCTCTCGGGGATGGACGGGATCGAGATTCTCAAGAGCCTGCGGCAGAAGCGGATCGGCACGCCGATCATGATGCTCACGGCCAGGGGAGACGTGGGCACCAAGGTGCAGGCGCTGGAGATGGGGGCCGACGACTACCTGCCCAAGCCGTTCGACGTGGCCGAGATGATCGCCCGGGTCAACGCGCTGGTCCGGCGGTCCCAGGCGGATCGGGAGATCCCGTCGAGCCATGTGTTCAAGTTCGATCGCTACGAGGTCAACCTCCAGACCCGCGAGGCGGTGACCAACGAGGGCAAGACGCTGCTTTCGGAGAAGGAGGCGACCCTGGTGAAGCTGCTCGTCCGGTCCCGGGGGCAGGTCCTCTCCCGGTCCGACATCCTGGAGGAGGTCTGGGGGATGGACGTGGCGCCCACGGAGCGGACCGTGGACAACTTCATCCTGCGTCTGCGAAAGCTGTTCGAGCCCGATCAGGAGCGCCCATGCCACATCCTGACCGTCCGGGGCGTGGGCTACCGTTTCGTCGTCTGACACCGAGAATGCGTGAGGTCCCCTTCTTTTCTTTTTCACGGGCACTGCCCCCAGGAGGACGAGAATGTTCCCGATACACCGACCGCGCCGGATCCGCCGCACCGCATTGCTCAGGGACATGGTCAGGGAGACCCAGGTGCTGCCGCAGCACCTGATCTACCCGCTGTTCGTGCAGGAGACCACCGGTTCTCCGGAACCGATCGACGCCATGCCGGGCCAGTTCAGGCACACGATCGACACGCTGCTCGCGGAGTGCGAGAAGGCCGCGGCGGCCGGGGTCAAGGCGGTGCTGCTGTTCGGCATCCCCGCGGTGAAGGACGAGGTGGGCAGCCAGGCGTACGCCGAGCAGGGGATCATCCAGCTGGCGGTCCGGGCGATCAAGGCCCGGTCGATCCCGGTGCTGGTCGTGACCGACGTATGCATGTGCGAGTACACCTCCCACGGGCACTGCGGCGTGGTCCGCGACGGCGACGTGGACAACGACCCGAGCCTCGATCTCCTGACCGCCGCGGCGCTCTCCCAGGCCAGGGCGGGGGCCGACATCGTGGCGCCCAGCGACATGATGGACGGCCGGGTCGCCGCGATCCGGAAGGTGCTGGATGCCGACGGCCTGGGGCACGTGTCGATCCTCTCGTACGCCGCCAAGTACGCGTCGGGGTTCTACGGGCCGTTCCGTGAGGCGGCCGGCTCGGCACCCAGGTTCGGCGACCGGCGGTCGTACCAGATGGATCCGGCCAACGTGCGGGAGGCCTTGAAGGAGGTCGAGACGGACGTCGCCGAAGGGGCGGACATCGTGATGGTGAAGCCGGCGCTGTCGTATCTCGACGTGATCCGGGCCGTGAAGGAGCGGACCAACGTGCCGGTGGCGGCCTACAGCGTCAGCGGCGAGTACGCCATGATCGAGTTCGCGGCGAAGGCCGGCGTCATCGACCGGGAGCGGCTGATCCGGGAGACGCTGGTGTCGATCCGGAGGGCCGGCGCGGACATGATCCTGACGTACCACGCCCTCGAGGCCGCCCAGTGGTTCCGAGGGGGCGCGTATGGAGCTCCACGGCGCCCGGGTCAGACAGGGAGGACGGTGAAGCCCTCCTTCCTCGCTGCGTCGCGGAGGCGGGAGTCGAGACAGACGAAGCCGGCGTTCGACGGGTTGCCGCGGCACCACTGGAGTGCTGCGGCGATCTGGAGCGCATCCGCGGCCCTGAGGGTGTGTACCGAAAGCAGCCTCTCGGCCGTGGTCCGGAGCGGATCGGTGGGCAGAACCTCTGACCAGGCACCGGCGAGAGCGCTCAGAACACGTCGCGCCTCGGTCTCCGACTTCACGTCCAGCGCTCCATCGCGGGCCCGTCGAGCGAGGGCCGAGACGCACTCCGTGCGGGTCGCCCACCACACAGCAAGCGCCGGGTCGCCCCTCGCCAGCGACTCGACCACGGGAGACATGGGCTCATGGACCAGGATCGGGAGGATCGCGGAGGTGTCCCAGAAGTACATCACCAACCGCGCAGTCGCTCGTCCTCGTGAGCTTGGCGAGTCGACCCGTCCGGA
>JACQZM010000381.1:10707-20952 GCA_016213885.1 Candidatus Rifleibacteriota bacterium | reverse complement strand
CGCAAGGCCGAGGAGGAGAAGCACCGCCAGGAGCAGGAAGCGGCTCGCAAGGCCGAGGAGGAGAAGCACCGCCAGGAGCAGGAAGCGGCTCGCAAGGCCGAGGAGGAGAAGCGCCGACAGGAGCAGGAAGCGGCCCGCAAGGCCGAGGAGGAGAAGCGCCGCCAGGAGCAGGAAGCGGCTCGCAAGGCCGAGGAGGAGAAGCGCCGCCAGGAGCAGGAGGCGGCTCGCAAGGCCGAGGAGGAGAAGCACCGACAGGAGCAGGAAGCGGCTCGCAAGGCCGAGGAGGAGAAGCGTCAACAGGAGCAGAAGGTGCCCGAGGCTCCCCCGAGCCCGACGCCCACGCCCACGGCCGCTCCGACACCGGGGCCGTCAGGCCCCTGAGAACCGGGCCCCGGGGCTCAGCTCTTGGGCCCGAGCCGACCGACGATCTGATCGTGGATCGCGTCCGGAACCAGGTGGGCTATGTTCCCCCCCAGGCTGGCGATCTCCTTCACGATCGACGACGAGAGGTACGAGTACTTGGTCGCCGTCATCATGAAGACGGTCTCCACATCCGGCGCCAGCGTGTGGTTCATGGACGCCATCTGGAACTCGTACTCGAAGTCCGAGATCGCCCTGAGCCCGCGGATCAGGACCGTCGCTCGGATCGACCGGGCAAAGTGGGTCAGGAGGCCGCCGAACGAGACGACCTTGACGTTCGGGTACGGGTCGATGACCCGCTCGATCATCGCCAGGCGTTCCTCCGTGGAGAACGAGAACCGCTTGGTCCGGGTCGTCTCCGAGAGAGCCACCACCACGTCGGAGAACAGGCGGCTCGCGCGATCGATGATGTCGACGTGGCCCAGCGTCAACGGGTCGAAGCTGCCCGGATAGACCGCCACGATGCTCCGCGGCGGCGACTCTCCCGCCAGGTCGTTGGGGTTGTCCCTCGCCACTGTCGCCTCACCCCTGGGTGTACGCAGGCAGCTTGCGGAGTGCCTCCGTCAGCCGCCCCACATTCGGTTGGTCCTGGATGTTGAAGACCACGTCGGCCACCTCGCCGATGGCGAACGCCACGGCTGGCTGCTCCTCCACCGGCCCCTTGAGCAGAGTCTCGTAGAGGCTCGAGATGACCTTGAGCTGTCCGAACTTGAACAGCACCTTCACCGCCGCGGCCCGCACGCGACGGTCCGTGTCCTTCAACGCCGGAAGCACCAGACCCAGGTTCTCCGGCGTCAGCACGTGATCCATCGCCTCCACCGCGGCGAGCCTGACCTTCTCGTTGATGTGGGAGATGTACCGCGAGATCTCCCCGGACGACGACTCCGGGGTGCCGGTCTTGCCCACGGCCACCACCGCCGCCGCCATGACCTGGTTGTTGCTCTCCTGCCTGAGCGCTGTCCTCAGCGCCTGGTTGGCCCCCTTGAGTCGCAGGTTGCCCAGCGTCTCCAGGGCGTAGAGCCGGATCCAGAGGTTCTTGTCGGAGATCATGGACATGAGGAGCTGGGGCACCAGCGGGTCCTCGATCTCGCGGAGCGCCTTGGTCGCGTTGATCCTCACGTCCATGTCAGGGTCTTTCAACGCCTTGGACAGGAGCTGCACCGTCCCGGCCGGCCGGCACTCGCCCAGGGCGTGGCAGGCGCTGGCGCGCCACCACTTGTCGCGGTGGGTCAACATGCCCTTGACCACCTCGACGGCGGCCCGGTCGCCCAGCTTCACCATGATCTTGGCGGCATTGGCCCGGACCCGGTTGTCCTCGTCGGAGAGCAGCTGCCTCAGGATGCGCATCTTGATGGCGATCCCCACGGTGAGGCGGGAGACCGCCTCGGCCGCGTTGGCCCGCACCCGCCGGTCCCGCTCCCGGGTGAGCTTCTCGATGCAGTCGACCAGCGCCGGCTCCTTGCCGGGAGAGAGCGCCGAGATGATGCACGACGCCGTCCGAGGATTGGACTCCCTGGAGAGCCGCGTCAGCAGGTGCTGCATGATCCTCGGATGAGTCGCGGAGAACCTGGACAGCGCCTGGATGACCGTGATCTCGAAGTAGTCTTCCACCGCGCCCAGCTTGGCCACCAGGAGATCCAGGAACCTCTCGTTCGCGGTCTGGGCGATGTGCTTGATCACGATCCCCTGGATGGCCAGGTCGTTGTCGGTCAGCGCCTTCCTGAGGAACTCGTCGGTGTGGGGCGACCGGACCCTGCAGATGGCGGTGGCGAGCGCCGGCCTGAGCGACGCCCACCGCTCGTCCCGGTACAGGCGGACCAGCACCTCGGCGCCACGGGGGTCGCCCATGTCGCCCAGCGCCCGGGCCAGCCGTTCGTCGGGACTGGCCGTCTTCAGCAGGCTGGCGATCCGCTCGAACGTCTCCGTGGCGCGGAGCCTCCCCAGCGCCAGAGCCGACTCGGCCACCACCTCCAGATCCTCCGCGTCGATCAGCTCGGCCAGCTGGCGGACACAGGGCTTGAGAACGGAGAGAGCGGCCCTGGAGAGCCGCTGGGCCTCGGTCTCCGGGCCGGTCGGCGGCCTGGTCTGGGACCCCGGAGCACCGAGCAGAAGAGCGGTCGTGGTGCCCACGGCGTCGACCAAGGGAACCGTCGGCTCATCCTCCACCGCCCCGACCGCAGGGGGCGGTACGCCGGGGGGGGGGGCGGTCGGCTCCGGGGTGATCGTCGCCGTGCGCCCGCCGGCCGGTGCCGCCGGAGCCTCGGCCTGCCGGATCTCGGGCACTGCGGCCGGGGAAGGGGCCGGCGGCGACACGGGGACGTTGGTGTCCATGCGGTCCTGCTCGCCGAATCCCCGCGGCGCCCCGGCGGCGAGCTTCAGCAGCCGGGCTGCGTAGTAGCGCACCGCGGGGCTCCGATCCGTGGTGGCCAGCGGCGTCAGGATCTCCTTGAGATCGGCGCGGCCGCTGTCCACCAGTCGTTTCAGGGCCAGCAACCGGGTCGACTCGGATGGGCTCTTCAGCACGAGAGTCAGATCGTTCATCGTCCTCTGGGTGTACTTCGAGCCCATGGCGTACCGCTCGTTACCCGATCGAGACCGGCCCCTCCTCGTGGACCGTCTCGTGAATGTGGATGCCGCGCTTGGCCAGCTCGCCGAAGAACTCCTCGGGCTCGAAGCAGACCTCCGGCGCCACGACCCCCGTGGTCTTGGCCCGGCCCCGGGCGAGCATCTGCGCGCCGATGGACGCCGGGATCCCGGTCATCCGGGCCGTGGCGGTCATCTGCCACCGGTCCATGCCCGGGTGGCTGCACTGGTACGTCCGCTGCACTTTGCGACCCTTGTGCTCGCCCTCGACCTGGACCGTGAGGTAGAACGCCCACAGCCCCGGTTCGGGTGGCTGGGGCTGGGACAGGATGTGAGCCCTGAGGAACTCCTTGGGCCCGACCGAGGCGCCCTTGATCTCGATCGCCTGGGTGTTCAGGAGCCCGTGGTCCAGGAAGAACCGCAGCGATCGCATGATCTCGGGCCTCCAGCACCCCCGGACATCGACCCGCTGAACGCCCTCGATGAACCTCGGCATGGTCCGGGTCTCGGAGTGCGGCACGTAGAAGACCTCATGGGGCCCCAGAGGCGCCGCGAACGGCACCTGCTTGGCCCCGGTGAGCGGCCCCACCTCCACGAATTCGCCGTTCTCCCAGTAGGTGCGCACCGTCGACGGGGAGAACTCGTCGAGGATCGTATCCAGGAGCCCTGGCGAGGGGGCGAGGTGCCGGTAGCTGCAGAACGCGACGTGGACCTCCCTGGGCTTGTCCATCCGCGAGGCCCCGTACCGCGCCATGAGGTTCGTGACCCCCGGCGTGGCTCCGCACCCCAGGAGGATCGTCACTCCGGCCTTCTTGGCCTCCTCGTCCAGCGCCAGTTGCTTCGGGGTGTTGTACAGTCCGCCCAGGTCGAGGTAGCTCTTCCGGGCGTCGATGGCGGCCCTGGTGACGTTCATGCCGAAATGGTACGTGGTGCAGTTGGCCACCACGTCGAACCCTTCGATCAGCTTCGTGAGGGCCTTGACGTCCGTGGCGTCGACCCTGGTCGCCTTGAGCCTCCTGTCCTTGAACGAGGCCACGAAGCTCTCGGCCTTGGCCAGATCCAGGTCGGCGACGACGATCTCGGTGAACTCTCTACCGGTGGCCACCACGTCGCGCGTGGCTTCCGAACCCATTGCACCACATCCGCCCAGTACCAGCAGCTTCACGATCTTGCCTCACCTTCCATTGCCTTGGGCCAGGATGGCCTCCTCGAGGATGTCCAGCCCCACGGTCAGCTCCTCGTCGGTGATGACCAGCGGCATCAGCGTCCGGATGACGTTTCCGAAGGTACCCGCACTGATGGTGATGAGACCCCGTTCGTACGCCCCCCGGGTGACGCGACCGGTCTCCTCCTTGGCAGGGTGACGGCTGGTCCGGTCCTTGACCAGCTCGATCGCCATCATGGCCCCCATCCCCCTGATGTCGCCGACCAGCGGCGATCGCTCCCGGATCCGCCCGGCTCGTTCACGGAACGCCCGCTCGATGACGGTCGCCCGCTCCACGAGCTTCCCCTCCACCAGCAGGCCCAGCACCTCCAGCGCAGCCGTCGCGGCCAGGGGGTTGCCCCCGTACGTGCCGCCGAGACCACCGACCACCGGCTGGTCCATGATCTCGGCACGGCCGGTCACGGCCGCCAGCGGCAGACCGCCGGCCAGCGACTTGGCGCTCGTCACCAGGTCAGGCTCGAGGCCCAGGCGCTCGCAGGCGAACAGTGCGCCGGTGCGCCCCATCCCGGTCTGCACCTCGTCGGCGATCAGCAGGATCCCGTGGCGATCGCAGCAGGCCCTGAGCTTCTGGAAGAACGGCGCCGGCGGCACCACGAAACCGCCCTCTCCGAGAATCGGCTCCACCACCACGCAGGCCACGGTACGGGCGTCCACGTGGCGGCTGAACAGGTTCTCCAGCGCGTCGCCGCAGGCCACGTTGCAGGTCGCCGGTTCCAGGTCGTAGCTGCAGCGGTAGCAGTAGGCGTAGGGGACCCTGTATGCCTCCGGGGCGAACGGGCCGAAGCCGACCTTGTAGGGGTTGACCTTGCTGGTCAGCGTGAGCGTCAACAGCGTTCGGCCGTGGAACCCGTCCTCGAAGCAGACCACGGCGGGTCGACCCGTGGCCGCCCTGGCGATCTTGACCGCGTTCTCCACGGCCTCGGCGCCGGAGTTCACCAGCAGCGTCTTCCTGGGGAACCGGCCCGGGGCCAGCTCGTTCAGTCGCTCCGCCAGGGCGACGTACGGTTCGTTCGGCAGGACATGGAAGCAGGAGTGGAAGTACCTGGCCGCTTGCTCCTGTACCCGCTTCACCAGCCGCGGGTGCGCATGTCCCACGTTGAGGCAGCCGATGCCGCCGGCGAAGTCCAGGTACACGTTGCCGTCCACGTCGGTGACCCGCGCTCCCTCCCCGTGGTCGATGAAGATCGGGGCCACGTGGAACGGCCCCCGCGGTACGGCCCTCTCCCGCCGGGCGAACAGCTCCCTGGATCGTGGACCCGGGATCGGAGTATCGAGCTTGACGATGTCTCTCCGGGTTGCCATGGCGTCACTCGGTCTTCCGCGCCTTGGACCAGTCGTAGGGGAACCAGTAGGGCTTGGAGGAGAGCTTGTAGTCCAGATGGACGTGCTTGGTGTCGCGGAAAGCCTCGAGCCCCTCGCTCCCCAGCTCGCGGCCGAACCCGGAGGCCCGCATGCCGCCGAACGGCCCGGCGTCGTTATCGGTGAGCGGATCGTTGATCCAGAAGGTGCCGGCCTTGACGCGCTCCATGGCGTAGAACACGTGCTCCAGGCTGGTGGTGTACAGGTTCGCCCCCAGGCCGTAGATCGAGTCGTTGGCCAGCCGGCACGCCTCCTCGATCCCCTTGACGACCATGATGGGCGCCACCGGGCCGAACGTCTCCTCCTTCATCAGGGGCATGGTGTGATCGACGGAAGTGAGCACCGTGGGCTCGTAGTAGAATCCCTTCGCGAACCCCGGCGGCCGCTGGCCGCCGCACAGCACCTTGGCCCCGGCCCTCCTGCCTTCCTCTATCTTGTCCTCCACCTTCTTTCTCTGGAACTCGGCGATCATCGGTCCCAGGTCCACGTCGGGGCCGAGCGGGTCGCCGATCCGGAGCGCCCGGGTGCGCTCCACGAACTTCTGGATGAACGTGTCGGCCACGGACTCGAACACGTAGAACCGCTCGGCGCTGGTGCAGACCTGGCCCATGTTGAGAAACGCCGCCCAGACCGCGCCGCGCACCGCCACGTCGAGGTCCACATCGTCGCAGACGATGAACGGGTCGTTGCCGCCCAGCTCCAGGTTGATCTTCTTCATCCCCAGGGCCGCCAGGCCGGCGACCTTCTTCCCGGTGGCCAGCGACCCGGTGAAGGCGATCAAGTCGGTCTTCGGATGGGTCGTGAGCGGTTCTCCGGCCTCGACGCCATAGCCGGTCACCACGTTCACCACGCCAGACGGCAGGTGGCTGAAGGCGCATTCGGCCATGCGGAGGGTGGAGAGCGGCGTGTACTCCGATGGCTTGATCACGACGCAGTTGCCTGCGGCCAGGGCCGGCGCCACCTTCCAGGCCATGAGAAGCAGCGGGTAGTTCCACGGCACGATGCAGGCGACCACTCCGTACGGCTCCTTGACCACGAAGTTGAACTGGTCGCGCTGGACCGGCGGGATCACCCGACCCTTCTGGTCCCGGCCCACCTGGGCGTAGAAGTCGAAGCAAGCCGCCACCCATTCGACCTCGTCCAGGTTCTCGATGAGCGGCTTGCCCCCTTCCTGGGTCATCAGCCGGGCCAGCTCCGTCCGGTGGTGGCGGCATGCCGCGGCCACGTGGTGGAGCAGGTCGGCCCGTTCCACCCCGGGCATGAAGCGCCACTCCTCGAAGGCCCCCGCCGCCGCTTCCACGGCATCGGCGGCGTCGTTCCTGTCGCCCCGTGGTACCTCCGCCAGGATCTCCTCCGTCGCGGGGTTGACGACCCGGAACGTCTTCTCGCTGTGTGAGCCCACGAACTCGCCACCGATCCACATCTTCTTCATGAGAGTCGCTCCTCGGACTGTCGGTGGCCTCGAGGCGAGGCCGCAACGCCTCAGTCTACAGAAGAGGGGGATCGGAGTAAAGGCGTCAGGACACCCAAGACCCGGCGCCTCGCCGGGTCCGAGTCGCGCCCCCGAGCGCGACCTCAATCCGGATCCCCTCCTCCTCCCCTTCCCCCGAGCGCGACTTCGAATCAACCCCCTCCACTTCCTTCATGCGCCCTGATTCAGGCA
Organism: Candidatus Rifleibacteriota bacterium; assembly: GCA_016213885.1. Taxonomy (GTDB): domain Bacteria; phylum Muiribacteriota; class UBA6191; order JACPRK01; family JACQZM01; genus JACQZM01. The sequence continues at coordinate 13,702 of JACQZM010000381.1, read as the reverse complement.
AGAGGGTGACCACAGCCCGAGCCCTGCGTAACACGTGGGGGATCCCGGACACCCAAGACCCGGCGCCTCGCCGGGTCCGAGTCTAGGCCACGATGGCGATCTGTCTCAATCGATCGGCGAACTCGACGAAGTAGGTCGCGGACGCCGACTGCGGCGTGATCTGGCCGATGGAGAGGAGGAGCTCGTCGAGAGTCGGGGGGCGTTGCTCCTTCTGGACCGCCGCGACGGCCAGCTGGACCGCCCGGAGGATCTCACCGCCCGTGAAGGCGTCGCAGACCGTGGCGAGCTTCTCCAGATCGTACCCGTCCGGCTTCATGCCCCCCAGGCTGAGGGCGACCCAGAGGATCTCCCCGCGGGCCCTCTGGTTGGGAAGATCGAAGAAGAACACCTCGTTCACCGCGCCGCCCCGGGTCAGAACGTCCTGGTGGCCCCATCGGGCGTCGCACAGGGTGAACACCGTGAAGAGGCCGTTCTTCCTCGCCTTGAACGAGCTGGCCATGACCCCGTAGAAGTCCAGCACGAGCTGCTGGGAGATGCCGGGCCGGTTGTACGCCTCGGCGATCTCCTGATCGATCTCCGACAGCAGCAGGATCGCCGGAGGACCGCCGGAGAGGCGGGTCATCGTGGAGAGCAGCACCTGCTGCCAGAGGCTGGTGTCCTGGGCCAGCAAGAGCTCCAGCCTCAGCCGGACCAGCGGGGCGCCCCAGAGCAACGCGAGCGCCCGGGCCGCCAGGCGCTTCCCGGAACCGGGCAGGCCGACCAGGGTGATGCCCTTCGGGAACGGCGCCACGAACCCCCTGGTCTGGTTCAGGATCCTCTGGCCGTTGGCCACCCAGTTCTTGAAGTTCCACAGCCCGCCGATCCACGAACAGCTCTGGTCCACCGGCACCACCTCGAGCATGTGGGCCGCCAGGTCGGCAGGGGACGGCCCGGCCGGGGTCGGCCTGGGCTTCGGTGCGCTCTCCTGGGCCGGCGCGTCCGGCTGGCCCTCGGACCCCTGGGGAGCGGCCGGTGACGTGGCCTCGCCGGGATCGTTCTCCAGGAGCTTGAGGATCGACTCGTGGTCTTCCTCCTTGGGCACGTTGAACCCCAGGACGCTGCGGAACGCCTCTCGCTTGTCCAGGACGATTCCCGGGTCTTCCTTCTTCTGGGATGAGGGCGGCGCGGTCTTGCCCTTGTCCTCGTCGTCTTCCCCGGCCTCCTCCTTGTCGCACAGCGTCCCCTTGTCGACCTCGGCGGAGCTCCGTCGGGAGTAGACCAGATCGGCCATGGTCTTGAACTGGCGCCTCATGCTGTTGATCTGGATCGACGTCCGGCCGATCCGGATCTCGTCCCCGTGATAGATCACCTTGGTGTCCATGACCTCGCCGTTGACCGAGACCGTGGACGGTCCGGGCAGGCGGGCCATCACGAAGCCGGTCTGGGTGCGCGTGATCGACAGGTGCTGGGGAAGAACGGCTGCGTCATCTATCCGGACGTCGCACTGGGGGGACCTGCCGACGACCGTGACCTCCTTGATCACGACGTGCTCCGAGGCGCCCCTGAGAGGGTGGTGGATCAACAGCTTCAGCTCGGCCTGACCCTGACGTTCCACCCGGGCCATGCTGGGGGCCTCGATGACGCTCAGGGAGACCGTGATCGTGACCTGCCCCAGGGTGACCACGTCCCCCGACGCCAGCACCTTGTCCTTGAACACGCCCTTGTTCACGGACAGGCCGGGCACCGGGGCGATCGCCTCGATCACGAAGCCGGTGGCACCCCGGTCGATCCGGGCGTGGAACGGCTGGATCCCCGGGGCGTCGATGCGCAGCTCGCACTCCTGACCGGTGCCGATACGGATCAGGTCTTGCTCCACGGGGAAGACCCGGGGCTCGGTCCCCGGGACCTGGATCGTCAGGTTGAGCTGGAATCTCGGCGGCATGATGCGGGGTGTGGGTCTTCGAGAGTAGCACCGGAGTCACCGAAGAAGTGGAGGGGGTTCGTTTGAAGTCGCGCTCGGGGGAAGGGAAGCGGAGGGGATCCGGATCGAGGTCGCGCTCGGGGGGCGCGACTCGGACCCGGCCGATCGAGCCGATCGGACGATCGCCCCGGGCCAACACCCCGGCGAGAGTGCTAGAATGATCTCTTCCGCCCATGGTCAAGAGTCACTTGAGCTTCTACTTCAGACCGCGCCGCCACTTCAAACCCACGTGGCCCACCCGACTCGGGGCACTGTTCATCGTGATGATCCTGTTCATCGGGATGATGGCCATCGTGTTCTCCAACAACCTCTTCTACCTCGTGGTCGCAACCCTTTTGGGGTTCATCTCGGTCTCCGGGCTGCTGGCGGAGTACACGCTCGCCGGGCTCTCCGTCCGGATCCGGATGGCTTCGGAGCTCTTCGCCGGCAGCCCGGTGCCGGTGGCGGTCGAGCTCTCCAACGGGAAGCGCGGCTTTCCCAGCTTCTGGCTCGCGGGCCGGCTCCAGGACGACGGCCCGTTCGGCCCTGACCGGTTCCGGGTCCGGCACCTTCCGGCGGCCGCATCGATGAACGTTCTCCACACCATCGCCTTTGCCAGGAGGGGATGGCACCAGGTGGACGGGCTGTGGATCTCCACCCGGTTTCCGTTCTCCCTGGCCGAGAAGGCGAGCTTCCTCTCCTGTCCGCACCGGGTGCTGGTCTACCCGGCCCCGATCTCGCCGCCGGCCATGGAGTCGGCCCTGTCGGGATCCGACGGCCCGCTGCAACGTTCGGTCCGCGGAGCCGGCACCTCCGCGGCCAGCCTTCGCGACTACGTTCCCGGGGATCCCTACAGGATGATCCACTGGAAGAGATCGGCCCGGGTGAACGTGTTGAAGGTGCGAGAGCTGGAGCAGGAGGCGGAGCGGGCGGTCACCGTGGTCTTGACATCGCTCTGCGCCGATTCGATCGAAGAGGGCGTGTCGCTGACCACCGGCCTGCTCCTGGCCATGGAGGCGGAGGAGGTGCAGACGCCGCTCATCACCCACGAGAAGC
>JACQZM010000381.1:0-10637 GCA_016213885.1 Candidatus Rifleibacteriota bacterium | reverse complement strand
CCACCTGGGCGAGTGCCTGGACCACCTGGCCCTGGTCGGCCCGGGGCCCGACGGCTGGGCCCCGGAGCCCGGCTGGCTTCCCGACCCGCGGCTGGGCACCGTCGTGGTCATCCACCGCCGCGGCGTCGTGCCCGCCTGGGCCTCCCGGACGGAGAAGCGGCTGTTGCCGGTGGGCCCCGAGCCGGACCGGGAAACCGAGGAGGTCCCCGCCTCGTGAAAGAGCTCTCGGCGGCCCGGCCGTTCGCCTATCTCCTGATCCTCGCCGGGTATCTCTCGCTGTCCCTCACCCCGTTCGTCTCCGGACCGGGCCTCGGGCTGGCCTGCGGGCTCCTCTGGGTCTCCTACAGAGGCAGAGTGGCGCCTCGTTCCGGGCCCATGCCGTTCCGGAGGCCTCTGGGCATCGGCCTGGCCGCGGCGGGGGGGCTGGAGATCGTGCTCAATCTGGCCCAGCTCAACGGCCATGCCGCCTGGACCGGCGGGCTCTTCTGGCTGGCCCTGGCCTGGTCGTTCACCAGCGAGACCGTGGAGCGATACTACGTCTCGTTCGGCCTCGTGGTGATCCAGATGGTGGTGGCCGGCGGGGCCACCGATCACATCGTCTACGCCCTGGCCATCCTCATCTTCATCTTCGCCGGCAGCCTCGGCATGGCGGCGCTGACGCTGTTCGGAGGGGACTCGGGAGCGACGGCGCTCTTCGCCGACCCGACCTCCCGCGGCGGCTCCTCCACCGTGCCGCCGTGCCCGGTCTACGCGGGGCCCCCGGTCGCTTCTCCGTACGTCGTTCGCCTGGCAGCGCTGGTCACCTCTGTGATCATCGCCGCCACGGTGTTCCTCTTCTTCGTCATCCCCAGGTACGGCGCCGGGTACTTCTTCACCAGCAACCGGGAGCAGGAGCGACGCGTCGCGTTCTCCGACCGGGTGTCGTTCGGCGCCCTGGGAAAGCTGCAGCAGGGAGGCGGGGTGGCTCTCAGGGTGGACCTGTTGAACCATCAGGGACCGTTCCCGGGAGTGCTCCGGTGGCGCGGCGTCGCCCTCGATCATTTCGACGGCCGTACCTGGGTCGCGAGCCCCGGTCCCACGGTGGTGATGGCCAACTTCCCCAGGGGCGCCCGGGAGCAGCGGCACTTCGTCGGAGCCTCCCACTCTCCCAACCCGAGGTGGGTCCGCCAGCGGATCTTCATGGCCCAGGAGAACGCCGTGCTGTTCGGCCTGTCCAGGGTCCAATCGGTCTGGGGCAAGTTCTCCCGGCTCGAGAGGAATGCCGAGGACTCCCTGCTGGTCCAGTTCCCGGCGTTCGTTTCCAAGCACTACACCTGTTCTTCCGTGCTGGCCGACCACCCGGTGAGCCGGTTGCGGGGGGTCACCACCACCTGGCCCGAGCACACCAGGAGGCGCTATCTCCAGCTCCCCGAACGGCTCTCTCCCCGGGTGGCCGAGCTGGCCCGGACGATCGTCCGCGGGGCCCGGGACGACTACGAGCGGGTCACCCTGGTGGAGCGCCACCTGTCGAACACGTACGAGTACTCGCTCTCGCTCGACGCGACCCAGAGTTCCGACGCGCCGATCGAGAACTTCCTGTTCGGAACCCGCCGTGGTCACTGCGAGTACTTCTCGGCCAGCATGGTGGTGCTGCTCAGAACCCTGGGGATCCCTTCCCGGGTGGTGAACGGATACCTCCAGGGCTCCTACAACGCCCTGGGGGGCTACTACGTCGTGAGCGACGAGGACGCCCACAGCTGGGTCGAGGTGCTCTTCCCCAAGGTGGGGTTCCTGGAGTTCGACCCCACTCCGGCGGGGGCGCTCGCCTCGCGGCGCGGCCACTCGTGGCTCAGGGCCGTGGCGCTCGGCTGGGACGCCGTGATCATGGCGTGGCGGCGCCACGTCATCGACTACCACCTGCTCGACCAGATGGAGCAGGCCAGGGCGTTGCTCCAGTTCCTCTCCATCGTCAAGCCGCAGGACCCGGGAGTGGAGGGGGCGCTGGCTCGGACCGGCGACCGGACCCTGCCGCCGCTGATCGTGTTCGTGATCGCCGTGGGGGTCGTGCTGGTGAGCCTGCTGGTGACGCTCAGGCGGCGGGCCACCGTCGCCGCCGACACCGTCGAGCTGGGGCCGGCGAGCTTCTATCTGGAGCTTCTCTCGAGGCTCGAACGGCTGGGAGTCGCCCGGAGGCCGTCCCGGACCGGTGCGGAGCTGGTCGTCGAGGTGGCCCGTCGCTGGCCCGGCCTGGCCCTGCCGGTGGAACAGCTCACCCGTCTGTACTACCGGATCCGCTTCGGCGGGTCTCTCGCGGGGCCCGAGGACGGCCAGCGGATCCGCCAGTGGCTGGCCCGGATCCGACCGGGGCGCCAGGCTTCCGTCGAGCCGGACCGCCCCGACGAGAGACCTCGCTGAATCGGGGTCGCGCGGGAGACGGAGGGGCCGGCCGGGGGCGCGGCGGGGCGCGAAGCCGATCCCGGATCCGGGGAGGCGCCGGAGCCGCGATCAGGAGCCGGATCCAGGCTTCTGGCACCAGTCGAGGAAGTTCAGGTAGAGCTTCTCGAAGACCAGCTCCCACTTGATGTCGCCGGCCTCGCCGTCCTTGTCCAGGGGCACCTCCATCACGAAGGGCGGTCGCTCCTTGGCGCGGTCGACGAACGCCGCTCTCAGGTCGAGAGCCCGGGACATGATGATCGCCTCGACTCTCAGATGGACGGCGAACCGGTTCCGGAAGCTCACGGTGACGTACCGGCTCTCGTTCCCGGTGCGGGTCAGACCGAAGACCTGGTCCAGCTCGCCGACCGATCTCCCGTGGGACGGTTCCATCCGGACGTCGCGGGGGAACCTGGCCAGGATCTTCCTCTTGGTGTACGAGTCGAACACCTGGGTGATCTGGTCCACGACCCTCTGAGCCGCCCGGATGAGATCACGACCGGAGGGCCTGGCTTCGTCGGTGCTGGCGGGCAGGCCCTTCTCGCGGGCGAGAAACTCCTTGAGCCTGGCGTCGAGCTGGTCTTCGGCGCTGTCCCCGCCCTCGAAGAGCCGCTGGAAGATGTCAAAAGGCCACATGGTCGAACACCCCCGGACCACCCCGCCCCACGGATCGGCGACCCGAAAGGAATCCCGAAAAACGAATTCCGGCGGGGGCGGACGCGGGCCAAGTCAGCCCAGGGAGCCGGCCGGGCCCGAAGGCCCGCAGGCTCGGACCGGAAGCTAGTCCTTCAGTTCCGTGGCCTGGTCGATCAGCATGATCGGGATGTCGTCCTTGATGTGATAGACCAGGCGGCAGGCCACGCAGCGCAGTTCGTTCTGGTCTGGCTTGTACTCCAACGTCCCCTTGCACTTCGGACAGGCCAGGACGTCGAGAAGGGTCTTGTCCAGCATCTTCCGGTCTCCTTGATATCGGTTGGCTCCTAGAGCTTAGGTCGCCCGGCCGTCGGAAGTCAATGCCACAGAGGTGGCTCGGGACGCCTACGGTTTCTGCACCCTGATCAGGGCGATGTCGTCGAACCAGCACGGGTCTGTCGAGTAGTAGCCCGACATGCCGACGACGGCGACGAAGGCGGTCTCCGGTGGGATCTGGGCCGCGCCGCCCGAGGCGAAGACGATGCCGTGGTAGCGGGTGAACTCGGCGGGGGGGAAGGCGCCCTGAGCCGCAACCAGCACGGACGAGATCAGGGTCTTGTCGGCCCGGTAGAACTCGAGTCCCAGGCTCATCCTCTGGTTCCCCTTGCTCGTCCTGAGGTAACCCGACAGCAGGTGGTCGACCCGCCGGTTCACCTTGATCAGGTCCGATCTGATCTGAGCCCACTCCTTGTCCGTGGAGGCGGTCAACTCGAGCGAGACCGCCCCGCCCACGTGGACCGTGCGATCGCGCCGGGCCACCCCCTTCACCACGTGCCAGCGCAGCGGCAGCTTCCCGTCGCGATCCGTCTCCTCGAACCCCGGGTTCGGCACCAGGTTGCCGGCGATCGGTCCGACCACCGTGGACAGAGGCAGCGCCACCTCGAGGACCGCGTCACGGTACTCGACCTGCGGCATCTCTCCAGGGAGCAACCCGAGCTCCACCGCCAGGCTCCTGGCCTGGGCCGGGATCGGGATCTTGGCCCCGCCCAGCTCCAGCCTGGCCACCCCCGCCTCCCCACCCCTGGTCTTGACCACGGCGTCGCCGGAGCCCACGGTGGCTCCGGCCGCGTCCAGGAACCGGGCGGCGAGTCTCAGATCGGCCGCCGAAGGAGCGCTGTAGCGGGCCTTCAGCAGGTAGGTCTTCGCGGGATCCACCGGAACCGCATCGGACAGCATGTAGGCGTAGCGCTCGCTGGACCCGGAGAGGAGCACGCCGTGCGGCTCCACCGTCGTGGCGACCCCCATGGGGTGGGCCAGCCAGCCCGCGACGATGTCCTCCTTGCCCGCCAGGGAGCCGTTCGTCAGGAGGTTCGAACCCGGCAGCCGGGCCGCCGTGGTGGGCAGCGATCCCTCGATCCCTCGCGACAGGTCGACCAGCTGCCGGTCCGTCTTGATGTTGAACGACAGCTTCAGGATCTTCGACTCCTGCAGCCCCTCGGACTTGATCAGCTCGATCGCCCGGGCGATCCGCTGGGGCGCCGGCGGATGGGTCGAGAGCCAGGTGGAGAGCGGATCGTCGATCTTGCCGTCCCGCTCTCCCATCTTCCGCATGAAGTGGACCATCCCGGTGGGATCGTAGCCGGCCTTCCGGGTGATGGTCATGCCGACCCTGTCCGCCTCGAGCTCTTGTTTCCGCCCGTACCGGAGCATCTGGAGCATGCCCACGAGCTGGCTTCCGATCAACGTCCCCTGGGTCTTGCCGAAGGCGGCGGCGAGCCCCATCAGCCCCTGCCAGATCATGGCCTGCTTGGCCCTGCCGGCGATGTGACCGGCCGCCAGGTGGCCCAGCTCGTGCCCGATCACCGACGCCAGCTCGTCGTCGGACTCGATCATCTCCATCAGCCCGGTGGTCACGTAGACCTTCGATTCCGGGGTCACGAACGCGTTGGCCAGCTCCCATTCCAGGATCTCGAACGACACCTTGTTCTGGTTCGCGAGCTTCGTCTGCTTCAGAAGCCGGCCGATCATCTCGCCCACGTAGGCCCGGGCTCCGTCGTCCTTGAGCTCCTTGACCACGGGCTGACGCCGCCGGGCCTCGTTCTGCTGGATCTCCGCATCCACCTCTTCGGCGCGGCGACGAACCGCCCGGTCGAGAGAGTACCCGGGCTGGGCGATCGACGGGACCACGCCCAGGGCGAACAGGAGGAGGAAGACGACGAGGCGGCTGGGGCGGTGCATGGACTCCGGAAAAAAGGCCGACAGGCGAGAAGCGGGAGCCGCCGATCGGCACGCACGGGGCGGCAAGCGCCCAATGTTACTTCACAAAAAGAAGGAGTGTCAAGGCGAAGAGGGGCGCACCAGCTCGTTCATGAGCTCGAGCAGGGTGGCCTCCGGGATCTCCTCGAGCCCCTCTTCGACCTGGTCGAACAGGCAGAGGATCAAGCCGTAAGGGTCCGATTGGTCCACGGTCAGCTCACCTCACCTTTCCCAGCTTGTCCGCTATCGTCTTGAACTCCGTGCTCTTGCGGCACCCGCTGAACGCCTCTTCCCTCTGGAGTCGCAGCCGATCGGAGAAGCCCAGCTCCACGGCCTTCGCCAGCATCCTCAGGCTGTCGAGCTCGCAGTTCTTCAGCGCGTGGAGCCGCGCCAGAGCGTAGGCGACCTCGCCGTCCCGGGGGTGGCGCTCCACCAGCCGGGAGATCAGCCCGAGGGCGGCGTCCAGATCGCCCTGGAGCTCCCTGGCCCTGGCCATGGCCACGGTGAACTCCTTGTTGTCCGGGTCGTGCTCCAGGGCGATCGCCAGGTACCGGGCCGCAGCCGGACCGTCGCCCTGCTCGAGATGACCCGTGCCGAGCCGGTAGGCGAGGGTCGGCCCTGCCGGCGCCGCCTGGGCCGCCTTGACCAGGTACGGCAGCGCCTCCGCGACCCGGTTCTGCTCCCAGAGGTAGTTGCCCACCGCCAGGGCGGCTTCGGGTTGATCCGGATCGATGGTGAGCGCCCTCTGGTAGTGCCGTGCCATCTTCTCGTGGTAGCCGCATCTCTTGCAGATGGTGGCCAGGGTCAGCGCCACCGAGAGATCTCTGGGCGACATCTGGGCCACCCGATCCAGGGCGAGCGCAGCCTGGTCCCACTGCTGGAGCAGGGTGTGGGCGTGGGCCGCGGCGCGCCAGGCCGTCTCGTGGGTGGGGTCCGCCTGGGTCGCCCGCTGGTACTCCACCGCCGCTTCGGCCAGGCGCCGCTTCCCCTCGTACAGCCGTCCCACGTAGACGTAGGCGTCGGCGAGCTGCCGGTCCGGGGGCGAGCCCGGGGCCGGGGCGACCGGGCGAGCCGCCGGCTCGATCGGGGGGGGCTCGCCCGGGCGCTGGCTCGCCTCCGCGGCCGACGACGCGGCGTCCGCCGGAGCCTCCGCGATCGAACCCGGCGGGGATGCCGGGGCGGTCGTGGCGCCCGTCGGCTCCGGGGAGTCGGCCCCGGGCTGGTCGCCCAGCGCCCGGCGGTAGCAGGGGATCGCCCTGTCCACCTGCCCCGACTGGACGTACAGGTCGCCCAGCAGGCGGTGCGCCTCCACCGCCTCCGGCTCCCGCAGCACCGCCTGCTCCATCGCCAAGAGAGCCTCCCGGTGTCTGCCTCGCTGCATCAAGAGCTGCCCCAGGCGGATGAGCGGCGCGCCCGAGGCGGGGTTCACGTCGGTCGCCCGTCGCAGCGCGTGCATCGCCTCCTCGAGCCTCCCGGCCTTCTCGAGCACCTCCGAGAGCACGAGGTGGACGTCGAAGAAGGTCGGCTCCTCCGCGATGAGCGCCCGGTACGCCTCGCAGGCCTCGTCCAGCCTGTCCTGCGACGAGAGCAGGTCGCCGAGCCGACGGCGCGCCGCCAGGTGATCCCGCTGGGCGGCGGTGGCCGATCTGTACGAGGCGATCGCCTTGTCCGTGTTGCCGGCCCGTTCGTAGGCCAGGCCGAGGGCGAAGTGCGCCTCGGCGCAGCCCGGGTCGATCTGGAGCGCCTTCTTCAACGGGGACTGGGCCTGACCCGGATGGCCGCTGGCCAGATGGGCCTTGCCCAGGCCCACCAGCCCCTCCGTCTCTTCCGCGTCGAGCGCCACCACGCGCTGGAAGCACCGCGCCGCATCGGACGGCTTGCCCTGCTTCAGGTGGACCCGACCGAGGGCCAGCAGCGCCTCGATGTTGTCCCCGTCGAGCTCGAACGCCCTCCTGAATGCCAGGTGCGCGCTCTCGACGTCGCCGGTCTCCAGATGCGCCTGACCGAGCAACCGGTGGACCTCGGCGTCCTGCGGCTGGGCGGCCAGCGCCTTCTGGTACCAGCCGATCGCTTCCCTGGGCTGGCCCGCCGCCACGTACGCCCGCCCCACCTGGGCGAAGCGCGCGAACCCCGGATCTCGCTCCACGGCCTTCCGGTAGGCGTCGATCGCCTCGGCGGCGCGGCCCACGGACAGGAGAGCGTCGCCCAGCCCCTCCCAGGCGCCCGGGTGGGTCGGCGCCAGCGCCAGGAGCCTCTGGAAGCACCTCACCGCCTCGTCGCCGTCGTGGCGCGCCAGCAGGATCCGGCCGACCACGAGGTAGGGGGCCGGGTTGGTCGGAAACAGAGAGATCGCCTCTCTGGCCACGGTCAGCGCCGCCTCCAGCTCTCCGCAGCCGAGCTGGGCGCGGGCCAGCAAGGTGGCGGTCCCGGGCTTCATCTCCACCTCCGCGGCCCTGGCCAGGAGCTCGGCGGCGTCGGCGTGTCGCCCCTGGTTCAGACGGATCTCGCCGAGGGTGACCAGCAGCGTGGCGTGCTCGGGGCTGCTCACCAGGGCCGCCTCCAGCGCCTGCACCGCCTCCGGTGTCCTGTCCAGGCGGCTCAGCGTCCTGGCGCACCGGGCCACGAGCTCCTGCTCTGCCGGGGCGGCCACGGCGCGCACCAGGCATTCGATCGCCTCGTCCCGCTTCCCCTGCCGCTCCAGGCAATGACCGAGCTCTGCCAGGGCGAATGCGGAAGGGCCGCCTCCCTCGATGGCCTGGCGGTAGTGGGCGATCGCCTCGGGCAGGTTCCCGAGTCGCTGGTGGACGTGACCCAGTCGCTCCAGCGGGGTCGGGTCCCCCCTGGAGAGATCGCGGGCCTGGCCGTAGTGGCGGATCGCCTTCTCCGGGTCGTCGAGCCTCTCGTACACCTCGCCCAGCTCGACGTGGAGCCGCGAGGCCTTGGGATCGAGATCGATCGCCGCCCTGTAGTGCCTGACGGCGTCCTGGAGGGCGCCTCTCTTCGAGAGCACCCTGGCCAGCTGCACCCGCGGCTGGATGAGCGCCGGGTCGAGCTGGACGGCCTGCTCCAGGTAGCGCACCGCGTCGGCGGTCTCGCCCCGCTCGGCCAGGACACACCCCAGGTTGTGGTACGCCTGCACGAACGTCGGGTCCAGCTCGATGGCGCCGACAAGCCAGCGAGTGGCCTCCTCCAGCCGCCCCTTCCTCGCCAGGATCACGCCCAGGTTGGAGTGGGTGATCGGATCGGCGCACTGGGCGGCCTGCTCGGCCAGTTCCAGCGCCTCGTCCAGCAGGCCGAGAGCCGCGTGGGTGGACGCCAGGTTGGCCAGCGCCTTCACCTGGCCAGGCTCCTCCGCCGCCTTCTCCAGGCACTCCCGGGCCTCCTCCAGCTCGTTCAACGAGTAGAGGGCCGTACCCAGGTTGTACTGGGCGCTGGCCAGATCCGGGGCCTGCCGGATCGCCTTCTCGAAGCAGTCCAGCGACTCGTCGGTGCGGTGGGCTCGCCAGAGCGCCACCCCCAGGTTGTTCAGACACCGGGGGTGGTTCGCCTCGAGCTTCAGCGCCTCTTCGCAGGCCCGGATCGCCTCGTCGAGCCTGCCCCCTTTCAGATGGACGAGAGCCAGGTTGTAGCGGGGCACCGGGGAGCCTGGACTCTTGGCGATGGCCCGCAGGTAGAGCTGCGCGGTCCGGTCCAGATCGCCTTGATTGAAGTGCAGGTTGCCCAGGGCGTTGAGCGCAGGAACGTAGTCGGGAACCAGGTCCAGCGCTTTCTGGAGCGCCTGGAGCGCCTCGGCGGGGCGGCCGTGCCTCGAGGCGATCTGGGCCCTCAGATACTGGGCCAGGGGCTGCGAGGCTCCCAGGGCCAGCGCGGCCTGGAGCGTCTCCTCCGCTTCAGGAAGCCGTTCCCTGACGATCTGGACCACCGCCAGGGCCAGGTGGCCCTGGGGCCAGTGGGGTTCCAGCTGCACGACCCGGGCGAACAGCGGCTCTGCGGCGTCGATCCGGAGGAGCTTCAGCTCCAGGACCGCGCGGTTGTAGTTGGCCGCCAGGTTGGCCCGGTCCAGGGCGACGGCGCGGTCACAGGCTTCGGCGGCGGCGTCGAGCAGCCGCTGCTCCGCCAGGCAGATCGACAGGTTGAGGTGGTCGCTGGCCTGGGATGCCAGCTGGACGACCTTCTGGAACTGCACGCAGGCCAGGTCGATCTTCCCGGACAGGAGCGCCATGGAGGCGACGCCTCTCACGGCCTCGGCGTTGTCGGGGGCGGCCTCCGCGGCGCGCTGGTACACCTCCAGCGCTTCGGACAGCCTCCGCTGCTCCTGATAGACCCGGGCCAGGTCGAGCAGCGTCTCGACACGATGCGGGTCCAGCTGCAGCGCCCGGTTCAGGAACACCTCCGCCAGGTGGTGATCCCCCCGGAGCAGATAGGCGTGGCCGAGGCTTGCGAAGCTTCTCTCGCTGTGGGCGTTGTTCATCTGGCCACGTTCCATGGACGGACCGTCTCTCGAGTTCACCTAGGCTCTTAGCGCGCGGGAGCTTCCAAGTCAACGTCGGCATGTGCACACGATCGGGCGTCGGAGAGGCTCCATTGTCGTTCTCGAACGGTCTGCGGGACCGGTCCGAGTGGCGTCGTGATCGTGTTCTCCGGTCACGTCGCGAGGTTCGTGAGAGAGATTCGAGGATTTTCAAACCTCGGGGCCGGATCGTTCGTCAGGTACCATGATCGATCGGGAACAAGCCGGGACTCTGACAGGTCTTGGACCTCCGATCGGGAACGTTGGAACGGTCGTTATCCAAGGTGCCCGCCCCTTTGGCTTCACCAGGAAGCCGGGCGGGTGCCGGGGGTGGGTGAGTGAAATGCCGGGTTATCAGATAGTGGGAGCGTTCCTGGGTGCCTGTGCTCTGTGCCTCTACGTCGCTTTCGAGGTCGGGATCGTCGCGTTCTACAGGGATCTGAACTAGCCGATCATCGGATTCGCGAGGACCGAATCCCGCCTCCTGTGTCGCGTCCAGGCGCGCGAGGGCCACGGCGAGAGGGGTGATGCCCCTCTCCCGTGGCCCGGTTCTTTCTGCCCGACCCGGCCGAAAAACCCGCCGGACCGATGGACCCGGGGGCGCGGAAGTGGTAGATACGGCAGTGGACTCATCGAAGGGCGACCGCGCGGCAGAGGGCGGGTCGTCACGTCCGGCCACCGACGGGCCTGCCGGGCACCCGCCGGCCGAGGCTCCGTCGAACGTCACCCGCGAGGAAGGTGAGCCGATGCCCCCCCTACTGGCGCAACGTCTCAAGATCGTGCGGCTCATCGCGTTCTCGTTCGAGGTGAGCGTCATCATCATGAT
>JACQZM010000380.1:7011-12796 GCA_016213885.1 Candidatus Rifleibacteriota bacterium | reverse complement strand
CTGGCCGCCAGGTCATCGGCCCCGAAGAAGCCGACTCCCCAGGACTCGGTACCCGGGGCCCGGCCCTCCGCCTGCCCCGAGGGATCCTCGAGAGACGTCCACTGGGCGCCCTCCAGCGCCCCGACCAAGGCCGCCAGGCTGTAGGCGTTCTTCCGGGTCTTGTAGAAGAGGATTCGATGGGCTGTCACGGCTCGACCGATCGGCCGATGGGGGGCTGCAGGTAGAGGGGGACCGGGGCCGGAGGAGGATAGCACGGAAAGCCACCGGGGCGCCACGGCGGCCCCGGGGCCAAGACCCGGCGCCTCGCCGGTTCCGAGTCGCAAGACCCGGCGCCTCGCCGGGTCCGAGTCGCGCCCCCGAGCGCGACCTCGATCCGGATCCCCTCCTCTTCCCTTCCCCCGAGCGCGACTTCCTTGGTGATTCTGCAGCCAGGCCGAGAGCCCATCACAGGCCCGACTCCTCGAAACACGTGGGGGATCCTGGCACTCCGAGCCACTCCGATTCCAGGTCCGCCAAAAACGCCTTTACAGTGGCACGCTTCTCCCCCTATAGTATTTCTCCTCGGACCATCGATCTGAAGGCCCCGGGCCGTGACCTCCCTGGCCTGGCAAGTAGTAGGAGGCGTCATGCGTCGCACCGCCGGTCGAATGCTCCTGTTCCTGCTGACCGTCGTCACCGTGGGGCCGCTCCTGGCCGCCGCGCCGGAAGCCTCGTCCCGGAGGGCGATCGTGCTCCTGAAGGAGCAGGCCCAGCTGGCCGGGCTCGACGGCCACCGCGAGCAGGTGATCAGACGCCTCCAGTCCACGGCGCGGCGGGCCCAGGACGCGCTGCTGGGGCGTCTCGCCCGCACGGGACTCGAGGTCGAGACGCGGCTCTGGATCGTCAACGGCCTCGTGGTCAGCGGCAGCGCCTCGGCGATCGCTGCGCTCAGGGCCGATCCGGCCGTGGGCTCCGTCGAGCCGGACCGCATCGTTCCGCTGCCGCCGGTGCGCGAGGAGGCTCCGGCCCAGCCGCAGGCCAGCCAGTTCTGGAGCGTGGCCAAGATCGACGCCCCCAAGGTCTGGGCCGATCTGGGCCTGGTCGGCAAGGATGTCGTGGTGGGCCACATCGACACCGGCATCGACGCCACTCACCCCGACCTCAAGGGGAAGGTCCTGCTGTTCAAAGACTTCGTGAAGAAGGAGAACACCGACCCGATCGACGGCCAGGGACACGGCACCCACACGGCCGGCACGATCGCCGGCGGCACCGTCGAGGCCGGGGGGCCAGGGGTCGCGCCGGCGGCCAAGCTGATCGTGGCCCGGGTGTTCACGGCTCAGGGAGCCTCCACGGCGACGCTCCTCGAGTCGATGCAGTGGGTCATGGACCCTGACGGCAACCCGGCCACCAGCGACGGTCCCAGGGTGGTCTCCAACTCGTGGGGGTCCAACTCCCAGACCGACAAGTCGTTCTGGCAGGCCGTGACCAGCTGGCGCGCCGCCGGGATCTTCCCCTCGTTCGCCGCCGGCAATGCGGGGCCGAAGCCGCGCACCGTGGGCATCCCCGGCGGGTACCCGATCTCGTTCGCCGCGGGGGCCACCGACACCGGCGACGGCATCGCCTCCTTCTCGTCCCGCGGCCCGATCAAGTGGGAAGGCAACGATTGCATCAAGCCCGAGGTGAGCGCCCCGGGCCACGGCGTGATCAGCTGCAAGGACGGCGGCGGCTACAAGAGCCTGTCGGGCACGTCCATGGCGTGTCCCCACGTCACCGGCCTCGTCGCTCTGCTTCTGTCCAGAGATCCGAACGCGACGGTGGACCAGCTGGAGTCGACGATCAAGAGCGCCGTGGTGGATCTGGGCCCCGCCGGCATGGACAACGACTACGGCACGGGCCGCATCGACGCCTTCCAGGCCTGCTCGTCCCTGAGCCAGGGGTCGATCGCGGGCTCGGTCCGCGGACCCGACGGCTCGCCGGTCGTCGCCAAGTTCAGCCTCGACGGCGGGGCGCTCCACGCGACCGACGCGGGCGGGCGCTACTCGGTCCGCGTTCCCGACGGCAAGCACGTCCTCGTCTTCTCGGCTTACGGCTTCCAGGAGGCGCGGCACGAGGTGACCGTCTCCGACGCCCAGTCCGTGACGCTGGACGTGACGCTGGTGCCGGTTCCGACCGGAACGATCACCGGCCGGGTCGTGGCCCAGAACGACGGCGCTGGCCTCAAGGCGAAGGTCTACCTGGCCAGCTCGCAGGTGGCGCCGGTGATCTGCGACGCCAGCGGCCGGTTCGTGATCAAGGCGCCGTACGGCCAATACACCCTGGTCGCCGTGAGCCGGCGCTACGGCGTCGTGCGTAAGCCGGTCGCGATCTTTGGCGACTCCACCGTGCTGGTGGAGCTCCCGCCCGCCCCGGCGGTGCTGGTCGTGGACGCCAGCGGGCAACAGGGGCTGCTGCGATACTACCAGGCGCTGCTGGCCAACCTGCCCGGCCAGTTCCCCTACGCGACTCACGTCGTCGCTTCCCAGGGCCCGGTGAACGACGTCGATCTGCTGGTCCCTCACGAGATCGTGGTCTGGTTCTCCGGCGCCAGCAAGAGCTCCCTCCCGCAGGAGACCCAGGCAGCGCTCGGCGCCTACCTCGTCGACGGCGGCCGGCTTCTCCTGACCGGCCAGGACATCTCCGCGGGGATCTCCACCACGGCTTTCTTCAAGGACGTTCTGCACGCGAAGCTGGCCTCCGGGTCGATGAGCCCCAAGACGCCGGTGCAGGGCATCGGCGGCGACCCGGTGGGTCACGGCGTCATCCCGTTCTCGATCCAGGGCGGAAGCGGCGCCAACAACCAGACGACGCCGGATGCTCTCGCCCCGGCCGATGACAAGGCGAACGGCTGCCTCCGCTGGCAGACCAGCGTCACCAACAGATACGCCGCTCTCCGCGCCGCTTTTGGCACCGCCAAGGTGGTCTACTTCGGCTTCGGCCTCGAGGGGGTCGCGTCCGACGAGATGCGCGCGGAGGTGTTTGCCAAGGCGTACGGGTGGCTCAAGCCCTCGGCGCAGGAGCGCCTCCGCAAGCTGACCCGGCTCACCGGCGAGGCGAAGCTCGATCACCTGCAGCATCTCAAGGGCTGGCTGGGGTTCTACCAGGACGCCACGCTGGCGCCGTCCCGGGAACTGGTGGAGTTCGCCAGGGAGGCCCGGAACGAACCGCTGGCCCGGGAGCTCGTCCGGAGGGCCCGGAAGTAGCGCCCGATCGGCCGGGGGGGGGGGCGGGTCCGCCGCCGTCGGGAGACGCTGACCGGCCCGCGGTCGACGTGGCGACCCTCACCATCGTGGAGAAGCAATCGGCGATCCTGCTGGACGCGACACCGTGCGAGCTCGGACCCGATCGGCTGAGCAGAACCGAGTGTCAGCTGGCCGAGCTGGTCGAGCCTGCCGAGTGCGAGCTGCTTCTGGAGCAAGGGTGGCGGCGGCTCGGCCCGATCTTCTTCAGGCACTCGTGCCCCGACTGCTGCGGGTGCAGATCGCTCAGGGTGATCGTGGACCGGTTCCGGCCGGATCGGAGCCAGCGACGCGCCGCCCGGGCGTGCGAACGGATCGTGAGGCTGGTCATCGGTCGCCCCGAGCTCTCCCTGGAGAAGGTCCGCCTGTACGACGCCTTCCACGCGTTCAGGACCCGGACGCGGGGCTGGGCCGCCGAGGGCGGGGGCAACGTGGAGCAGTACCTGCGTTCGTTCATCTTGAACCCGTTGCCGACCCAGGAGTGGCGGTACTTCATCGGCGGCCGGCTGGCCGCTGTCGGTTACGTGGACGCCCTTCCCAGGAGCCTGAACGCGATCCAGTTCTTCCACGATCCCGACGACCGCGGTCTGTCCCTGGGCACGTTCAACGTGTTGAGCCTTCTGGACGTCGCGGCCTCCCGGGGCCTCGGCCACGTGTACCTCGGGTACCACCTCGCGTCGTCCCCGTCGCTGGCCTACAAGGCCGCATTCGTCCCGAACCAGCTCTACCATGAAGACGGGGCGTGGCGGGACTTCAGGTCGCGGCGCGAGTGATGGTCAGAACGCCGGCACGTTGGCGGCCACGGTGACGATGGAGCGGGACTCGCGCGGCTCGATCGACCGGGCCGCCTCGAGACAGATCGAACCCCGTCCCACGACGAAAGCCTCGGCCCCGAGCTTCAGACGGCGCCCCCACGACGAACCGTCGAGCGGCGCCAGGCTGCCGCCGTAGAGCGACGCGCAGCCGAACGCCCGGACGTTGCGGCCCAGGGCGTGGGTGATCAGCACGCCCAGATCTCCGCGACCGCCCAGCCGGTTGCCGGTTCCCGCCGCGACCTCGGATCCGCCGGCGAGGCCCAGCCAGCTCGACCGGTCACGGGCGAGCGGCAGGGCGCCTCTGAACGACGCCATCGGGTACAGGCGGTCGGCCCCGCCGGAACACCGGTCGGTGCGGATCAGCCCCGGGGACGCCACCAGCTCCCCCTCCCCGGCGGGCCACCGCCAGTCCACCTGCAGGGCGCTCCCCGGAAGCGCCCCCGGCAGCACCGCCGGCACCCACGGGGAGACCCGACGCTCGCTGCCCAGCGGCCAGTCGGCGAGCCTCATCAGATGATGCACTCCGAGGCGCGGGTCGAACGTCTGGGCCAGTCGCGAACGGTCCTCCCAGCCGGCGGCCCGGTGGCCGGAGCCGTCGGCCGCCTTCTCGGGCGGCTCGGCCGCCGCGGCCCGACCCCTGGTCAGCAGGCTCTCTCCGTCGAGCCCGGCAGCGTCGTAGGGGATACCCAGGGCGGTCAGCAGCGTGGGGGTGATGTCCACCACGGAGGCCGACCGGAGGCGCCCCGGAGCGATGCCTGGACCTGCCACGACCAGGGGGACCACCATCTCACCGGAGCTGAGGCCGCCGTGGTAGCCGCCTCTGGTGTGGAAGTGACGGGAGAAGTTGTACCCTGGCCTGGACGTGAACGCCAGATCGCCCCCGCGTCCGGTGGCCAGGAACCCGGCCACCCCGGGCACGGCTCCGGGCCGCATCGACCGGGCCGTTCGAGCGATCCACTCCCTGAACGTGAGCCAGCGGTCGCAGAGGCCGTCAGGGAGCTCCAGCGGGTCTTCGCCCCGGACGACCCGGTACAGGAACCGGGGCCGCGGGCCGCGTCGATCGGCCCTGATCTCGCCGACGCCCCGGGCGGAGCAGACCCGGTGCGTTCCCGGCGCGACGGAGTACATGCACAGGTCCACCGCTTCGGACGCGAGGATCCGGCCCAGCAGGTCGATCCGGCCCCGGGCTGTCGGGTACTCTCTCAGCGTACGATCGACGTCCTGGCGGGGCAGGTCCCTGAGGTACAGGCTGGCCAGCCCGGCGCCCAGGTTGATGCCGACGGCCCGGGCGCCGGCGAAGCGCCACTGGATCGCCGGAGGAAAGAACGGGTCGATCGAGAGGTCCAGCGTCTTGATGGCCACGCCCTCCCGGTGCAGCTCGCCGAAGAGGTCCACGTTCTTGATCGTCGGCGCCATGCCATGGTCTGCGACCAGCGCCAGAACGGTGGAGTCGTAGAGGCCGCGACGCTCGAGCTGGGCCACCACCCGTCCCACCTGTCGGTCGAACGAGACGAGCGTCCGCTCCGCCTGGGCCGAGAACGTCCCGGACAGGTGCGAGGCCGTGTCGAGGTTCAGGTACCAGAGCCCCAGAACCACCGGCGCGAAGCTCGGCCTCTCGAGGTACGAGAGCCCCAGGGTGGTGATCGCGGGGTCGGGGTAGAACAGGTGGAACCACCGGTACCAGGCGCCGCGCTCGAGCGGCATCCGACCCTCAAG
>JACQZM010000380.1:0-6998 GCA_016213885.1 Candidatus Rifleibacteriota bacterium | reverse complement strand
TGGCCGTCTCCTTGCCGTGACCGATCAGCTCCCAGAGCGTCTTGACCGATCGGGGGAGGTCCCGGTTGATGTCTCGCCCGCGCACGGAGGTGTACAGGCGGGCATCGCCGCGGACCGGGTTGTACCAGGCCAGCGCCGGTATCAGGTGTCGGTCGGGCAGCACGCCGGTGAGCATGGAAGCCACGGCCGGGGGGGTCACCGTGGGAAACACCGTGACGACCCGGTCCACGGACAGGCCCCGCCTCACCAGGTGCCGCCCGACGTTCGGGAGCAGGCCACGGTCCAGCATGCTGTCCAGCAGGTCCTTTCGCAGGCCGTCGACGCCGAAGATGACGGCGCCGCGGGCCGGGGCGCCGACCGCGCAGGCGGTCGCCCCGGTGTCGCCGGTCTGGGGAGCGGCCAGCGCCGATACGAACGCCCTCGTCTGGGCCGGCAGCGACAGTCGCAGGATGGCGCTCAACGCCTCCGAGTCGCCGCGCTGGGCCGCGGGCTCCGCCACGGCGACCACGGCCAGGTGGACCAGCGACTCCCTGAGCCTCGGCTGCACGCGGTGGGTGCCACGGATCTCCCGGATCAGTGCCTGGAGGTCCGGGACCCCCCGGAGAGCGTGGACCTTCCTCAGCAGGATCCCCTCTTCGGGCACGGGGGTTGCAGCACGCCGCGCGGCAACCGCTGGCTGCACGACCGCGAGCAGGATCGAGGCGAGGGCGACCATCCGGAACGACCGGGCCCCTGTTCTGACCGACCGGTCATCCACCGGTGGACCGAGCCCGGGCGGCCCCGCTGCGGGCCGGGAGGCGATGAGGCATGTCATGGAGATCCTGGCCCCCGACGGCGTTCGTGGTGGCCCTCTGTTCGATGCTCGCCAGTCCGGGCGGCGCCGGGGTGGTGCCCACGGCTCCCCCCCCGGAGGTGGCGGCGGAGAACGACGCGGCGCTCCAGCCGATCTTCGGCGTGGTGATCGAGAACCGCGACCGCGGAACGATCCTGGCGGTGCTGCCCGGCGGGGTCGAGCGGTTGCTGGGCCACGTGCGACGACGCGCCGTCGCCGCGCAGCCGATTCCCGGTGACTTCCACGCCGCCTACTACGTCTTTCCCGGGATCGTGTGCGCGTCGGGGGTCAACGCGATCCACGTGAAGGTGGGCCCGCGGGCGCTCTACGACCCGGCTCAGCCCACCGCCAACCCGGCCGTGAACTTCAACCTGGCCCCGGCCGAACTGTCCGAAAGGCGGTCGACAGGACCGGCACCATTACTACAAATGATCGGCGAATTTGGTGGTTTTTGCAAGAACCTGGTGAATCCGTGCGCTCCAGATGAGGCGCCGGACGATCTGCCGACGCTGACACCGTGGATCGACGGCAAGGGCGGCGCCGGCGACACGATCTACACCGACATCCCCGGTGGGACGCTCCTGTTCGGCGGTCCCTACGCGCCGTTCACCGGGAGCCAGGTCCAGGTGTCGGGCGCTGACGGGGACTGGGTGCCGCTGGAGCAGTTCGGCACCCCGGACCCGACCCGCCCGCTGCCGGACAGGATCCGCATCCGCGTGGCCGAGCCGGTCTCGAGGCCGGCACGCGTGGAGATCGACAACGTGGTGCCCGGCCAGGTCCGGCTGTGCTATCCGGGCCAGCCGCCACGGACCATCGCGGAGGTGCTCAAGCGGGTCCGTGGTACCGGCAACTTCGGCGGAGGGCAGTTCGCCGGGGTGGGGGAGGTCCGGGCCGCCCATCCCGGGGTGGTCTGCCTCTCGACCTCGCCCCGGGGCAAGACCGGGGGGTTCCAGATCGTGCCGGTCAACCACGCCCGCTACATGCGCTACCCGGAGAACCCGAAGACGTTCCAGTGGCTCCTGGTCGGATCGGTCGGATCGAGCGGCGCCTGCTCTCTCCCGACCTACACGACCGGTTACCTCGATCGTGCGGGACAGCTCAACTTCCGCCCTCCCCACGAAGGGATCGCGCCGCTCTACTCGAGCTTTCTGCGGCCGGCCAACGGAGGGACCTCGCGGATCGTGCTGTCCGTGAGACCCAAGGGGGCCTCCGGGTTCATCCCGTGTCCCACCGTGACACGCCGGACCGAGCCGGGCCTGGGGGACGGATCGCCTGTGGACGGCTGGGAAGCGTTCCGGCTGGACCTGCCGGCAACGGCGCTCGAGGGTATCGCCGACGACGTGGCCGATCCGGCGGCGTCGGTGCGGCTCGTGTCCGACGATTCGCCGGCGGCGCTGGGCCTGGGCCGGCTCAGGGGCGCCGCGGCGCAGGCAGCGCGGCGGGCCCGGCGCGCAGCGCTCCATCGGGCCTTCACCGGCCGGCCGTGGCGCGACTGAGCTCTGGACCTCGTCCACATACCGTGGTCGTGATCCCCCGGTTCCAGGCCGGCGATGTGGTTTCGGCAGGGCGCCCCCCGGCCGCCGCGACGATGAGTGTAGCCGCTCGGGCAGGAGCTGGCTCGGGACTCTCGATGGTGGCATGGTGTCCGCTGGGCGAACACCGCGACCAGCCGGGGGAAGGAGCCCGAGGATGAAGACTCAAGCGTCGCCTCACACCCCGATCCGTGCTGTCCGGCCGTCCGTGGCCCTGGCCGTGCTGGTGCTGTCGGTCTCGACCGGATGGGCCGACGAGACCGTCGCGAAGGTCCGCTCAGAGGCTCCGTCGCAGGCCGGTCGGCCCGCCCCGGGACCGCTCGTCATCCGTGTCCATGACTTGGCGCAGCGGTCGCCGGTCCCGGCCGCGGTCGTACACGTGGGAGGTCGTCACGCGGGTACCGGCCTCGACGGCGCCGTGACGCTCGATGGAGTTCCCGCCGGGTCCGGGCCTCTCGTGGTCGAGAAGGTCGGATTCGACCGGTTCGAGAAGCCGGTGGTGATCCCCGCGGGGCTGCGGGAGCCGGTCCAGGTCGCGCTCGACGCGACGACCTTCGTGACCCTCGCGGGCAGCGTCCGGCTTCAGGACACCCACCAGCCGGTTCCCGGCGCTCGAATCAAGGTCAGCCCGAAGAGGGTGCTCTCCCTGGTCGCCGGGGAGCTGGTGCTCACCACCGCCTGGGACGGGGCCTTCCGGATCCTGGAGCTGCCGACCGGCGAGTACCAGCTCGACGTTGCGGCACCTGGTTGTTCCCCTCGATCGGTACCGCTCGCTCTGCGCTCGAACACTCCGCCGTTCGTCATCGAGTTGAATCGCGATTCCGAGGCGGCCAGTCTCGCGGTCACCGTCACGGATGCGGTCAGCGGAAGCCCCATAGCCGGAGCCAGGGTCGAGCTCGCCGAGGCATGGCCGCGGGGACGGATCGTTGGCGGCCAGACCGGGGCCGGCGGAGAGGTGACGCTGACCGGATTCTCGGTGGGCCGGCTCAACTGGGCCGACGATCGCGACGGGCTGACCGTGGCGCGGCGTGTCGCCACGGTTCACGTGGAAGCCCCGGGGTACGAGCCGGGGCTGGAGATGGTCGGCCTGGGCGCTGCGTCGCGGGCCAGGGTGGCGCTGAATCCGACCGCTCCCATCGAGGACCGCGAGCCGAACGACAGCCTTGCCACGGCCCAGCAGGTCCGCACCGGCGCCCCGATCGGTGTGACATTCGGACGGCCCGACGACGTCGATCTCTTTCGCTTTCGTCTACGCGATGCATGCGGCACGCCTGACCATCCGGCTGGGCGCCTCTCCCGCCGCGACCTACGTGAGGCTGATCCGGGGAGACGGGAGATCGATCGTCGAACGCGGGGCCAACGCGGCCACCGAGAACCTCATCGAGCTCGGAGTATCCGGCGGAGACTACTTCGTCCAGGTTTCGTGCTGGGGCGGATGCAATCCAGCCCGTCCACCCCGGGTCCCGCTCCTCATCAGCGCCGTCGCGGCGGCGGATGCGCTCGAGCCCAACGACGAACCCTCCAGGGCCCGACTCCTGCAGAGCGGCGAGGAGATCCGCGGCTGTCTCCTGCCGCGTGGGGACTCGGACATCTTCCGGTTCCGGATGGAGCGGCCGGGCACCATCCGGGTCTTTGGTCCGGCCCATTCCATCCCGCGGTATGTCTCGATTCGCGATGCCAGGGGAGAGTCGAAGCGTGAAGGAGGGTTCAACGGGGGCAACAAGCTGGAACTCGTGGCAGGCGTTGCGGCCGGCGACTACACGCTCAACCTGACGGCCTGGGGTGGCGGCCTGGAGTCTCTCGAGCCCTATTGCGTCCGGTTCGAGAGCGTCGAAGACGACGGTCGTGGCGACGCGATCCGGAAGATCGCCGACCCCAGGCCGGCATCCTGGCTCGGACCGAACGCGCTCACGGGCGCCACGATCAACCCGGCAGGCGAGATCGATCGCTACGAAGTGAACCTGCCCAGCGCCGGCCGGCTCCACGTCCGGGCGGTCGGCCCGATCCCCCACTACCTCATCGTGAGGCCAGCCGACGGAGAAGGTCGGGTGGAGACGGGCATCAACGCGGCGACGCCCGGCGAGGTCGTCTACGACGCTCCGGGGCCGATGACCTTGCTGGTGCAGATCAGCGGCTGGGGCGGCGATCAGTGGGCACCCTCACCCTACACGCTCCGGACCTGGTGGGAACCGTGCGACGAGCTCGAAGCCATGCAGCGCAACGAGACGCGGGAGGCCGCGACTCCATTTCTCCCCGGAGACGCGCTGCGAGGGAGCGTGCTGCCCATCGGCGACGTGGATCTTCACCAGCTGGATGTCGCTCACCCGGCTCATGTGCGGCTGGGGATCGTCTCTCCGTCGCCCACGTACGTCAGGATCCTCGATTCCCAGGGGACCTGCTTGCGAGAAGCCGGGGTCAATCCGGGTACCCCTTCGACACTCGAGGCCGATCTCTTGCCAGGCGATCTCTTCGTCCAGATTTCGGGATGGGGTGCCGACAGGGTCCATGCCGGAGCCTACGCGATCACCACCGCCCTGGAGCGGGCGGAGCCGATGGAGCGGGTGCCGTTGGCGGACGATCCGATCCGGCCGCTTCTCCTGGCTCGCGCGCAACCGTTCGTCATCGATTCCGGCAACGATCGCGACCGGTTCTCGTTCTCGACGCCGCACGCGGGCAAGCTGGGCCTCCGCCTCTACTCTCCTGCAGCCGCCTACCTGAAGGTGTTCGACGAACACTCCGGACAGGAGGTGGCGGAGGGGGGCTGCAGCGCAGGGAAGGTGATGGCCCTGGACCTCCATCCCAAGGGGCCGACCTGGTATCGCCTGGAGGTCACCGGGTGGGGTGGAGATCAGAGGTCGGCCCTTCCGGGCTACATTCTCGCCGACCCGAAGGGGCGGGAGATCGTGGCCGAGAAGGTGGAGATCCGGGTCGACCCGGTCCATCCGGAATCCGTGACGTTCACCCGGGTGGCTCTGCACCCTCTGGCGGGGGGCCGCTCGATGCGGGTCGACGCGGACGGAGACGGGCGGGTCGACTTCGAGCTTCCCGGATCCGGAGACCACACCTTCACGTACGCAGCGCAGGGCCTCTACGCCGCGACAGCGACTCGGGAGGGCACGAACGGGACGAGCACCCTCCAGCGCTGGTGGGTCGACGCCACGGGAGCGCACGAACGGACCGGCGTCCGACTGACCGTGCAGCCGCCGGCCCAAGGGCAGATGATCGATCGCTCGATCCGTTGCCGGCCGCAGGTCGCAAGCTACACCGGTCGTCGAGTGGCGCGAGTCGAGGTGACGGCCGACCAGCGACTGCTCGCGGCGGTGTACTCGCCTCCCTACGAGCTCGACATCCCCTGGGAATCCCTGGAGCCCGGGTCCCATCGGCTCACGTTCACCGCGTCGGACGCCACCGGGGAGACCGCTTCGGTGAGGCGCACGGTCCGGGTGTCCGACTACTTCGACCTGTTGCCCGAGGACGGCGCCGTCGTCTCCGGGGACGCCGTCACCGTGAGCTGGACGGGACAGTCGTTCGGTCCGGCGGTGGTTCGCCATCGCGTCAAGGGCGAGTCGGCCTGGCAGGAGACGCAGGGTGAGAGCGCCCGGCAGCGTCACGTTCGCCTCAGCGGCCTTGTGGCGGGGACGGTCTACGAGTTCCAGCCGGTCGGCGGGGAAGCCCCCGGCCCTGCCCGTACAGTGACGCGCGTCAAGGGGCTGGCTTTCGGAAAAGGTCTCTACAGCGCGAGCATCGCCCGCGATTATGACCAGAAGGTCGGCGTCTCGGTTCGCAACAACGGGGACAAGCCGCTCGTCGTCCGGTTGGAGTGCGGGCGCACGCCGGATGCCACGCTTCTGGTCGGATTCGTCGGAGAGGGCTCCGCGGGGGCTCCCTTCACCCTGAAACCCAGCGAGGAGAGGGAGTTCATGCTGGGGATCAGCGCCCAGGACGTGGTGACGGCGGTCCACCGGTTCCCCATCCGGCTCGTATCCAGCGACGGGCTCACGGACCAGGCCGAGGTCGAACTCCACGTGAAGCTGCCGGTCGTGAAACTGGAGTGGGAGACCCTGGGCCCCGAGCCGGGAACCCTCGGCTGCCGCTACCGGTTGAACAACCGCGGGGACACGCTCACGGACCTGAGCATCGTGGCGGAGGATCCGGGCGTGACGGTGTCCCCTGACGTCCGGCACGGCCTGCTCCCAGGGGGCGGCTCGCTGGAGGTGATCGCGCGGCCGCGGTTGTTCGATGGGTTCCGCGGGGTCCGCACCCGGCTGGTGGCCAGGGCGATCGGGAGAGAATCGGCCCAGACGTTCCAGGTCTCTCTGAAGGACGATCAGCGAGTCTTCGTGGTCGATCTCACGCCCGGGGTGACGACCCGCTCGACGACGTCCACCCCCGCCTCGACGACCGGGCCCGCCTCGTACCGGTCCCCCCGGGAGGACAACCTGGCCCGGATACGGGCGATGGTCGGGGCCACGCTGGATCCGCGTCAGGTGGACTGGTCGCGCCGGACCCGGCCGGAAGACACGGATGGCGACGGCAAGCCGGATCGGTGGAGGATCTGGGACGAAGCCGGCGGCATCCTGTGGGTGGGCGACGACACCGACGGCGACGGGATGGTGGACTTCGTCCACGCCGAC
>JACQZM010000113.1:19926-22449 GCA_016213885.1 Candidatus Rifleibacteriota bacterium | reverse complement strand
CCTTGGTGACTCTGCAGCCAGGCCGCGGCCTGATCACAGGCCCGACTCCGCGAAACAGGTGGAGGATCCTGGTCTTCTCGCAGAGCTTCCCATGGAGGCGCCGCCAGGGTATCCTGACCAGGCCGCATGTCTGTCGACCGCTCCGAGAGGTGACGCCGATGCCCGCTCCGATGGCCATCTGTCTCGAGGATCTCGACGCTACGGACCCCTCGGTGCGTTACCTGCGCTGCGTGGCGCTCGTGGGCCGCGAGCCGGGGCTTCGCCTGAGCCGTGGCGGAGCCGTGCTCTGGCAGAGCGACGAGGCCGTTGCGTGCGAGCTCTGGGTCTCCGCCGACGACAAGCTGATACTGTACCGCCCGAAGGGAGGCGCCCCGGTCACGGTGAGCAGGCAGGGCCGGTCGCTGGAGGTGCCGCTCGAGCGGCCGGTGGTGCTGCTCGACAAGGACCGGTTCGAGGTGGGCGGCCGGCATCTGTGCGTCCACGTCCACGGGGAGGCGCCGCAGGTGGCTGCGCCGTCGATGCTCCCTTCGTCCTCTCTGCGCCAGCTCGCGAGAGTCGCCGCGGCAGCCCTGGCGATCAGCGCCGCGGCCGGGGCCTCGGCGGACGGCCCGATCGAGGTGCGCGGCCGACCGCCGGCCGTGGCGGTGGAGCGACCGCCGACGAGGCCGTCTCCGAAACCCACGGGGTCCCCGGCGCAGACGCCGCCGGGGACGCCGCAGCCGTCCCCGATCGAGGTGCGCGAGCGCCCCCCGGAGGTCGCCGCGCCGGAGCCTCCACCGCAGCCGGCCAGCGTCAGCCAGCCGGCACCGGAACCTTCGGGCCTGCCGGATCCGTTCCCGGGCGCCGGGCCGTCGGCCGGTGGTTCCGGCGCGGACGAGGGCGCGCTGCGAGAGGCTCTCAAGGCTCGCCTCGGCCCCGAGGTGGTCGTGGCCGACGGCGACGAGGCGCGGAAGCTCGACATCGCGGCGCAGCCCTCCATGGAGATCGTGGTGGCCACGACCGACCCCCGATCGCTGGTGAACGCGCTGCTGGAGGCCTCTGACCACGCCGTCAGATTCCAGGTGCGGTCCGTCTTGCTGATGAACGACCGGCTATCGATAATGCTATCGTACACCGGCAGGGCCACGGAAGCGCCGGAGGCGCGCTCTGCCCTGGCCGCCTGGCTCAAACGCTCCCCGTTGGTCCTGAAGCTGAAGACCCGGGAAGGCCCGGCGCCGACCAGCCCGACCGTGCGTCTCATCGCCCGGTACCGGTCCGCCGGGTCGGGGGAGCCCACCACCGGTCCATCCCCGAGCGCTACCCCGCCGATCGAAATCAGGGACCAGCCGCCGGCCCCGATGCCGCCCAAGAAGGACGATCGCTAATACAGCTTTCCGGGAGGTCCCCCGTCTCCCGGACCGGACCGGTCACATGTACAGCACAGTGAAGATCGCAATCAGGATCATGGTCAGCGCCCCCTGGACGAAGTCCAGGACGAGACCGAGGTGCCCCCGCGCCTGCTCGGCCCTCGCCACGGCTCTGAACGCCTCGGCCTCGAGGATCACCGCGGCATCCTGGTGACCGGATCGCGAGAGCGCGGAGAGCAGGAGCAGTTCGGAGGTCAGCCCGGAATCGGTGCAGCCCACCGGGTCGACGGTCCCGACCCCCGCGGACCACCCGGCCTGCGCCACGGCCCTCGCCTCGAGCTGGCTCACGTGCGACCTGACGTGCATCCCCAGGATCCAGGCCAGCATCTCTCGCAGAAGCTGGATCCATCGGCGATCCGAGAACAGGTAGATCACGACGCAGCCGACCAGCGAGGACATGAAGACCGTACCGGTGTTCCGGAAGAGCAGGTCGGCGATGGGGCGCAACAGGGTGGACACGACGCCCTCCCCGTATCCGTGCCTGTAGCCGCTCAGCAGTGAGTGAGACGTCCCCCAGGAGAGGAGGGCGCCGCCGAAGTACGGGAACGCCCTTGGGATCGAGACGGGTGCGGCCAGGGATCGACAGACCAGGGCGTACCGCCAGAGGCACCGGAGCCCCCGGTCGCGGGAAGCGGCGTCCGGAGCGCGGCGGCAGATGTCCACCAGCGATCTGGCCATTCCCGGCAACGACTCCGGGGCCGGATGGCCGTGCTCGATGCACCGGCAGAGCACCACCACGGCCTCGGCATGGGGTCTCAACCCCGGAACGGCCAGCAGAGCGCTCTCGACCTCGCGAATCGATCGCCCCTCGCACAGCATCGTGGTCATGGCCAGCACGACCTCGCGGGAGACCGCCGGCGGGAGCCGGACGCTCGCGGCTGGGGCCGGAGCGGTCGGGACGGAGACACCCCGGTCGATCGTGGACGGCTCGACCGGAGCCAGCGACGACCGGTCGTGCTGGCCACCGTGCTCCGGGTTCGTCTTGTCCATCGATCGATCCCTCCAAGACCCGGCGCCTCGCCGGGTCCGAGTCGCAAGACCCGGCGCCTCGCCGGGTCCGAGTCGCGCCCCCGAGCGCGACCTCAATCCGGATCCCCTCCTCTTCTCATCCCCCGCC
>JACQZM010000113.1:7096-19860 GCA_016213885.1 Candidatus Rifleibacteriota bacterium | reverse complement strand
GACCCGGCGCCTCGCCGGGTCCGAGTCGCGCCCCCGAGCGCGACCTCAATCCGGATCCCCTCCTCTTCCCTTCCCCCGAGCGCGACTACAAATGAATCCCCTCCACTTCCATGGTGACTCTGCAGCCAGGCCGAGGCCTGATCACAGGCCCGACTCCGCGAAACAGGCGGGGGATCCTGGCCCTCCCGTCGGACGTCGAACGTCTCGCTGACAGGATACACACCGACCGGTCCGCGACGCACGCTCCACGATCCACCCCGGCGCCCGGGCGGGCCGATCGTGTCCGGTGACCCGGTCTCGAATCACCGGGTCGTCAGGCAAGACGAGCTCCAGCAGGCAATCCACAGCAAGGGTCGCTCCAGGCCACACCGTACGGTACTTTTTCCGATCGATCCTGCGGGTTACGTGATGTCGTCAGGCCAGTGTGCCCCACTATCATGTGAGGAGAACACGTTCGAGGAACGGATCATCCGTCACGACCGACAGCGTTCGTGACCGCATCTCGCGCGCTCCTCGTCGCGATACGAGTCGATGGCCCGCCATGGCCGTCGGGTCGTCGATCGCGACGAGGGCGAGAATCGGTGTGACCAGGGCCGCCATCGTTCTCGACGACGCATGGCCGGAGCACCGGCGTGCCTTCGGGGGGGGACTGGTAGGAATGGACGTGGACCACGTCATGGCCGGGGAGCAGACCGAGCGCATCCGCCACGAGATCGTCAGCTTCCTGATCGCGGCCAAACGAGTCGATCTCGGAACCATCTATCGGGCCGTGGGGCATCGCCTCGAGACCGCCTCCTCGATCTC
Source organism: Candidatus Rifleibacteriota bacterium (assembly GCA_016213885.1). Lineage (GTDB taxonomy): Bacteria > Muiribacteriota > UBA6191 > JACPRK01 > JACQZM01 > JACQZM01. The sequence goes on along the minus strand of JACQZM010000113.1, from coordinate 19,056 downwards.
GATCGCCTCGGTGCTCTCGAGGCTCGTCAGGGAACGAACGATCGAGATCGACGTCGTTCCTGCCGGCAGAGACGGCTCCGGGCCGGTCATCGGGTTCGTCTCGCTGTGCCGGTCCGCCAGCGACCAGGGGCGCCGCGCCGCGGCCTGCTGACCCAAGATCCGGCGCCTCGCCGGGTCCGAGTCGCGCCCCCGAGCGCGACCTCAATCCGGATCCCCTCCTCTTTCTTCTCCCTCCCGAGCGCGACTTCAAACGAACCCCCTCCACTTCCCTGGTGACTCTGCAGCCAGACCGAGGCCTGATCACAGGCCCGACTCCGCGAAACAGGCGGGGGATCCTGGTGACACCCCCCGCCGCCATCCGCGGGTGCCCCTGAGCTGCCCGGTCGCGGGCACCGGGCCGACCGTCGAGCTTGCTCGTTCGAGGCCGTGATGGTATAGCCATGATCAGGCTCGATCGGACGACCACTGCCCTGGACGCCGTCGCCTGCTGCTTGACCCTGCGTCGGCTCTCCCGGGCGAGTCGGACTCGACGGAGGGCGGGCATGAGGAGACACCGGTCACAGAACCAAGGTCCTGCGACCGGGGGCGGCGCACGGCGCGATCTGACCCAGGTCGAGCACGAGCTCGAGGTCGTGCGGGGGGAGCTCCGGCGAGCGGTCGTTCTGCTGGAGAGCCGCAATGCGGAGCTCACGGCCGCCATGGAAGAGCGTCTGGGCATGGCCCGGGACCTCGAGCGCCTGAACGATTCGCTGGAGCTTCGCGTCTCTGAACGCACCGCCGAGGTCTGCCGGCTGGCGGCGCAGCTGCGGGCGCTGGCCGCGGAGCTGTCGCAGGCGGAGCAGCGTGAACGCAGGCGGGTCGCCCACATCCTCCATGACGACGTCCAGCAGCTTCTGGTGGCGGCACGGATGCAGCTGGAGACCGCCAAGCGTGGCCTGTCCAACCCCGGCGGCGTCTCGTCTCTCCAGAACGTCGACACCATCCTGCTCGAGGCGATCCATTCCGCCCGGCAGCTGACCCTCGAGCTGAGCCCACCGATCGTCCATGACGCGGGGCTGTCGGGCGGACTGAGATGGCTCGTGGCGCGCTTCGATGAGAAGCACCAGTTCAGGGTGAGCCTCGACGTCGACGCCCAGGCAGAACCCGACGAGGAGGAGACCCGCCTTCTGCTCTACGAGTGCGCCCGGGAGCTGCTGTTCAACGCGGTGAAGCACTCCGGGGTCTCCGGCGCCCGGGTGCGATTGCAGCGCACCGCCTCGGGGCAGACCCTCCTCATCGTCGAGGACTCCGGCATCGGGTTCGACCCCGCGCTGCTCGCCCGGCGCCGCGCCGATGGGCTCTCGTTCGGGCTGTTCAGCATCGAGCAGCGGCTGGCCCACTTCGGCGGTTCCGTGACGATCGACTCCGCTCCCGGCCGCGGGGTCAGGGTCACGGTCACCACGCCGTCGGGCAGCGCCCGTGGTGCCACGGACAGCGGCCATGCCGCGCCCGCGCCGGTGCGTTCCGCCGTGCTGTCCGGGCCACAGGGCGACGCCATCCGGATCCTCCTCGTCGACGATCACAGGATGGTGAGGGAGGGACTCGCCCTGTTGTTGCAGCTCGAGCGCGACCTGTCCATCGTCGGCCAGGCCGCCGACGGACCGGAGGCCGTGGCGAAGGCCGACCAGCTGCTCCCTGATGTCGTCGTGATGGACCTCAACCTGAAGGGGATGTCCGGCGCCGAGGCCACCGGGTTCATCGTCGCTCGTCACCCCACGGTGAAGGTCATCGCTCTTTCCATGCACACCGACGAGAGCGTGGCCAGGGCGATGCTCGATGCGGGCGCCGTGGCCTTCTTCAGCAAGGGAGTCGCCTCACGAGAGCTCATCGAGAGCATCCGCGGCCACGCCCGCCAGCGCCACGTCAGCTGTCCGGGGTGATGACGCCCACGCGGATGGCATAGCGGACGAGTCCGGCCACATCGTGGATGCCGAGGGCGTCCATCAGCTGTGACCGGTGCATCTCGGCGGTGCGGACGCTGATCTGGAGCCTCCGGGCGATCTCCTTGGACGGGTGTCCCTCGGCGATGAGCTGCAGTACCTCTCGCTGCCGAGGGCTGAGGCGTTCGAACGAGCTGAGCGGCTGCGCCGCCCCCTTGAGGCAGCCGGCGACCACGCAGGCGGAGATGGCGGAGCACAGGTACGTCTCGCCCCGCGCCACGGCGCGTATGGCGAGCTCCAGCTCCGCGGGAGCCACGTCCTTGGTCAGGTAGCCGACCGCGCCCGCCCGGAGCGCGTGCAGGACCGACTCTTCGCTGGTACTCACCGAGAGGATGACGACCCGGAGCGAGGGCCGGGCCGCCAGCGCCTGGGCCGTGGCGTCCAGGCCGTTGAGGTCCGGCATCCTGCAGTCCATGAGGACGACATCAGGACGGTGCTCGTCGATCAGGAGCAACGCTTCCCGCCCGTTTCTCGCCTCGGCGATCACCTCGAGACCGGCGACGCCGCTCAACAGCGACCTGAGGCCCGCCCGCACCAGAGCATGGTCGTCCGCGACCAGGATCCGGATCGGCCTGTCCATGACCTCTCTCGCTCCTCGAGCTTGCCAGCTCCCTCCGTGCGCGACCCCGCGCCAAGAGAACGGCGGAGCGCGACCGCGTTGCAGCGGTCCAGCCGGTCTCATCGGGACCAGCCGACAGCACGATCCTGCACCCGGAGGGAGTCGGAGATCAAGGAGAAACAGCGGGAAGGAGCCGGAGGAGGCCGGGCAAAAAGAGACGGGCGGCTTCTCACCCGAATCGGACGCGAGAACGAGAACAGCTAGCGTCAGACCGGTCGAAGCAAGCGTTGACAGACTCACACACCAGAAGCTCGAGCCCACCGGGTGGCAATCCGGCCGTGCAGCGGATTGTCCCTTCCATCAGTCGCAAATGGCCCTGACAACAGGGTCTGGTGACACCCAAGGGTGCCGCGCCTGGAAGGGCGGGATGCCTCTGTTCCCGAGTCGCCCGCGGCGGGAGACCCTCGACTCGCGCACGCTGAAGGAGGAACAGCCCAGTGGCATTCGTCGAACAGAGCGATTCAGTTGAGCCGCGACCAAGCAGCCCGAGGCCCACTCGTCCTCGAGGACTCCAGGTCAGCGACCGAGTCTGCTCCAACCCCTGCTTCAGAGAAGTCGCCCGGGTTAGAACCTTGTCTACTATCAAGAATAGCCGGTGCACCTGTCGTGAACAAGAGTTTGAAGGGGAACCCCACCCACCCCGTAGTTCCACATGTCCAACCTGCGGGTGTCGCAGGTTTTCGGCTCCAGCGCTGCCCCTACCGGGCTGACGACGCGGGCGCGGGGCTCGCCTTGGCCGAGGGCACAAGGGTCGGGGACGCGATCGGCGCGGCCGAGCCGGCCGGAGAGGCGCCCGGCCTCGGCGACGGAGGCGCCACCTTGCCGCCGGCCGCGGCCACGTCCGCGTCGTGCTTCGGGTTCTTCCACCGGAACATCATCTTGAACTGCGACAGAGCCTTCTTGCCCTCCGCCCCGCGGGGCGCCGATTCGTAGACCACGGACTTGAGGACGATCTTCCCGGTCACCGTGGCGTCGCCCACCACCATGACCCCTTCCCACGACTCCCCCGGCTTGACGCCGATCAGCTCGTTGAAGATGCCGGGTCGCTGGCCGTCCGGGAGCAGCTTGCCAGCCTCATCGTACAGGAGCGTGGTCCACTCCACCGTCTTGATCCGCTTGTCGCACACGTTCATCAGAGAGACCTTGAACTGCTTCATCAGAGGGTTCGGCCAGACCCGCGCCGACGAGACCTGGATCGGTGACCGGCCGGAGGCGACCAGCTCCTTCAGAGGGGTGCACCCCGGCGGGAGCGACTCCTCCTCGCCCGACCCGCAACCGGTCATCCAGACCGCAGCGACGAGCATCAGGACCAGGATGGACGACCACGGGCGCATGATGAAGCCTCCTTGGAGCCTGTCCCGCCGCCGCGAGGGACCGCGGGCGGGGCGAGTCGAAAGGCATGGTAACCCGGCCCGGATCCACCTTTCCAGCACCTCGTCGGGCTGCCCGGCATCCGGCACGTACAGCGATTGGCCGTGCTTGGCCACGCCGGACTCCCGGATCAGCCGGACCGGGTCGACAGACCTGTCCGGCTGTGCTAGCCTGGGTCAACCATGAGGCCAGATCTGACGCTGACCCTGATCCAGACGTCGCTTGCATGGGAGAACCCAGCCGCCAATCTGGAGATGCTCCAGAAGAAGATCGAGGCGGTCCGCGACCCCGGCGATGTGATCGTGCTCCCGGAGATGTTCACCACCGGCTTCAGCATGCGACCGGAGGCCTTTGCCGAGCCGATGGACGGTCGATCCGTCCGCTGGATGCGCGAGCTGGCCCGGAAGGCCGGCGCGGTCGTGTGCGGCAGCCTGATCATCGGCGAGAACGACCGCTTCTTCAACCGGTTCATCTGGATGCCGCCGACCGGGGAGTCGCGGTTCTACGCAAAGAGGCATCTGTTCACCCTGGGGGGCGAGGACCGGCACTACGCCGCAGGCAGCGAGCAGGTCACCATCGCCCACAACGGCTGGCGGATCCGCCCGCTGATCTGCTTCGACCTGCGGTTCCCGGTCTGGCTGCGCAACCGGGTCGTGGGCAACGAGGCCGAGTACGACCTGCTGCTCTGCGTGGCCAGCTGGCCCGATCGCAGGGCGTTCGCCTGGCGGGCGCTGATGCCCGCCAGGGCCATCGAGAACCAGTGCTTCGCCGTGGCGGTGAACCGGGTCGGAGCGGACGGCAACGGCGTCTATCACACCGGTGACAGCATGGTGGTGGATCCGCTCGGAGAGACTCTTCTGGCGTTGACCCACCTCGAGGTCGTGGCGACCGTGACCCTGTCGGCCGCGACGCTCGACGACCTGAGGAGGCAGCTGCCGTTTCTCGCCGGCGGCGACCGGTTCACCCTGGAGCGGTGACGCGCGAGCCAGCGCCTTGCGGTGCCTTGTCATCGTCCGGCGTGGCGCCGGACCTTGTCCAGTAGTTGTTGCCTCAACGCCTCGCCGTTCCCGTGGATCGGCCGGAGCGCGTCGGCGAGAGCCGCGTGTCCCCTCCGCATCAGCCAGGTGGAGAACCAGTCGAGCTCCGAGTTGAACTGCAGGGTGGGAAGATCGACGGTGGCGATGCACCGTTCGAGCTCCTCGAGGTTGCCGGCCGTGACCGCCACACCGCCCCCTTGCGTCAGAAACTCGAAACGCTCCCGGGCCACGCTCTCCAGCTGCTGGTCGATCCGTCGCAGGAGGGTCTCCCGCAGCGCATCGCCGCGCTCCTGCCTGGGCTGCAGCAGGTCCGCCAGCTCCCGGAAGCCGTGCATGTAGAGCCAGGTCGAGAAGTAGTCCCGGGCTGCGTAGCGCTCGAGGATCCCGAGGTCGAGGCCAGCGATCACGTTCCGCAGCTCCGCCAGCGACGACGCGGCCGCGATGAGCTGGCCGCCGTTGTCGAAGAACAGAAACTTGTCGAAGCCCGCGAAGTCCTTCACGTACCGCGAGAGCACCCCCAGCGCCTCAGGGTCTCCCTTGGGCAAGAGAAACACGTCGGAGAGCTTCTTCGCCTCCTCGGCCTTCGAGGCGACGACGATCGGGATCCGGGGGGCGCGCTCGCTGACGAGGTCCACCAGGTCCACGCCATGGGCCCCGAGGATGTTGCGCCGGGGGATGAACACGTCGGTGATCAGACAGATGATGTCGTCCTGGAGCCCCTCGAACGCCCTGGTGGCCTCCTCGTAGGTTCGCGCGACGAACACGGCGGCGCGGTACCCGATGATTCCGTAGAGCACCGGCAGGAACTCGGAGAACCAGCGGGGCTCGTCGTCCACCACCAGGAAGAGGAACCTCCGGGCCCAGGGGCCGTAACGCAGGTTGATGAGGTCTTCGGCGCAACGCAGGGCGGCCCTGACCGTGCACGAGCACTCCCGGTCGGTCCCGCCGACGTAGAACACCAGGTCCGCCTTGGCCACGTAGGGGTGCTTGACCTCGGCCTCGTGGGGAGGGGCGCACCCGATGAAGAGACTGGTGGCCAGCAGCACCACCAGCCCGGACGGATTCTCCCTCCGGAACCGCGGAAGGTCGAGGAACTGGATGCCCGCGTCGTCCACGAGGACCACGAACGGCTTCTCCGACAGGCGCCCGGCCAGCAGTCCCGGATGGATCGGCCTCGCCGACACGTGCTCGTGGTCGGTCTCCAGCGATGCGATCGCCTGTCGCACCTCGGGCCGGCTGACGAAGTAGAAGACGTCGTGGATCCGGACCAGGCCCAGGAGGCGCCTGCCTTCCGCGAACGTCCTCCATTTCGGGAACCGACCCAGGTCCGCGGACGGGCCATCCGGGAGAGGCCGGCCGCTCGCGTCGAGGTCGCCGTTCGTCACTTGACCTGGCACCTCCTCGCGAAGATGTCCGCGTAGATCGTGACCGGCTCCTCGAACCGCTTGGCGTAGATCGGGCTCGTCTCATGACCGTCGGGAGGGATGAAGAACCACCCGTCCAGCAGGTTGGTCGTCGGGTCCACGTGAGCGAAGATCGTCCGGTTGGCGATCAGGTTCGTCAGGAAGTGGGTGCCCTGGGAGCCGAGCGCCTTCCACTGACGTATCCGGCGATCGGCTTCGGCGCCGCCGAGGATCTGGTAGAGGAAGTGGCTGCCGAAGGTGCCTCCGGTGAGCTCGTCCCTGGAGATCTCCACCGTGGGGGCCCCGTGCACGTCGTAGCCGTACTCCACGATGAGCGCCGCTCCATCGAGGTCGTCGAAGGCGAGGTGGAACCCGAGCCGCGGATCCGTGGTGCCCACTTTCCCCGGGCAGATCAGGACGTAGCGTTCGCCGTCGGCCTTGAGTCGCTGGTTCAGGTCGCAGAGCGCGGACCGGATGTCGCCGCGTCTCGCCTCCTCGAACGTGAACGGATTGATGACCACGGCCCAGGACACGGCCTGGATCACGCCGTGGCCCTGGACCCGGTTCGTGTCCAGCAAGGCGCGGCGACCGTCCTCCGGGATCTCCACACGCTCGGACCGCAGGTTCCGGAGAGTCTTGTACTGGACGACGTGGAACACGCCCTCGCCGCCGATCACGTTGAAGGTGAACTCGATCTGGAACGGCGCCCTGGCATGACTCGCGATCTTCTCCATGATCGTACGGAGGCCGCTGGCATAGCCGAAGCGATCCTCCTCGACCAGCGTCTTGAAGTCCACGCTCCGGGCCGAACCGAAGTGGCCGAGGGCCACCGGATCCGCGTGCTGCAGGGAGAGCGGGCCGCACATCGTCTCCATCTCCTGGCCGGCGAGCTCCGCGTTGCGCTCCAGGTTCAGGGCGTACAAGTAGCGTTGCTGCACCGGGGGAGGCGCTGGCCGGGGGTGGCCCAGGATGCCCAGGACCGGCACGACGTCGAAGTCCATCCGCACCGTCGAGTATCCGTGACCGAAGGCGACCCGGGCGAACCCCTGATCGAACCCGAAGCCCACGGTCGCCTCGACGCCGGAGATGGGGTGCGTGCAGATCGAGTCGGCCACGCCGGAGGACAGCGGATAGTGGAGCGTACCCACGTTCGACCGGGACAGGATCCCGTGGATCGGCGAGACGATCACGGCCGTGGGCGCTCGAGGATCCCTGCAGAACCCTGTCGCCGAGCACTCGTAGATGTGCTTCAACGCCCTCCGGAGCTGGCGGACCCGGCAGCGCGGGTCCGGGTGGTTGTTGGGCAGCATGTACGAGACGCTGCCCCCGGAGGTCGGTCGCTCCGGATCGTCCTCGGAGGGTTGGGACGGCCGCACGGCGATGGGACAGTCGAAGGCCATGGCGAGGCCCTCGACGAGAGAGGCCGTCTCCTCGTCGAAGGCGCCGCAGGCCCGGTATCGCTCGTGGACCTCGTAGGAGAGGATCTCGTTGCGCAGGGGAGCCAGCGGCGGACCGATCTCCATGGCGGCCAGGGCCAGCAGGCCGTCGGCCTTGCCGCCGACGCCGCCCTCGCCATGGATCGTGTCGATGCCGATGCGTCTTGCCCGGAACGTCCCCACGGAACCCATCCTAGGCCGGGTCGGGAGCCGGTGTCAAATCCCGGGACCGCCAGACCGCCAGGGCCCCGCGCCCGGGCTGCCGAACCCGGCCTCGAGCCGGCGATCGGCTGGATCCGGGCTCGGGTGTGCCAGTTAGCAGAGATTCTGCGCCTGGTGTACACTCCAGATGCCTGGCTGCGGGCGAGGCTCCACCGGCCAGGCGGCGACGGGGCTGCAGGGAAAGGGGCTGATCGATTGGACGCACGTTCGGGCACTGCGAGGATCCTGGTCGTCGACGACATGCCCGAGAACCTCAGGCTCCTGAACCGGGCGCTCACGGGGCGGGGCTACGTGGTGGAGGGCTTCAGGTCGGGCAAGAAGGCCCTGGAGGCGGCTTTCGAGACGCCGCCCGACCTCATCCTGCTGGACATCTCGATGCCCGCGATGGACGGGTACACGGTCTGCGATCGGCTGAAGGCCGACGAGCGCACGCGTCAGGTGCCGGTGATCTTCCTCAGCGGCCACGAGGACACGAACAGCAAGGTCATGGCGTTCCGTCACGGCGGCGTCGACTACGTCGTGAAGCCGTTCGCGCTGGACGAGGTGTTCGCCCGGGTGGAGACCCATCTGCGGCTCAATCACCTGCATGCCGAGCTCGAGTCCCACAACCAGCGTCTGGAGGTGCTGGTCGCGGAGAGGACCCGTCAGCTCATGGAGGCGAACGAGCGCCTCGCCATTCTCGATCGGGCCAAGAGCGACTTTCTGAACCTCATCTCCCACGAGCTGCGCACACCGCTGAACGGCGTCCTCGGCGTGGCAGAGCTGCTCTTCACGGTCGAGAGCCCCGAGAAGGCGCAGAGTCTGCGCAAGCTGTTCGACCGGACGAGGGAGCGGTTCCTGACCATCCTGGACGACGCCCTGCTCCTGACGAAGATCGGGGTCGCCGCGGAGCGATTCCAGGGAGGGACCGTCCCTCTCCAGCAGATCATGCTGAGAGCGCTCGACCAGGCCGGGCATCTGGCCGAGTCCCGTCGCGTGGAGCTCGCCTCGACCGGCCCGCTGGAGGTCCAGGTGAACGGCGACGCGGACCTCCTGTCCAGGGCACTCGCTTCCCTCATCGAAACCGCCGTGAAGTTCACGGTTCCGGACCAGACCGTTCGCGTGTCGTCCAGGCTGGAGGATGGCGCCGCCCGCATCGAGATCGAGGGCAAGGGGCGCACGATCCCCGCCGACGCCCTCGGCCGGTTCTTCGACGTGCTGTCCATCGCCGAACCGATCACACCCGGCGGCGACCTCGGCCTCGCGCCGCCGGTGGCCCAGAGGATCCTCTCCCTGTTCCACGGCTCCGTGGGCGTCCGGAACGACGGCAGCGAGGGCATCCGGCTGGAGATCACGCTGAAGACCGGGGTCGGCTCTCCACCCCCGGCGCAAGGCGCCTGACGTCGGCGGAGCGTTCGCCGGAAGATCGATCGCGAGGCCCGACCGGGTGGTCGGATGCGCCACTCCGCGAGAGTCAGAGGTTCCACTCGCTCGTCCACCCGTCCAGCCGGGGCGGCTGCCGTGATGGCCAGGTTCGTGACGAAGACGGCGGGCCGATCAGAGGATCGTGAACCCCCCGGCCTTCATGATGGTCCGGCCGTCCACCTCGATCGTCACGTTGCGGAGCACCATGTCGAGGTGGGCATCCGAGCTCCACGGAGAGCCGGTCTTCTCCGGGTAGCCGTGGCCGATGGCGATGTGGACGCCGGGGAACTTCTCGTCTTGCAGCAGCACGCCTATGATCCGGTCGAGGCCGACGTTGGTCCCGATGGCGAACTCGCCGATCCGGCTGGCGTTCGCGTCCTGCTTCACGTACTTCTCGAGCTCCGCCTGGATCTCCGGGCGCTTCTCGCACCGGACCGAGGTGACCAGGCCGTCCTTGAAGTCGACGATGACCGGCCAGGTCTCGCAGGTACCCTCGCGACCGAAGTAGTCGCCGAGACAGCCATCGACGACGGCCCGGCCGGTGGCGGTCTCGGCGCAGGTGAACACCTCGCCGTCCGGCAGGTTGGACCACTGCTCCGCGGTGATCTGCCCGTCGGAGATCAACCAGCGCCAGGCCGGGTTGAACCGGGCCAAGAAGTCGGTTCCGGCGGGGGACGTGACCCTGATCTGGCGGGCGGTCTTGACGATCCCGTGGACCTTCGCGGAGAGCTGCTGCACCACGTCGTAGTCCGTCGACATCCCCGTCTCCATGATGAGGCGATTCACGTTGGGCATGTGGCCGTGGCGCACCTTCGGGTTGGAGTCGACGAGGTTGAGCATGGGCACGCGGAACGACTTCAGCTCACCCTTCCTGCCGGCGGCGGCGTAGATGGAGACCGTGGCCGTCTCGTACGCCTGGGCGATCTGACGAGGAAACGGCAGCGGGTTCGACCCGTCTTCCGGGCGCTCTCCGAAATCTTCCATGACGAAGCGGTGGATCTTGCAGGCGAGACCGGAGAGCACCTTCTCCAGGGCGTCGGCGACCTCGGCGGTGCCGCGGTCGGTGACGAGGACGACCTCCTCGCCCTTGTTCACACGGATGCACTTGTTGATGGCCTGTTGGGCCCCCAGCTCCAGAGTTCCCATGTTGCCGCTCCTCGGGTCTTGTCGGCGCCTCTCCGCACGGTCGTCTGCCGCGACCGGGTGGTCCCCACGGGGTCTCACCCGCAAAGAAGCTCGCGTCGTCGCCCCATGGTAGCACGAAGTCGCCGCGGGAGGGGGTTGAAGGTGACAGACCGACGAGCGCGATTCGCCACGGGAAGGGCGGATCCGTCGCTCACGCGCGCGCTGCGTGGCGAGGTACCAGAGGCGGCACCGTCACGCGCCGGTCCGGCCCGAGTGGTACGCCCTCACCCTGCGCAGCAGGTTCGCGAGCCGGTGGATCGTCCAGACGACGTACTCGAAGTGGCTGATCAGCTTGCTGAACGTCTCCTGGGCTGCCGGCGGCGTGGTGGTCGCGCTCTCCAGGCAGGTCCGTCTGAATTCGTCGAGCACCCGCCCCTTGTCGGTCGTGATCCTCTCCAGGCACTCGACGTCGCCTGAGTCGATCGCCTCTCCCAGGGTGACCAGCTGGGAGTGGAGCGCCTCGAGGATCACCCAGGCCCTTCCGCCGAACGCCTCGCGAGACTCGCCCAGGCCGTCGCGCACGAGGCACGCCGCATCGTAGAGCGAGTCCTCGAGCATGCGCACGAGCGTGAGCTCGTTGACCACCAGGCTCAGGTGCCCGCGCTCTTCCACGGTCAGACGCTGGCTCATCAGCTCGTGCGCGAACGACGACATCTCGGTGCCGATACGCTGGCCCGACTCCTGGAGAATCTCCGGCGTCGCCTGGGTGGGCTTCTCGTCGCGCAGCGACTCTATGTAGTCGGGGAGCTTGCCGACGCGCGCCGCGAGCTCGGCCTCGAGCTGGCCGATCGCCACGGCCGGGTCGTCGGCGCTGGCGGTGGCCAGGTACTTGAGCCTCGACAGTTCGTCTTCGATCGTCGGAGGAGACAGCTTCACCAGCAGCTTGAGGAGCCGCTCGTCGAAGAGCGACCCGATCAGCACGGCAGGGAGGTTGCACGCCAGGAAGATCAGCGCCAGCTGCGTGCCCACGTCGGCGGTGACCAGCTCGGCCAGATAGAGCATCACCGGCTTGCCGTGGACCGGCACGGCGTAGAAGAGCAGCACGGAGCCTCCGGTCCCCAGGTACCGGAAGAAGTTCTGGTAGATGAACAGCTGTTTCGCCTCGCCGGTCATCGAGGCGGTCATCAGCCGTCTGAAGAACCCGACCCCGAAGTTCGCCCCGTAGATGACCATCATCGCCTGGGGCGCGCCGAGGGCACCGGTGCCCACCAGCGACACTGCCATGATGGCGATGGCGATGAACGACTGGGTGATGGCGGCGACCAGCGCCCCGACGATGAGGGCGACCATCGGTGAGGCGTTGG
>JACQZM010000113.1:0-7074 GCA_016213885.1 Candidatus Rifleibacteriota bacterium | reverse complement strand
CCAGAGGACGGTCTGCTGGAACCAGGCGAACGACCTCAGGTCGCCGGTGCCTCGCTTCATCTCCTCGAGGCCGTAGAAGAGCAGCGCGGCGCCGAACACCGCGGTGACGGTGGTGACCCGCTTGCGGTTCGTGCAGAACATCATCAGGAAGCCCGTGATGCCGAGGATGTAGGCGACGAGCGTCGAGATGGGGATCACGACGAAGAACGCCAGCAGCGCCATGCCCACGTTGCACCAGGCGACGATCGGCATCGCCTGCCGCAGGTTGATCAGGCCGTTCGCCTGCATGCTCGTCAGGATGGCGATGACCCCCGAAGGCTTCTGCATGAGAAAGCCGCCCATGACACCCAGGAACCGCGAGACGATCGGCCTCGACGCCGTGCGGTTGATGAGCTGGCGCAACCTGGCGCTCGCGAGCTGCTGCATGCTCGAAGAGAGGAGCTTGATGCCGGCGAAGAAGAGACCCAGACCGGCGAGGATGCTGCCCAGGAGCTTAATGGCCACGGTACATCCCCTCGCAGAGCATGGCAGCCGTACGCACGAAGGCGGCCTTGGGCACGGTGACGTTCCCATCGACCATGCAAAGCTCGATCTCGGCGTCGAGACGGCCCGCGGGGTGTTCGATGCCGATCCGCCGATGGAGGCCCGGCTCGGGGCGGGCGATCCGGTGGGCCACGGTCCCCTCGATGAGGCAGGCCACGGCCAGGCACAGCGCACCGGTGACGGCGTGGCTCGTGTGGGCCGTGGCCGGGGTGAAGTACCGCGACGTGATCGTGCCACCGGCGCGGGGCGGGGCGGCGAGGACGAACTTGGGCATCACGAGCTTCGAGACGTCCCCCAGCCCCATCACCATCCCGGCGGCGCGCCTGATCTCCTCCAGCCTGGCCATCATCGCCCCGTCCAGGTCGAGCTCCGCCGGGCTCTCGTAGCCGGTCTTGCCCAGCTGCCCGGCCGCGACGATCACCAGCGGCATGGCCGCGTCGACGCAGGATACGTTCACGTCGCAGACCCTGTCGGACGGCCGACCGGTCGGGAGCAGCTTGCCGGTCGTGGACCCCTCCGGGTGCAAGAAGTTGATCAGCACCGGCGCCGCCGTGCCGGGCACGCCGTCGATGGCCACGTCGCCGTCCCACTTCACCCGGCCGTCGGGAGTCTGCACGATCAGGTGCGACACGACCCCGGTGTTCACGCTGAGCACCCGCACGGTCGTCTCGGGGCTGGTCGGTCTGACCAGCCCGGTCTGGACGGCGTACGGCCCGACGGCCGACTGGATGTTGCCGCAGCTGACGCTGGTGTCGATCCGCCGGTTGCCGAGGTCGGCCTGCGCGAAGAAGTAGTCGACGTCGGTCTCGTCGCTCCTCGAGGGGTTGATGATGGCGATCTTGCTCGAGAGCGGGTCCTTCCCCATGCCGGCCTTCTCCTCGAGCTCCGGCAGCCCCATGATCGTCAGCAGCAGCCGATCGCGCTCCGCGGCGTCGGTCGGGAGCGACTCCTTGCGGAAGACGAGCGCCTTCGAGGTGCCGCCTCGCATCACGTGGTATGGGACGGCGGTGGTGGGCGGGGTCTTCGGTTCCTGCGGGGTCATGGTTCCCTTCCTCTCGTCTGTCGCGCGTCGCTGATGGCCCTTCGATCTCGTCTTTCCGTTCAGGCCCGATTCCGGCGGATCCAGGAGGCACGCTCTTGGGCGGAGGGTAGAGGCCCCGAGAACCTCAGTCAAGGGGGTCGGCAGACCATGATCCGGCGCCTCGCCGGATGGTCCCGAGCTTGACCGCCCGATCCGGGCCGTGAAAGCATGGATGAGTCGCCGGGTTCCGGGGACTGGATCTCTGACGGGAGGTTCGCACGGTGGGTAACGAAGATGTCCTGCTGGAGCTCGTGAGATCCAGAGGGCTCGCCGAGGCGCTCGCTGCCGACGGAGCGCTCTCGCTCGTGCAGGGCTGGGAGGCGGTCGTCGAATCGATCGTCGCCGGCTACGACCGGAACGCCGGGGACTACCTGAAGGCCATGGACCTTCGGCAGGTGCTGGAGGAGAGCCTCGGCCTCCTGGACGTCGCTTGCGTGAGCAAGGTCGCCTAGAGGCTCCGGGCCGCGGATCTGAGAGCGCTCGAGGCGACCGACGCCGCCGGCGGCTGCATCCACCCGGAGCCCGCGGCCGGCTGGAGCGCGAGCCGGAACTGGTGGTACTTCCGTCTTCCGATACGACCGCGGGCTCCGGAGCTGCTCGCGGACCTGGGCCTGATGGCAGAGCGGCGCCGGGGTCTCCGCGGCTGGCGCCCGCGGGCAGGCCTCTTCTTCAAGATCGCCCTGGTTCCGGTGGGGCTGCTGTGGCTCGCGACGCTGGCGCTCCTGGCCTGGAGCTGGGCCCGCCGGCCGCCCTGGGGAGACCACCTGGTCCTCACGGACGTCTGGGGCGCCGGCCAGATGAAGATGTCGGAGGGCGTCCAGCATCTGTTCTTGACGCGGGACGGCCGCCACATGGTGGTCGGCACGCTCAACACCGTGACGCTCTGGGACCTGAACACCCAGCTCCCCATCGCCACCAACCGCGGGATGTGCGCCTGGAACCACCTCCTCGCGGTGTCGTTCGATGGCCGGCTCTCTCTGTCCGCCGTCGCGGACGGCAGGTTCGAGCTCAGGAACCTGGTCGCCGGCGAGAGCCTCGGCACCTTCGGGGCCGGCCGCTCCGGGGTGTGCGGCGCCACGTTCTCGCCCGACGCCAAGGCCGCATGGATCGCCCACAAGAGCGGCGAGCTCGCCCTGTGGGATCTCGCGCGAGGCGTGGTCGAAGAGACCAGGTCGATCGAGGGCTCGGGGATCGAGATGGTCGCGTTCTCTCACGACGCCGGCCGCGTGGCAGCGCTCGATCGGGAAGGCACGATCCGGGTCTTCGACCTCGCGGCCCGACGGACCCTCTTGACCCTCGACAAGCTGATCACCGCCTCCCGGTCCTCTTCCATCGACCTGTCCGGGGACGGCCGCAGGCTCGCGATCTGCGGCACCGGCCCGGGGTGCCGTCTGGTCGAGGTGGACCGGAACGTCACCTTGCCGTTCTCCCCGCCGGAATCGATCGATCCGTCGACGGCGACTCTCTCGCCGGACGGCCGGCTCGTCGCCCTCGGCACGTCCGGTCGGGTCGTCGTCTGCGAGACCGAGGGCGGTCTCGTGCGAGTCGACGTCT
Source organism: Candidatus Rifleibacteriota bacterium (assembly GCA_016213885.1). Classification (GTDB taxonomy): domain Bacteria; phylum Muiribacteriota; class UBA6191; order JACPRK01; family JACQZM01; genus JACQZM01. Next base: position 3,896 of record JACQZM010000113.1, on the reverse strand, counting down.
CGTCACCGACCTGCATCGTCAGCTCGGTCGCGTTCTCCGGCGACGGCAAGAGGCTCGCCTGCAACGTCTCCCCGGAAAGCGACGGCCTCCAGCTGTGGGATCTCGACACGCGACAACGGGTGCGGCCGGCCGGCGGCGGTCACGAGGCCGCGGTGAGCTGTCTGGCGTTCCTGCCGGGCGGCACGGTGGCCGTTGCCGCCGACGATGAGGGCGTGGTCAAGCTCTGGGAGGCCCGGACCGGTCGGACGCGGCTGAGCTTCGCCCGGGGCAAGGGGGGGGTGTGCGCCCTGGCGGTCTCCAGGGACGGCAGCCGGATTGCGCTGGCCCGATCGAAGGGAGCGATTGCCGTCCACCGGACTGACGACGGGAAACCGGTCTGGACCAGCCAGGTCGACGGTCCGACCGTCCACTCCCTCGACTTCTCGCCGGACGGCACCGGTCTCGTCGCTGCCGCCGGCGACCGCGCCACCTCGCTACTCGACGCCCGTGACGGTCATCCGGTGTGGTCCTGTGGGACCGACAACGACGGGGCGATGACGGCCTGCTTCCTGGCCGGCGGTGACCAGGTGGCGCGCACGACCAAGGCGGGTCTCGAGGTGCTCGACGCCCGGACCGGCAAACGTGTGCGGCAGGTGGGTGTGGCCATGGGCTACGCCAGCCAGGCCTGGTTCTCTCCGGACCGGCAGACCGCCCTGGTGCCGGGGCAGGAGTCGATCCGCCTGGTCCTTCTCGGAACCGGCGCGTCGAGCGTCCGTCCGCGGCCTGGCTTCGGCGTCCATGGGGCGGCCTGGTCTCCCGACGGCCGTCGGTTCATCCTCCGGTGTGAGGGGCCAGGCGGCGTCCAGGGCAGGCTTGCCCTCTGCGATCTCTCCTCGAGGCTCCCCGTCGCGTTCTGGGAGGCCCCGTCCCTGGGCAGCTGGTGCGGGCTCGACCCGACCGCCCTCGCGGTCTCGCCGGCGGGCGACAGGGTGCTGGCCGGCACCCGCCAGGGCGCGATCTTGAACCTGATGCTGGAGCGCGGATGGCGACGCACGTCCTGGCGCTACAGTCGAGGTGCCGTGCCGGAGGTCGGGATGAGCCGTCTCTTCGAGCTGCTGTTCTGGGAGCTCCTGCCGGCCCGGTGAGCCGCAGGGGAGCGTCCCGGCCTGGAGTCACCTTGCGGCCCCGATGGATGAGGAGCTAACCTGGAGTCGTGGCGGGAGAAGGGCCAGCATCGAGAGGCCGCAGGTCCGGCGCCTCCAGCGCCCGGACGGCCGTCTTCTGGCTCGTCATGCTCGCCTCGGCGCTCGACTTGCCGCTTGGCGCCCAGCACACGGTGTACAGGCCCGCGCCGCTCCGACCGGTGACCGGCGTGATCTCCTCCCCGAGCCCGGTCCCGGTGCCGGACGAGAATGCGCCCGACACCCTGATCCGGTACCCCGGCCAGACCATGTACATCAACAAGTACGGGGAGCGGATCGTCGTCGATCCGCCGCTGGTCCCGCTCGCTCCCCCTTCGCCGCCCACTCCTGGCCCCTCCCCTTCCCGGAGCGCACCGGCCCCGGAACCGGAGCCCTCGCCGTCGCCGCGGGGCCCGGCAGCCTCTCCCACCCCGGCCCCGGTGCCCGAGCCGGAAGACCCGGACGACCTGCCGGGCGACGCCGAGCTGGAGGCTCGACTCAAGGAGGAGATCTACGCGGTTGCAGACCTCGAGGCGGGGATCGTCCTGTACGACCTGAAGGGCGGCCGGAAGGCGACGGTGAACCCCCGGATCGGCCTGTACCCCTCCTCGGTGGTGAAGCTGGCGATCATGGTCGGGGCGCTGGACGCGGTGGCGACGGGCAAGCTCTCCTGGGACGTGAGATATCCGGTGACGCGCGTGGCCCCCGGGCTTGCTCCCGGCGACGATCGCGCGCCGGTGCCGGAGCTGCTGGAGCGGATGATCGTCCAGGGCGATCACGCCGCGGCCAACACGCTCTTCGATCTGGTCGGAGCCGAACAGCTGACCCGGCACGCGGCGTCGCTCGGTCTCACGGACACGGCGGTCTGCCGGAAGTTCAACGCTCCGGTCGCGACCCGGACGCCCCCCAACCGGATGTCGCCGGCGGATGCGGCGCACCTGCTGTACCTGATCGTCCGCAAGGACCTCCCGGATCCGCTCGCCAGTCGCAAGGCGCTCGACCTGCTGGGCCGTCAGACGAAGACCTCCGGCATCCCCCGGTTCCTGGCGAAGCTCCCTGGCGTGCACGTCTTCAACCTCCCCGGCGGCGCCAGGATGAAGGACGGCGAGGAGCTGTCGTGCGACGCCGCGATCGTCACCGGTCCCCAGCACGCCTACGTCCTGGTGGCCTACACCCTGGCTCGGCAAGACCAGACCGGCTGGATCGCCCAGGTGGCCCACAAGGTCCACCGGTGGCTCGCGAGCCCGAAGTGACCCCGGCCCCGACGCCGGCGGCAGGAGCGAGATGGCTCACACGATTCCCCCGCGGATCCTCGATCGCATCGAAGACTCCGGAAAGTGCGTCCGGGATCCGGTGTTGGAGTACATCGACATGGCCCCGGAGATCGAGGCTCTGGTCGACACGGTCGACTTCCAGAGGCTGCGCCAGATCTCCCAGCTGGGCCATGTGTCGCTGGTCTACCCCGGCGCCCGGCACTCCAGGTTCGAGCACAGCCTCGGCGTCTATCACCTGGCCAAGAGGTTCCTGCAGCGCTTGCTCCGGTCGGACCCGCCGCTCACGCTCGACCTGGAGGACGTGAAGGTCTGCACGGCGGCGGCTCTCCTCCACGACATCGGGCACTATCCGTTCTCCCACGTTCTGGAGGAGCTGACCTCGTTCTTCGCCCACCACGAGGCCCGGGGACGCCGGCTCATCCTCGATCCCGAGGGTGAGATCCATCGCGTGCTCCGGAAGAAGGTCGGCATCGACCCGGAGCGGGTGGCCAACGTGGTCGACCCGTGCGGGCCCGAGCGGGAGATCCCGGAGCGAGACCGGCTCCTGGCGAGGATCCTGTCGGGCACGCTGGACCCGGACAAGGTGGACTACCTGCTCCGGGACTCGCTCTACTGCGGGGTGCCGTTCGGCCTGGCCGTGAACAAGGGAAGGCTGATCAATTCGATCACGTACGATCCGACGCGGCAGAAGCTGGCCATCACCGACAAGGGCATCTGCGCCATCGAGTCGCTGATCTTCACCAACTACCTGATGTACCGGAACGTGTACTGGCACCACACGGCCCGGGCTGCCACGGCCATGTTCAAGCGCGTGGTCTGGGAGGTCGTGAGCCACCCGGAGTGCCGGCTGACGCCTTCGGATTTCGAGAGGATCGACGAGCACCAGCTGATGGACATCCTGGGGCAGCAGATCGAGAAGCTCGGGAATCCTGATCTGGCCAGGTTTTTCACCGAACTGACGAGACGTCGGCTCTACAAGGTCGCCCGGTCGTTCCAGGCCCAGGAGAAGACGACCAGCTCTTTCATGCACGTGTTCTACGATCTCTACAGGCACTCCGACAAGCGGCACCGCATGGAGGTGGAGCTCGCCCGGGGGTGCGGGCGCAGGCTCCGCCGGAACCTGCCGGACAACGCCGTCCTGATCGACATCCCGGCGTTCCACAAGACGCTGCAGGTCGACCTGGACGTGCGCCACGGCGCCCGGTCCGGTCGCGGCAGCGAGGAGTGGGTCGACTTCGGCGACCCCAGGGTGAGCCGGCTCAAGGAGTACCTGGTGGACAACTTCGAGTCCCACGCCAAGGTGTTCCGGGTCTTCACGCTCGACGACCCCGCCGTGATCGAGGACGTGGGCCGGTCGGTGAAGCGTCAGCTGATGGCCGGCTGAGCAGGGGTCGGAGACCCTCCGGAGCCGGCGCCACAGACACGCACGGGCGCTCTGACCGCCGCCCGATCGACCAGCCTC
>JACQZM010000112.1 GCA_016213885.1 Candidatus Rifleibacteriota bacterium | reverse complement strand
GCAGCACGACCCCCGGACGCTGGTCGTGGTGGGCGGCGTGCACGTGACGCTGAACGGCGACGATCTGGTCCCCACCCGGGCGGACGCCATCGTGCGCGGCGAGGGGGCGCTGACCTTCGGTCGGCTCGTGGAGGCCTACGAGAGCGACGGCATGGAGGGAGTGAAGGGCGTGGAAGGCGTCCGGGTCCGGGAGGGGGATCGGTTCACCGAAGCCGCACTCCCCCCCTACCCGCACCCCGACCGGATGCCGTTCGCTCGCCGGGAGCTGACCCGGAAGTGGTGGCCCGACTACTACTATATATATCACAACCCCTGTCACCTGCTGAAGACTGCCTGGGGGTGCCCGTACACCTGCTCGTTCTGCTACTGCTGGAGGGCCACGGGGGGGCACTACGCGTACCGGTCGCCCGAGTCGGTGGTGGACGAGCTCGAGAGGATGTGGTCCTCGTCGGTGTATATCGTCGACGACGACTTCTTTCTCCATCCGACCCGCCTGATGGAGATCCACGACCTGATCGTCAAGCGGGGGATCAAGAAGACCTACTTCGCCTACGCCAGGTCCGACTTCATCGCCGCCCATCCGGAGGTCGTCCAGGCCTGGTCCCGGATCGGCCTCTCTGCGATCGTGCTCGGCGTGGAGAGCGACTTCGAAGAAGACCTGGCCTACTTCGGGAAGGAGTCGTCGGCCCAGCACAACGTCAGGGCGTTCGAGGTACTGAGGGAGGCGAACGTCGACCCCTACGCCTCGTTCATCCTGAACCCCGGATGGGGCCTGAGGGAGTTCGCCAGACTCCAGCGCTACATCTACGACAACCGGCTCTACTACGTGATCTTGCAGCCGCTCATGCCGCTCCCCGGCACGGCGATCTGGGATCAGTGGAGCTCCACTGTGATCATCGATCGGGACCACCACGAGATGTGGGACATCTCCCACCTGGCGCTTCCGAGCAGACTTCCGATGAAGACCTACTTCCGGGAGATGGTGAAGCTCTACCTCAGAACGTGCCTGAACCTCCTCCGGCTGCCCGGGGTCAACCTCCGGACGCTGCCGACGATCACCTCGCCGGCGGTGGCCCAGATTCCCAAGGTGCTCGCCGGCGGCCTCAGGGTCTGCTGGCAGCTGTGGAACGCCCACGAACGGTACCGCCCCGGCGAGGTCGCCCGGTACGAGAGGGGACGCGAGATCATGTTCGGCCAGGGCCAGTCGGCCGCTGCCGGCCCGGCCCAGACCCCCTGCGACTACAAGCTCGTGCAACGGCGCATCGAGATGGCCGAGGCGGCCGGCGGCGTGGCGCCACCGATGGCGCATGTCGAGGCGGGCAGGGTCCGGTCTCCCTGAACGACCACCGCCTGAACGATCCGCGCCGGGCAGACCCTGGCGGAGCAAGATGCACCCCATGAACAACCGCGATGTGGACGAGGTCCTGGAAGCGCTCTGGATGTGCTCGGAGAAGAAGGACCACCATCTGGCGACGTTGAGAGGATTCTGTGACATCCCGGTCGACGAGGCGCACCTGGCCACCATGGAGCACGACGGCCTGATCACCATCAGGGGAGAGATGCTCTTTCTCACGGACCCGGGCCGGGACCGGGCGGCCAGCGTGATCCGGCGTCACCGGCTGGCGGAGCGTCTTCTCGTGGACATCCTGAACGTGCCGATCCAGCAGATCGAGGCCGGGGCGTGCGAGTTCGAGCACATCCTGGCCACGCAGGTGGTGGATTCCATCTGCACTCTCCTGGGCCATCCGCTGGAGTGCCCCCACGGGGCGCCGATCCCCCGGGGCGACTGCTGCGCCGAGTCGAAGGCCGTGGTGGACAGCCTCGTGGTCCCGCTCACCCGGCTGGAGGTGGGCGCGTCGGCCAGGATCGCCTTCGTCAGCACCTCCCGCCATCCGCGGATGCACAAGCTGATGTCGTTCGGACTCACCCCGGGGGTGACGGTCAAGGTCCACCAGCGGTCGCCGGCGTACGTCGTCTCGTGCGGCCAGGCCGAGCTGGCCCTGGAGGAGGACGTGGCCGCGGACATCCACGTGTGGAAGAGCGAGTAGATGGACCAGCGATCCGCCCGGGGGCCCAAGGGAGCCGTCGGCCAGAGTCGTGCAGGAGCGTCCGCTCCCGAGGGCCCGGGCTCTCGCCGGGAGGACCAGAGGACCGTGCTGATCCTCGGCAACCTCACCGTGGGCAAGTCCACGCTCATGGAGCAGCTCTGCGATGAGCCGCCGCGGATCGAGCCGTTCCCGGGCACGACGGTCCTGGTCGGCAGAGGCTCCCTCGTCCAGGGTCACATCCGGTTTCTTTTGATCGACACCCCGGGCATCGACACCATCCACGCCGGCAACGAGGACGAGACAGTCGCCCGGACCGTGCTGCTCGGCGAGGGGCCCGACATCGTCGTCCTGGTGGCCGACGGCAGGAACCTGCGCAAGTCGCTGCTCTTGACCATGGAGATCGCGGAGTACGGCATCCCGATCGTGCTCTGCATCAACATGCTGGACGAGGCGCAGCAGCGGGGCGTCAAGGTGGACACGCGGAAGCTCCACTTCGTCCTGGGCGTGCCGGTGATCCCGACCATCGCGACGGAGGGCGAGGGGGTCGGAGCGCTCAGAAAGGCGCTGCGTCGCGCCGAACGGCCCGCCCTCTCGGTCCAGTATCCCGCCAGGCTCGAGGAGACCATCGACTTCGTCACGCTGCTGCTGGGCAGGCCCGGGCAGGGGTGCAGAGGGCTCAGCGCCGCTCTCGTGGCGGGAGACTGGCAGGCGAAGCGGACCGTCGCAGCCCTGCACGGAAATGACGTGCTCCGGGAGATCGAGGAGGCGGCGCAGTCGGTGCAGCTCGAGGCGGCCCGCCCGCTCTCGTCGATCCTCTCGGAAGCCAGGCTGGCCGTGGTCGATCGGATTCTGTCCCAGGTTCTCTCCGTCGAGCCCCCGGCCGTCTCCCCGCTTTCCGAGAGGATCGGACGGTGGGCGAGGCGACCGCTCACCGGATACCCGATCGCCGCTCTGGTGGTGCTCGCGCTGTACCTGTTCGTAGGGAGATTCGGAGCCGGGTTCCTCGTGGACCTCACGGAGCGGCAGCTGTTCGGCCGGTGGATCATCCCGGCCACGCGCTGGGCGCTCGAGCCGGTCCCCTCGGAGCTGGTGCGGGATGCGTTCCTGGGGAGGTTCGGGCTGGTCAGCGTCGGGCTCTCTCTCGCCTTCGGCATCGTGCTTCCCGTCCTGGGAACCTTCTTCTTCGCCCTCGCCATCCTGGAGGATTCGGGCTATCTCCCGCGGCTCTCCGTACTGGTCGACAGGTTCTTCCGGAGGCTGGGGCTCAACGGCAGAGCTGTGTTGCCCACCGCCATGGGCTTCAGCTGCGTCACCATGGCGATCCTCGCCACCAGGGTCCTGGAGACAAAGCGTGAGCGCCTCATCGCGACGTTCCTGCTGGTCCTGGGCATTCCCTGCGCTCCGGTCCTGGCGGTCATGCTGGTGCTGCTGGCGGGGTTGTCGATCTGGGCTTCGGTCGTGGTCTTCGGTCTTCTCCTCGTCCAGGTCGTCGTGGCCGGTCTGGTCCTCGAGAGGATCCTCCCGAAGATGAAGTCGGACTTCATCCTGGAGCTCCCGCCCGTCCGGGTGCCGAAGCTCTCGAACCTCGTTCAGAAGACCGCCTGGAGGGCCTGGTGGTTCGCCAGGGAGGCGCTCCCGTTCTTCCTGATCGCGACGTTCGCCCTGTTCCTGATGGACCGGATGGGAGCTCTGGCCGTGGTCGAGTCGGCCGGGAAGCCGATCCTCACCGGTGTGCTCGGGCTTCCTCCGCAGAGCATCGAGGTGGTGCTGCTGTCGGTGATCCGCAAGGAGTCCGGGGCCGCGCTCCTGAAACAGCTCTCGGACTCCGGTCAGCTCGACGGTGTGCAGGTCGTGGTCTCGCTCTTGCTCCTCGTCTTCTTGGTTCCTTGCGTGAACTCGATCGTGGTTCTCTTCAGGGAGCGTGGAACCAGGGGCGCCGCGGTGATCATGACCCTGGTGAGCTCCTACGCCCTGGCGGTCGGGGCGGTGATGAACGCGATCTGCCGGGCTCTCCACGTGACGTTCCGGTAGCGCGCCGATGCGCTGTGATGACGGTCATGCCACATCTCATCCAGATGGCACAGGTCATGCGCAGTTCTGCTGCAGCCGACGATCCCGTCCCTCCCCACCGGTCGGTCCGGTCTCGCGGCTGAGCTCTGCAATTGGACGGTCCGCTACCGCCGCAGCGCATCGAGCGGGGGAAGGACCAGGTGGTCAGCGCCCGCTCGCTTCGGGAACGCGTACGGGTGCGAGGATCGCCCGGTCATCGGCTCCGATCTCGATTCTGAAGCTGGGCCTCGAGGCTCGACGCGAGAGCCGCCAGGGCCTCCTTCGCGGTCAGCCATCTCCGGTGGATCTCCCCGTACCGGACATGGCCCTGGCTCTCCGCGAGGGCGCTCGCCAGCCACGCCCGGGCCGAGGCCGAGAACGGCGTCAACGCCGCGGCGCCGATGGTGGCGATCAGCCGGCCCGTGCTGGTCACCTCCTCGTCGATCTCCGCGATCCGCTTCCTGGCCTCCCGTTCCGGGAGGTCCAGCGCCCGGGCCAGACGGGTCATCCTCTCGTGGACCCTCTCCCGCAGCGTCTCCACCCACAGACCTCGCTCACCCGGATCCGCCGGGACCGCCAGGTGGACGCCGAGCCAGCCGTGCGTGGACAGACCGCGCCTGTTGAACAGGAAAGGTCCCACCGCTTCGGCCGCTTCGGTCGATCCGGACAGGAACATCTTCCGGAGATCCCCCTCTCCCGGCCTGCATGCCCCGATCAGATCGACGATCTGCCGGATCGACCCTCTCGAGGCGCCCCGGTAGAGCCCGGGGTCCGCGAGCCGGCCCAGATTGTCCAGCATGCAGACCCTGAGGATCGTCTCCATCGCCTGGCACCGCTGACCCGGGCCCCTCTGGACCAGGCTGAACAGCTCGAGCGACCTGGCGCACCAACGGTCCGGTCTTGTCTGCGCGGACGCTCAGCGCTTCCTCGTCCACGGTCCAGGGGGGGAGCGACGCTACGATGGGCAAGACCCCGTCCCCGCGGTGGATCCGATGTCCGGGTTCGACCGCTCTGCAGGGGGCGTCCGGCCGGTTCCAGCGCGACACGTCCGCATCGCTCACGAACAGGCCGGCGAGCGACAGCAGGGAGCCGACATACCAGACGAGGACCACGGCCACGGACAGCGAAAGCCACGGGCGGCGGCCTCTCCAGATGAGCTTCCAGACGCGCAAGACCGCCAGCTCCAGAAGATCATCGAGTACGACCAGCAGCCAGAGGAACGTGGGAAAAGCTCTCTTCATCTCCAACTCCTCGTTCGGACGAACGGTTCCGATCCGACGGTACGCCCTGACCCCGCGATGTCGGGGCAGATGCCGTCGGGTCCGCTGGGGAGTGTCCTCGGAGGAGTGGCTGCCGGCCAGCCGCCGGGCCAGAGTCGGCGAGCTTCGCGGAGGGTCGCCGCGAGCGCCTGTGGGTCTCCGTTGCTTCGAAGGGTCACCCACAGAGATACGTCCGCCGACGCCGGCTGCCAACCCGGGAGGCATCATCGCAAGGGAAAAAGAAAGAGGCGGGAGATCGAGGTCGGTGGCCGGCGACCGGTCAGCGCCCGCGGTCGAGCCTGCGGATCGTCCGCACGGTCCGGAACCCCCAGCGCTGCAGGCGGGCGCTGCTGGGAGATGCGGAGTCCCGGTTGGCCACCCTGAGCACGACGCGGGAGTTGTACCAGGCCCCGCCCCGCTGTGATCGCCTCCACCCCGTGGGCGGACCGGTCGGATCGGCGGGCCGGTCGAGCTGCTCCCGGTACCACGCCTCATGGTACCAGTCAGCGCACCACTGCCAGGCGTTTCCAACCATGTCCTTGGCGCCGTACGGCGACGGGACCCGGGCGAACTGGTCGACCGGCGTCAGGTGACCGATCAGCTCGCGGAAGTTGGCCAGCTGCACGGTCGGCGGCTCGTTACCCCAGGGGTAGAGACGCTTGTCGTCGCCGCGGGCCGCCTTCTCCCACTGAGCCTCCGTGGGAAGCTCCTTGCCTGCCCAGGCCGCGTAAGAGAAGGCGTCGAACCAGGAGACGCTGGTGACCGGGTGGTCGTCGGATCCCTGTGGCAGGACCTGAGCCAGCTCCCCCTTCCGGGCCGGGACCGTCTGAGCCACCCCGGCGATGAACTCGTCCTCGTCCATGAGGGTGTGGGTCGACCAGCGCCTCGCCTTCCGGCACGATGAGCTCTCATGGCACCGGGAGTGGTCGTTGAGCCTGGCTACCCAGGCGTTGAACGGCGCGAACCGTCCCTTGGAGACGAGGAACCGGTCGATGAAGAAGCCGGAGAGCCGGACCACGTGGATCGGCATCTCGTCTCGCTCGGCGTCCGGATCCTCCAGCGACGATCCCATCCAGAAGTGCCCCGGCGGCACGTACGCCATCGGGGCCCCGTCGGCCTCGCAGGTCACGACCTCCGGGATCGCCAGCCCGGCGACGCCCATCTCGAGGAGCAGGGCGTAGGGCTCCATCATCCCCGGGAAGCGCTGGTTCACCTGGCGGGCCGCTGCGATCGCCTCCTCGACCCTGCCGGCCAGCCAGTGAGCCCGGGCGACCAGCAGCCCTGCCCTGGCCTCCGTCATGGTCCGGAAGCGACCCCGGCCCCGGGTCGCCTCCAGAAGAGCGCCGCGGAGGAGCCCGAGGTCCGGGGCGAGGTTGTGGCCCACTGCCGCGAGCCAAACGCTGTCCGATGCCCTGGGAGGCGCATCGAGGATCCGGGCCGTCGTGGCCGCGACGAACGAGGCGTGCTCCGGGGCGGCGCAAGAGAGGAGCGAGGCGGCCGCGAGCCCTCGGGTCCTGGAGAGCTCCGCCAGCTCCCGACCCTCCAGCAGCGTGTCCCTGGCCTCGCCCAGGATCTGCCGCAGCCGGGCCAGGTCGTCCGGGTCGAGCAGGCCCACGACGATCCGATCCGGGTCGCCGACCGGTCCCGGGACCCCCCGGGCGACCTCCTCCAGCAGGCGCATCACCCGGGTGCCCGCGGCCGGCACCGGGACGCGAACGCTGGCCACCGGTCCGGCTCCGGCGGACCGGAGCAGCTCCAGCCGGTAGACCGTTCCGGCGTCGAGCCGTTCCAGCGTGAGGTCGTGGCGTCCACGGGCCGGCGGAGTCCTCTCCTCGACCTCGACCCAGGTGGCGTCGGGGCGGTCGGGCCGGTACCGGGCGAGGGCAGGCCCATCGGGCGGGCCGGACCAGACGACCCTGGCGCGGGAGGACCCGAGGTGCACGCTGACCGGAACCGCAGCCAGCGGGGCAGGGGCCCGCAGGTACGAAACCAGCGCCGCCACGGCCAGGGCGATCACAGAAACCGCCACCACCAGACCGCGCGGGCCCGGCGATCGCTCCGCTCATTCCGCCCCCCAAGCCCCCCTCGGCCTCGCCCTCCGGGCTCGACCGCATCGCGAGCCCCAGCGCCTCCCGGGCGGCCCAGGCAGACGGCCACCGCTGCTCGGGCTGCTTCTCGAGAAACCTGCTCACGAACCGTCGCACGTCGTCCGGGATCGGTCGATGGACCGACTCCCATGGAATCGGGCTCTTCATGATGCTGACCAGCAGCTGAGGAAGCAGATCGGACCTGAACGGCGCCGCACCGGTCAGCATCTCGAACAGGACGATGCCCAGGCTCCAGAGATCGGTGGCCGCCGTGACCTGCTGGCCCTGGAGGACCTCCGGGGCCATGTACCGAGGAGTCCCCGGCCTGATGCCCTCCGCCGTGATGAGCGTGCGATCCGTGAGCTGCACCAGGCCGAAGTCCGTGAGCACCGCCCTGGTGCCGTCCTCCACCAGCATGATGTTGGACGACTTGATGTCCCGGTGGAACATGCCCCGGTGGTGGATGTAGTCCAGGGCGTCGAGCAGCTGGTTCGCGATGTCCAGAGCGTGCCGGACGGCGAGCGGCCCCCGTCGCTTGACCGTCTCCTGGAGATCGGCGCCGTCCAGCAGCTCCATCACGTAGTAGAGCCGCCCGTCCACCTCGCCGGCGTCGAAGATCTTCACCACGTGGGGATGGGAGAGGGCCGTGAGCGCCGCCACCTCCCGGCGGAACCGCTCGGTGGCCGATCCGGAGACGGTGATCCCGGGCTTCAGTACCTTGACCGCCACTTCCCGGTCCAGGGCGCAGTCGCGGGCCCGGAACACCGCTCCCATCCCGCCGCTGCCCAGCTCCTCCCGGAGATCGTACCTGGCCATCTCGAGCTGGCGGGCTCCTAGCCGTCCCTCCGGACGTGGACCGTGAAGCCGCGGTGGGTCTCCCCGACGATCTCGCCTTGGCCCCCGATCGCCCTGTCGAGAACGTAGTCCGACCCCAGGAGCTGCCTGAACCGCGAGATCTGGCCATCGTCGATGACGCCCCGTTCCCAGGCGCACTCGAACATGCCGGCGTTCACGATGAGCGTGGGCCGCTGCGATCCGATCCGTGCCACCGCGTCGCTCCAGTCGGCGCGGGAGAGCGCCCTGCGCGCCGCGGAGAAGCACTTCAGGTTCGCGAAGAACAGGTCCCAGGTCAGGTAGAGCCTGGTGGCGTCCCGGCAGAACACCGGGTGGGCAGGCGCGAAGGCGACGCAGGTGGTGCCCTCCCTCCGGGCCAGCGTCGACAGGGCCTGTAGCTCCTCGCCGCCGATCGTGATCCCGGGCTCTGTTCTCGTGGCGATCTGCTGGAGGGGAACGTACGCGATGGAGGCCAGAACGAAGCAGAGCGTGGCCGCTCTCACGAGCCGTGACCCGCTCAGGCCCACGAGGTGGCCCGCGGCGACAGCGGCCAGACAGCACCCGGGCAGGGCGAACGTCTGGAGGTTGTACGGCCGGTGATTGGGGGACACGATCCCGATGATCAGGGCCAGGGCGGCCGCCACGATCACGGAGAGCCTGTCCCCGTCCTCGCCGCTCCTCGATCGGACCAGCACGACCGCGCCCAGCAGCGCCAGCCAGATGACCGGATCGAGCAGAAGGACGCCGATCGCCACGAGCTTGAGGTTGAACAGCCCGGCGTTGTCGGCCAGCGCTCCTTTGCAGAAGCCGTCCCAGAGCCCGTTGTGCCGCACCCAGAGGAGCATCGGCAACGCCCCTGCCACGGCTCCCCCCGCGTGGAGCACGACCAGCCCCGCCGTCCGGAGGAGCCCGGAGGGCGAGCCGGGAGGGGGCTTGGGGGGCTGGATGAGCGAAGCGAAGGGCTCCCCATCTCGGAGGATACCGTCCGGCTCGGCCGCGGAGCTGGCGACGCGGACGAGCCGCCCGGGCGTCGCCAGGCGAGCCGCCGCCACCGGCACGACCACGACCAGCGGCAGCACCTTGAGGGAGATCGAGGCCGCGAGGCCCAGGGCGACGCCGCTCAGAACCGCGTAGCCCGCCGGCCAGCGTCGAATCCTCGCCGCGAACAGCAGGGCCAGCGAGCCCCCGAGCCCGGCGAACGGG
>JACQZM010000111.1 GCA_016213885.1 Candidatus Rifleibacteriota bacterium | reverse complement strand
GTCGCGCCCCCGAGCGCGACCTAAATCCGGATCCCCTCCTCTTTCACCTCTACCCCGAGCGCGACCTCAATCCGGATCCCCTCCTCTTTCACCTCTCCCCCGAGCGCGACCTCAATCCGGATCCCCCCCTCTTTCTCCTCTCCCCCGAGCGCGACTCCAAGTGAATCCCCTCCACCTCCTCGGTGACTCTGCGCCCAAGCCGAGGCCTGATCACAGGCCCGACTTCACGAAACAGGCGGGGGATCCTGGCGGTGCCCGGTCTCCGGGTTGTGCGAACCGGTCGGCTTCAGCTAAGATGGTGTTGCCTTCGACGGATCGAGATCATGAGCGACAGAGGTCTGGTCGTCCTGGTGCTGGTGGCGGTTCTCGGCATCTTCCTCGAGCGACTGCTGGTTCCTGTGCCCGCCCGGTCCGATCTGGTGGTGATCATGGTCGAGACCGGCCTCTCGGGCCGCTCTTGCACCGACACGGCAGCGTCCCGCGGCATCTCGGGCCGCGCGTGCGTGAAGGCCGCGACCCTGCACGCCCCCGACGCGAGCGTGATCACCGACGTGACCCGGCGGCTGCGGCTTTCATGGAGCCAGCAGGATGGGGTGACAACCGATGGCGGACAACGGCGATAGCAACCCTCGACCCCCGGCCGCCGGGCGCGTGCCGGTCACGGAGGCGGAGCAGCTCCGGTTCGACCAGCTCCGCCAGAAGGCTGACCAGCTCATCGTTTCCGGCGATATCGGCCAGGCCCGGACTCTGTACCGGGAGCTGGCGGCCGACCTGGGAGAGCGCCATCCGCTGGCGGCGGAGGCCCGGTTTCACGAGGCCATGCTCTCCGAGACCTACCTGGCCGAGGGTCACCAGGCGCTCCAGCTCTACCTCGACCTCGCCCGGGACCGCCACGCCGGTAGCGTCAAGGCGCTCCAGAGGCTGGCCGAAGCAGCGCTGGCCCGGGTCCGGGAGGCCCCGGCCGGCGCTCCAGGACGCGGCGCCAGGGAGGCCGCCTGGGAGCTACTGGAGCAGGTCCGGTTCGCCACGCCAGGCCTCGAGTCGGAGCAGCGGACCGTGGCGTCGATGCTGGCCGCCGACCTGTGCGCCGACGGCCAGGCCGAGCACGACCGGGGCGGGTTCGAGTCTGCGGCCCGGCTTCTCGAACTGGCCGGGCTGTGGGCGGTCAGGGCCGGCAACCAGGCTCTGGCCCAGAAGAGCTACGGACGCTCGGCCGCCACCTACTGGTACAACCTCACCGACCAGGAGGGCGCGCTCCGGGCGCTCTCGGGGCTGGGCGCCGGGGCGCTGGGCCAGGCCGCGGTCAAGGCGATCTTCGACCGCGTCACCGCGAGCCTCGTCGAGGACCTCCGGGCGCTGGTCCGCCGGGGGCATCGACGGGAGGCGTTCGCCCACCTGGCCAGGGTGTTCCACCTCCTGGTCCCCGGCCACTCCCGGACCGAGGAGGTCGTCGCTCTGTACCTTCAGGAGCTGGCGAGCCAGTACATGGCCGCCTGCGACGATCGCATCGCCTCTGTCTCCCGCAGGATGAACCAGGCGTCGCTGGAGCTGGCCCGCCGGTCCGCGGCGAAGCCGGAACGGCCCTCCGACAAGGCCGACGAGGTCGCCGGCTCCCTGTCGGTCTACGCCTTCACCGAGGAGAAGGAGATGTGCGCGAAGCTCCGCCAGTCGATCCGGGAGCTCGAGCTCTCGGTTCTCAGCTCCAGGGACCCGGAGCGGTTCGTGGCCCTGCAAGACCGGGCGCGACAGGACAAGTCGCTGGCGGAGCTCCTCGACCGGATGCACCTCCTGGCCCTGGAGAAGATGCACTACCGCACCCGGTACCGCGTGGAGGTCAAGGACGCCCTGGCGAGCCTGCTTCCCCGGTCGGTCTCGAAGTACGTCGTGGACGACGTGTACCAGCGGATCCGGGAGCTCGAGGGGGAGGTCAGAAGCCTGGAGGCGCGGTTCCTCGAAGGCGCCTACCCGAAGGCTACGAGCTGAACAGCGTCGTGGCGATCCTCTCCGGAGAGTGCCCTGCCGCCACCAGGGCCGGGCGGAGCTCCGATTCGAGGTCCGCCTGGTAGACCCGCAGCAGCCGGCCCGGGGAGCGCGACGAGATCGCGAACGGCAGCGGCGCCGGCAGCAGCACGGACCGACCGGGCAGCAGCTGGAGCGAGTCGCCCCGACACTCGACCTGAGGCTTGCCTCTCAACCCCATCAAGATCTCGAAAGGGTGTCCGCGGGTCGGCGCGCTCCAGTGACCGGTCAGGTGGATCTCTTCCATCACGAACGGCCGGCACGCCACCAGGAGCCGCCGGGTGGCGACCTGGACCTCCAGCGTCAGCCCGCTCACCGGCGCCGGGCAGGGAGGCCGCGGGTCGAGCGCTGCCATGGCCCGGTCCACGTGGAGCTCCCGGCCGGTCCGCCCCCAGTCGCAGAGCCGGTACGTGAGGTCGCTGGACTGCTGCACCTCCGCCCAGACCAGCTCGCCCAGCGTGGCGTGGACGGTTCCCGAGAGGATCGGAATCACATCACCCTCCGCCACCTTGAACTGGCGCACGCACCGGAGCACGTCCTCGGCCCCGCGCTCCAGGGCATCCACGAACTCGGGCAGGCTGACGCCGTCCCTGAGGCCGTGAAGCACTCGACCGGTGGGCCCGACTTTCAGGATGAGCCACGCCTCGGACTTGCCGCAGGCAAACCCCTGGGCCCGGGCGAAAGCGTCCGATGGGTGGACCTGCAGACTGATCGGGGTGGTCGCTTCGAGCACCTTCACGAGCAGGGGAAACGGCGCGGGCGGGGCGCCCTCGATCTGCCCCAGGGCTTCCGGAAGAGGCATGCCCGCCAGAGGTCCGTTGGTGACCACCGTGGGCCTCTGGTCGAGAGCACTGAGGCTCCAGATCTCGCCGATCGGCTCCGCCGGAGCCTCCGTGAGACCAGCGAACCTGGCCAGGGAGCTTCCACCCCACACCTTGCCCACGGCAACCGGCCCGAGCGCCATCGGATACGGGCTGATCATGGAACGTTAGCGGGTCGCACCGGGGTCGCGGGACCGTGCCTGGGCGCTGTCCCTGAGGCCGAGCTGCTCCCGGAAGTAGGGCAGGCTGAGCTTCAGGCCCTCTTGCAGACTCACCCTCGGCTCCCAGTCGAGGACCCGTTTGGCCTTCGAGATGTCGGGGCGCCGCACCTTCGGGTCGTTCTCCGGCAGCGGCCTGTAGACGATCCGGGTCGACGAGCTCGTGAACTCGATGATCACCCGGGCGAACTCGCTGACCGTCATCTCCTCCGGGTTGCCCAGGTTGACCGGCATGTCCTCCGTGGACATGAGCAGCCGGAAGATCCCCTCGACCAGGTCGGAGACGTAGCAGAAGCTCCGGGTCTGGTTGCCGTCTCCGTAGATCGTCAGGTCCTCTCCGCTGAGCGCCTGCCTCACGAACGTGGGCACCACCCGACCGTCGTTCAGTCTCATCCGCGGGCCGTAGGTGTTGAAGATCCGGGCGACCCGGGTGGAGAGGCCGTGATGCCGGTGGTAGGCCATGGTCAACGCCTCGGCGAATCGCTTGGCCTCGTCGTAGACCCCCCTGACGCAGACCGGATCGACGTTGCCGAAGTACGATTCGCTCTGGGGATGGACCAGCGGATCGCCGTACACCTCCGACGTGGAGGCGAGGAGGAACGTCGCGTGCTTCTCCCGGGCGAGCCCCAGCGCCTTGTGAGTGCCCAGGGAGCCGACCTTCAGCGTCTGGATGGGATACTGGATGTAGTCCGCGGGGCTGGCCGGCGACGCGAAGTGGAGGATGTAGTCGAGGGGGCCCTGGACGTAGATGTACTCGGTCACATCGTGCTTGATGAACGTGAAGCCGGGGTGACGGATGTGGGCGATGTTGTCGACCGTGCCCGTGAGGAGGTTGTCCATCCCGATGACCTCGTACCCCCTGGAGAGGAACAGGTCGCACAGGTGGCTGCCCAGGAACCCGGCACAGCCGGTGATGAGGACTCTTGGCATCTGAACTCCTTGGCGATACCCCAAACGTATACCAGATCGGGGTTTGTTAGTCACCAAAAGGCTGAGGCCGGATCGCGCCCGGTGGCCACACTCACTCACGATCCGTGAAGATGTCCGGGTAGAGCTCGCGGGCGCACGCGGGGCACAGACCGTGGGTGAACTCCACGTCCAGGCACGAGGTAAGGTAGCTCTCGAGCCTCTGCCAGTACTGCGTGTCCTGCCGTATGCTCTTGCACCGGGCGCAGATCGGGAGCAGCCCCTTGATCGCCGTGAGCTCGCTGATGTCCTCCAGGATCAGGAGGACGGAATCGGAACGCCCGGGTGGAAGCAGCGGGGCCGTCGTGATGAGGAGATGGAGCTCCTGGATGCCTCCGGCTGAGTGGAGCTGGACCTTTGCCCGCGCCCGGGCGACCCGGCCGCCGCGGATCGACTCGCCCACGCCTCCCCGGATGCGGCAATCCCGGCACGCGACCGCCCTGCCGCACCCGTCGGGGGTCGCCGCCGCGTTCACACAGTGGAGTACGTCCCCCGCCCGCCGCCTGAGGACCTGTGACGGTTGGGGGCCCACGAGGAGCCCTGCCGCCTGGTTGTGGTACAGGATGCGCACGTCGTCGTCCACGACCAGGATCGGCATGGGCAGCGCATCGAGAAGCTCGTGTCCCGGCGGCATTCCGGGCCCGGTCATCGACGGTTCCATGCACATCCTCCGGCTCTACGTCGAGCGAGCCGGCTCCAAGAAGACCTCGGTCGTGGAGGAGATCCGACGTGTACCCGCTGAGGAAGACGACGCCGATCTCGGGGCGAACCGGTGCGGGGGGGGGCGGCTGATCCACTTGCCTACGCAAGATTCCGGGCATATTCTACATCTTGATGCAATATTGCAGATGGTTGACGGGCACGCTCCTGGAGTCCTCGTCCAGGGGAAAGGCCCGACTCGTGCTGGGTGCCCGGCAGACGGGGAAGTCCACGCTGTTCCGGCGGATCGCCGGGCCGGGGGATGTTCTCGTGGACCTTCAGGAGCGATCCGAGCGCATGCGGCTCCTGCGCGACCCGGCCTTGCTGTCCCGTCGCCTGCTCCCACCCGGCAGGGAGCACACTCACGTCCTGATCGATGAAGTCCAGAGGGTCCCTGAGCTGCTCGACGAGGTCCAGCTCATCCTCGATCGCCATCCCGGGCGGTTCACCTTCTCTCTGACAGGAAGCTCCGCCCGGCGCCTCCGACGGGGCGGGACGAACCTCCTTCCGGGCAGGGTGCACCGGCACGTTCTGACTCCGGTCTGCCTTTGGGAAGAAGGCGGCCGGTCACTCGGGTCCGTCCTTGCACGCCCGTCCTCCCTCGCGGGGACTCCCTTTCCCGCCCGGTCGATTTCATCGTGGAAACGCCGGACGAGGTGATCCCGGTCGAGGTGAAGTTCACCGCCAACCCTCGCCCGGCCGACGCACGCGGGGTGGAGCTCTTCCTGTCAGCCCATCCCGGTCTTTCCAGCCGTGGATACGTGGTCTGTCGGGTATCGCAGCCCGAGCAGCTGACCGAGAGGGTGGCCGCGATCGGCTGGGCCGATCTGTGACCGCTCGCCCCATCGCCGCCGAGGGTGAGCGGGTGACGCCGGCCAAATCCAGAGCCGGCCACGCACGCGCCCCCTTTCGCGCCCGGCCGTGAGCCTGTCACGCATCGCGTTCGTCTTTGCGAGGGGTCTATGGGTGGCCGAGGCGAGCAGGAGGACGAGGAAGGTCGGAGAGGTCCTGGGTGTACCTCTCAGGATCGAGCCCTGACGGCGGTCACAGGGTCACTCGACCAGGGTCACATGCAAGATGAAGGGATCGATCTCGATCTCGTCGCCCTCGATCAAGCAGGTCCTTTCCAGGACCGCCTCCCCGTTCAGTAAGGTCGAGTTGCCGCTCTTCAGGTCCCGGAGGAAGAAGCGGCCCCCATCGCGGACGACGGTGGCGTGCCGGCGAGAGACGCGAGGGTCGGCGAGAACGATCTCGCAATCAGCGTCCCTGCCGATCGTGACGCGATCGGCCACCCGGAACTCGTGGACCCTTCCGCGGGCGGCCTTGCAGCGCAGCAGGAGCTCCCGGCACGCTGGCGGCGGTGGCCGGGGTGGCCTGGGTCCCTTGCGCAGGGGAGATCGATCGGCCGCCTTGAACCCGGGCCAGATCTCCTGGAGTCGCTTTCCCGCAGCCGAGGCGAGGGAGTAGACCTCGGTCTGCAGATCGGCGGCGCCGGAAAGCGCGGCCCGGGAGCTGACGACGACGGCGATCACTCGCTGTTGTGTCTCTCCCAGCGGAGCCCCGATCAGCGTCGTGAAGGCAAGCCCACCCAGGGCGTGCATCCACCCCGGACTGCCCGACCAGACGCCGAAGAAGTTGGCTCCGGTCGTCAAGATCATGGCCGGCGTGACCCCGGAGGTCACGTACGATCCGAGGACCGACGGATCGGTCATCCAGTCGAGAGATCCGTCTGGACCCGCGACGACCCGGGGATACGATCGCCTCGGGTCGTAGAGCACGGTCGGGTCTCCGGGAATCTCCACGATCCGGACCGCCCGGTCGCCCGCAGGGGCGAGCCGCTCCAGGATCCCCGCGAAGACAGCCCGCGGAGAGGCCATGCCCGTGAACAGCGGCGCCCTGAGATCCACGTCGGCCTGGCTCACGATCGTGTCGATGGCACACCCGAAAGAACGATCCCGTCGAGCTCTTGGCAGCCCCCACTCCGAGGTGCGGGCGTTCCGATCCGTGGCTGGCGCCCCCCGGAGCCGTGGTCGATCCCAGTGGTAGCCGATCGGCCGGCCATCCATGAAGAAGGTTCCAAAGATCAGCGAGAAGATGCGTTCCGGTGCGTCCGCTTTGCGGCTCACCCTGGGCTGCTCGGCGAAATCCACGACCCAGAGCGACCTGGCGTCGTCGGTGTCGCACGGGTAGAGCAGCACCGGCGTCCCGTGCAGGCCTGCCTCGAATTCCAGCACTCCCCACCGGCCTTCTTCGTGAAACAGGCAGTACGGCCGGCGCCCGTCGAGCAGAGCCACCGTGGCCGGTTCGCCGACGAAGAGCGTGCCGGTCCACTGCACGTCGTCGACGGCTTGATCCGGCGCACCGGAGCCACCACGGGACTCCGCCCGCCTCATCCAGTCGTCGTACCCCTGCTCGATGCCGATCTCGAGAACCCTCATCGCGTCCTCCATCGACCGGGGCATCGAGGGGATCGGACGCTTCTCGTTCGGGGCCGCGACGAGCAGAAACTCCCCCGTGCCCGGGAGCTGGAACGTCCCTGCCCACTCGAGACGGGGGGCGATCGCGGAGTCCAGCGCTCCGGTCAGTTCCTCAAGGGCCACCTCGCGGCTCCGGACACCGGAGAGCGGGGAGAGGTGGAGACGCGTCGGATCGACTCCTCGCGGATCGCCATACACGCGCCACCACGCCGCGGAGGGGCTGGTCCGCGCGAAGGCCCAGCAGTCCCGCCACAAATCCGGCCGATCGTGCCAGGGCAGGCGCATCAGAACGTCGTCGAGCTCCCCGGTCGTGATCCCCAGCCCGGCCCGTCGCACTCCGGCCGCGTCATGGGTGCAGGTCAGGGTCTCGCCGGCCACGGTGATGGTCGATCCGTCGACCAGCGTCGCCGCCCGGGTCCTTTGGCCGTCGACGTGAAGCCCCCCAGGCGTCCTGAGGTCGATGATGCGTCGCTCCAGAGGCCGACCAGCCGAGCCGTACTTCACGATGAGCGCCCACCAGGTGCCCGGGCCGAACGTTCGCCCGTACGCCCAGCGACCGGCGGACGGGCGTCGGCAGGGGTAGATGATCTGGACGGCGCCGCGGGCCCCACAGAGTGGAGAGTCGGCGCCGGGAACGCTCCCGTTCAGCGAGACCGAGCCCACGACCACGAGATCGTCCGCGAGCAGGTGGATCAGGCCGTTCGAGAGGAGACCGGGACATCTGGGGCGACCGGGACCGACTCGTTCGGCGGTGGGCATCGAGAGTCCTTTGCGCTCCCGCCCGGGGTGAGCCGGCGATCGTCATTCGACCAGGACCCGAGGGCAAGGACACGGCGTACGGCACAGTGTATCCCACCGATGGGCGAGGGCACGAGGTCAGGGGTTTCGAGGAGGTCGCCCCATCGGCTCACTCCGGCGGCTCCTCTTCGTCATCGGGAGCGTTCTCGGCCTCCAGCAGGGTCTTTCCCAGGAGCAGAGCCCGTGTCCACTTGTACCAGCAGAAGATCAGGCCCAGGCACAGGGAGGCCACGGCGGGAATGTGATCGCCGGTTCTGCCGAGTACGATCATCTCGACGATCATGAGGACGTACCCCTCGAGCTGGAGCGTCACGCTTCGCCGATCCGGCTGTCGACCGCAGAGCTCCTGCTCGATCGCGGGCAGCGTCTGCGGGGGGATCATGTTCCCCACGAAGCCGGAGGGCAGAATCGCCTCCCACAGCAGCGTCGCAGCGGCGAGCGTTCCCAGAGTGGCGAAGAAGACGAGCGACAACGGGTAGAAGAGAAAGAGCGCCGGGACGCTCAGAACGGCGGGAAGAGCGGCCAGGCCGAAGATCCGGAGCCGGTGCTGACGGTGAGCTTCCTTGAGCGTTTCCAGACGCTTCAGGCAGGAGGAGGGGTCGATCCGGAGTCCCCGGGTCACCGGGAGCTTCGTGTGTAGTTGCACGCCCCGCACGACTCGCCTCAACCACAGGCGCTGACAGTCCCGCGCTGCGTCCCCCTCGCGCTCGACCATGGCGACCTGGAACGTCGAGCCGTTTCTCTGGACGACCACGGCGCAGAGCTCCGTCTCAACCTCCCGGACCTCCAGTCTGAGGATCTGCTCGAAGGGGATCCTCTTGCGGTGAAGCACCCGGTCGAAGACTGTGACTTCGAGCCCGAGCTCCCCCGCCGCCACGTCGAAGGTCGTCCGGGAGCGGGCGAGCAGGAACGGCACCAGCGCCAGGCCCAGCGCCCAGGCGAGGCTCCCCCAGCTGTTGGAGAAGAACAAGCCCAGGAGCGTCGCCACGGCGAAGTAGAGCGGCTGAGCTGCCGGCAGCACCCGGAGCCAGTGAAGCCCATCGCTGTCGCCCGGCGACACCGTGGGGGAGAGGATGGTCAGCTCGGAGGCCGCCGCCGGGAGCACTCGCTCCGGATCTGTCAGCTCTGCCTGGAAGTCAGACTCGGGGGGCTCTTCCGGCGCTGGAAGCGTCAGCGTGCTGCAGCCGCAGCCGTAGATGGAGCAACCTCCGGCCCAGCTCCAGCATTCGAGATGGTGCGGCGTCTCGCAGCGGGGGCAGTGGCAGACGTTCGAATCGAGGCCGGCCCCGCAGACCGGGCAGAGCGCCGTCGAGGACACCACGACCGGTTCGATTCCCCGCCCTGCCGTCAGATGGAGCCCCCCTGTGTCTGCCTGATGGTGCCTGACGGCCCCGATGAAGTCAACCGTGTCGGGCGTCCAGTCAGGCGACCCGGGAGACGGCCGGCGCCTCGCTTCGAGCCGACCGTGACGATCGGGATGGAGGAGCGCTCGATGGGCTCCGAACACGAGCAACACCTGACTCGCCGGCAAAGGACCAGCAGAAGAGGTCATTCCCGGGCGCTGTCCGGTCATCCCACTCGCGGTCACCTGTCGGTCGCCGCTTCATCCCGTAAGAGATGGGTTCAGTCGGGAGATCCGGAGGCTGGGAGGTAATGTCAACGCTGGCACCGGGGCGCGTCACACCGAGTTCAGGCTCGACGTGCCGGCCCGGTCGTTCCGGACGGCGTTCGACGGTCTGATCGCCCACATCTTCCATCCGATCCATGATGCCGGCGACATCGCGACCGAAAGGGGGGTGGTCCGGTCGGAGCGGGAGCTCAGCACGGCGTACTACCCCTCGACGAATGCCCTGATGCAGTTCCTCAAGACCCGGTGGATCGCTGCCTCGCAGTTCCCGATCGAGCAGACGTTCGGTTCCGACGCCGACCTCGCGAGCATCACCCCGGGCGTCCTCCGGGCCTTCCAGGAGGCGGCCTACCTGCAGCGGGGGCTCTAGATCGTGCTCGTGGGCAGGTACGACCTCGACCACGCCATCGACAGGTTGGGGCGCCTCGCACTCCACGAAACCACGCTGGCGACCCGACGTGCGCCGCTCACCTGGGCCGACCGCACGTTCAGGTCGATCGAGGTGACCGGTCTGGGGCCGCCCTCCATGATCTACGGCGGGTTCGGGGCCAAGTCCAAGTACCGGAACGACCACGTCATCGCGGAGTTCTTGTTCGACTATCTGATCAAGGACCCTGGTGGTGTGCTGTATCGATGGCTCCGCGGGAACAAGGGGTGGACCTATCGTCTGGATAGCCACTTCGATGTCGATCGCGAGCACTACTTCTGGTGCGTGATGCTACCTCTGCCCTCGGTGGACCAGGCGCCGGAGGTCCGCAGGGAGATCACGCAGCGTCTTGAAAAGGCCGTCATCGACGAGAAGTCTCTGCGGATCGCCAAGGAGACGGCGATCGCTCGGGAACCGTTCCGGTGTCAGACCGTCCCGTCGATCGCGGACCACGCCTTGGACCAGATCGAGCTGTTCGACGAAGTCCTTTCGGAACCCCAATGGCTGGAGGTCGTCCGGTCGATCTCCCCGGCAGGCGCGTTCTGGGTCCTGCACCGTTTCTTCCTGGGCAACGTCGGGGAGCTCGTTGCAGTGCCTCCGCGAGGGTGATCGGGCGATGGGAGCCAGAGGGTAGAAGGAGGGGGCTCGTGCGAGCCTTGCGAGAACGAACTCGCAAGCGTCGAGAGCCGACTTGCATCATGATCCAGGGGAGCTGAGCGACCCCCTGACGGTCGGCCCGAGGCGTACGATCTCCCCGTCGACCGCTCCCAAAGCGCCACACGCCTTCTCCCCCTCCGCGTGCCGTCGGACTGGACCGCGACCTTCTGGCTCCACGACTGCCACGAGACGACCCGCGGCCAGACCATCACCTCGTCCTGGGGGATCGACCGGGCCACGGCCGGCCGGAGGGCGATCGTGCAGGTCACGGTCTTGCCGGTCCTGGGGTCAGGCCGTCTCACGGCGGAAGCCAGGAACCATGAAATCGACGAGCTCCACGACCCTTCGGATCGACGTTGATGGAATCCCCGGACGGATGATCGCGCTGGCGGTTCTCGTGACCTTGCTTCTCCCGTGGCCCACCAGGGTGCCACCGGTGAGGCAGTCTTCGGCGTCGTGCTCGGGATCGACGATCGCCACGAACTCGTCCGGGTACGTCCTCTTGATCTCGTCCCAGCTCATCTTCTCGGCCATCGCCTTGGCTCCTTCACGTGAGTCTTCCGCCCCGAGTACACCTCGGACGCAGGATCGGCGCCGCTCGCAGGGGGCATCTGAACGACCTGCCCTGTTTCGGGATCCAGGATCCTGCACCTGTTTCGCAGGGCTTGGGCTGTGATCACCCTCTTGCCCGGATCAAGGCTCACGAAGGAAGTGGACGGGATCCGGCTGGATTCGCGCTCGGGAGAGAGAAAGAGGAGAGGATCAGGTTGAAGGTCGCGCTCGGGGGCGCCACTCGGACCCGGCGAGGCGCCGGGTCTTGGGATGCTTCGGTCTGGTATCCGGATCGGGCAATGCGGTACACTGAAGTCGACGATCCGGGGGATCGGGAAGGGGTATGGTCGTGCCGGTCGAGCTCAAGGACGCCCGAGATGTGCCGGGGTACTCTCTCAAGGAGACCGCGTACTACTTCGGCCTGCCCGCTTCGACCGTACGTCTCTGGGCTCGAGGCCAGGCGTACCCGACGCAGCGGTACGGCCGGAGGCAGGCCGAGCCGCTGTTCTCCCTCGCCCAGCAGCGCCCGCCGCTCCTCTCCTTCTGGAACCTCGTCGAGGTGTACGTGCTGGCGACCATCCGCCGGGTGCACGAGGTGCCGATGCCCCGGCTGCGAGCAGCCATCGACTTTCTCACGGAGCACCCGAAGTTCCGACTGGACCGGCCTCTCCTCCAGCAGGAGCTCCTGACCGACGGTATCGACTTGTTCGTCGAGAACCTCCAGGACCTGATCGTGGTCTCCCGCGGAGGCCAGAGCGCTGTCCGGGAGCAGATACGTGGAGCCCTCAGAAGGATCGAGCACGACCCCAAGGGTCTCGCGATCCGCCTCTTCCCCTGGAGGAGGGACCACACGGAACGCAGGACCGTCGAGATCGACCCGGGGCGAGCGTTCGGACGGATGGTGATCGCGGGGACCGGAATCCCGATCCAGATCATCTCCGAGCGGTTCCACTCCGGCGACTCCATCGACGCTCTCGCGACCGACTACCGCCTGGACCGTGACCAGGTAGAGGAAGCGATCCGCTGGGACTGGCGTGCCGCGGCCTGAGCAGCCCGTCACCTTCTTCATCGACCGCTGCCTCGGCGAGGGAGTGGTGGCCGAGACGCTTCGCCGGGCTGGCGCTCAGGTCGAGATCCACGGTCAGCACTTCCCGGGAGACTGTCCCGACGCGGAGTGGATTCCCGCGGTGGCTGCGCGGGGATGGGCGATCCTGACCAAGGACAAGCGCATCCGCCGGACCGAGCTGGAGCTCACGGCTCTCCGAACCGCTGGGGCAGCGGCGTTCTTCCTGGCCAGCGGGCAGATGGACGGCGCCTCGATGGCGGAAGCGTTCCGGCTCGCTCTTCCCACGATGGAGCGGCTCTTCTGGACTCGAACCCGGCCTCTGATCGCACGGGTGTGCAAGTCTGGTCACGTCACGGTGCAGGAGGGGGATCGGGCGGGCGGCATCAGGCGCTGAAGAAGCTCAGCCTGGTGGCCGTGGGGGCGGCGGCCTGGGCGGCAGCGTTGGTGGCGACCATCCTCGGGGCCATCGAAGACTGGCGTGCCTCCAGCTCCTGGAGAGACACCTGGAGGGCCGTCATGGTCGTGCTCGTCTGCATCCAGCTGCTCCTGATCACAGCGATGGTGGTCCTGTTGATGACCCGGGAGCGGAGAGCCGATCCTGCCGAGTCGGTGGCAGTCTGCGAGGAGCAGGGGGCAGGCTGCGCCGTCTGGATCCTGGCACCCGGGCGCGTCGGATCCCGCGGCCGGCATCCCGTTCACCTTGATTCCAGGCCCCCTGCGGACCTATCTTGCAGGCCAGGACGAGGGTCTGGAGGAAGCGTGATGAGAAGGACGACCACCAAGAGCGACAAGGCGGCCAAGGACACTCCACCGGCTCGGGAGCCAGAAGGCAAAGGGCTCTTGAAGGGACTCAACCCGGAGCAGCTGGCTGTCGCCGGGTGGGCAGGCGGTCCCGTGGTGGTGAGCGCTGGGGCTGGCACCGGGAAGACCGCCGCTGTGGCTGCCACGGTGGTCGCCCTGGTCGACAAGGGGATCCACCCGTCGTCGATCCTCCTCCTCACCTTCACGAGGAAGGCGGCCAGGGAGATGCTGAGGCGGGCGTCATCCATCCTGGATGCCCGATGCAACCAGGTGGCGGGAGGGACGTTCCACATTCACAGGGACCGCCAGAATGGGATGAACCATCCGCGCGTTCGCTGAACTCTGCCTCGCACGATCCGTCGACGTACCGCACGCCCCCTGGCAGGCGACCTGTGGACGCGCTAGGATGAAGGCGAGCTGACCACGGCCGCTAACGCGGTGGCGGCCTTGTTCCGGCTGGAGAGGAGTCGGCAGCCAGAGGAGGTTCGCGCGGTGCTGCACGATCTGGTCGGTTGGCTGCGAGCACCCGAGCAGACGAGGCTGCGGCGTGACTTCACTGTGTGGTTTGCCCGTACATTCCTGCCCGGCCGGGCGCCGGGCCAGACGTTTCCGGAGTTCAATGACCTGCAGGAGGTCGATGCGATGCTGTCGGAGACCGTCATCGAATGGACGAAGAAGTGGGAAGAGGATGGCCGTGCAAAGGGCCGTGCCGAGGGCCGTGCCGAGGAACGGCGCTTGCTCGCGCAACGCCTGCTCGCTCGCCAGATGAGCGTGGCAGAGGTCGCCGAACTGACCGGTCTGCCGATGGACGAAGTCGAAGCGCTCCGCCGCGGTTGAAGCTCCCGGTGCGAAAGGGTGCGCGCGCATCCAGCCCGGGCCGCCGTTCACGGGGGTCCTGGGGTTCCGCCTCGAGCGACTGCTCACCCCTGGCCCCGGGGCCGGGAAGGAGTGTGATCGCGCCTGGCGAGGGGGGGAGAACCGCTCGTCGATCAGTCGTCCCCGGAATCGTCTCCCATGCCGTATTGCCTGAGCTTCCTCCGGAGCGTCGACAGCGCGATGCCCAGCTCCCGGGCCGCTCTGGACTTGTTGCCCCGATGGCGCTGGAGCGCCCCGGCGATCGCCTGTCGCTCCGCCTCCTCCAGCGTCGCGGGGGCCGCCCCCACCACCGGGGTCGGGGCCCGGGCGACCGGCGCGACCTCCCCGGCCCGTGGGTCGATCGACCCCTGATGCGCGGGCGGGACGGCCGGGGCAAAGACCGCCGGGCTCTTCGTCACGCAGTGGGACGGCTGGATCTCGCCGCCGCCGGAGAGGACGAGCGCCCTCTGCACCACGTTCCGGAGCTCCCTCACGTTGCCACGCCAGGGCAGGCTCGCGAGATGGTCCAGCGTCTGGCTGGACACCCTGGCCGCCGGCGCGCCCGGCGCCGCCAGCTCGTGCACGAAGGCCTCGACGAGCTCGGGGATGTCTTCCCTCCGGTCTCTGAGCGGAGGAAGCTCCACCGAGATCACCGCCAGCCGGAAGTAGAGATCCTCGCGGAAGCCGCCGGAGCGGGACATGGCCTCCAGATCGCGGTGCGTCGCCACCAGCACCCGGGTGTCCACCGGATGGGCCGACTCGGCCCCCAGCGGCTGGACCTCCCGCCTCTGGAGGACCCCGAGGAGCCGGGCCTGCAGGTCCAGCGGCAGGTCGCCGATCTCGTCCAGAAGCAGCGTCCCGCCGTGGGCGCGGTCGAACGCCCCCCGGTGGGACGCCACGGCGCCGGTGAAGGCGCCCTTCTGGTGCCCGAACAGCTCGCTGCCCAGCAGATCGCGATTCACGTTGGCGCAGTCGAACACCACGAACGGCCCGGCTTGCCGCGCCGAGAGCGCGTGGATCGTCCGGGCCGCGACCTCCTTGCCGGTGCCGGTCTCACCCTGCAGCACCACCGACACCTCCGTGGAAGCGACCTGCCGGATCAACCCGTACACGGCGCGCATCGCGGCGCTGCCGCCCAGGAGCCCCTCCAGCCTGGAGGCCGCTGACGGCACGGCCAGGAGCTTCCGCACGCCCGGGTTGAACTCCAGGGTGGTCGTGCCGAGAACGATCCGGCAGCCCGGCCTGAGCACCGCGGACTTGATCGGCACGCCGTTCACCTCGGTCCCGTTGGTGCTGCCGAGGTCCTCGATGACGAAGCCGTCCGGCGTGGGGGATATGAGGGCGTGGACCTTCGACACGGAGCTGTCCGTCAGCCTCAGATCGCACTCCCCGCCCTTGCCGATCTTCACGGACCGGCCCTCGATCGTCACGGTGTGCCCGGTGTCGGGCCCGGAGACCACCGATAGTGTACAGTTCTGGATGTCGACGACCTGACCGAGCCGCGGGGTCAACCGGCGGGTTCGGTCCCCGGGGCCGGCATCGTGATCTCTCGTGGTCATGGTCGGGGCCTGGGAACACGGTCCAGAGTGCCATTCTACCACGAGGCCCCGACCCGGTGGATCGCCACATGTACTCCCTTGCGGCGCTGACGCCCCATCGCTGCTGGCTCGGCACGGTGCTCCTCCTCACCGCCCTGAGCCTCTGGCCGATCTGGCGCCTCCCCTGTCCCCCGCTCCAGGACTACCCGCCTCACCTGTGGCTGGCCCAGGTGGTCTCCTCGTACGACCAGCGGGAAGACCTGCGGGCGCTGTACTCGTGTCGGCTCCGCCCGGGTCCGTACTCGCTGTTCGACCTGCTGATCGTCGGCTTCACCCGGTGGTTCTCCGTCGACGTGGCGGGCAGAGCAGCCCTCTCGATCGTCGTGCTTCTCACCACCACCCTGGTGCTCGTGCTGGCGAGCGGCCAGGCTTCCCATGGCCGGGCGCAGGAGCGTACGCCGTCCACAGGCGCCGACACGACACCCGCCGGGGGCGTCGGGACCTGCGGGACCGCGGCTTCGCCCGGCCCTCCCTGGGGAGCTCTGGTGCTGTTTCCGCTCACGTTCAACCAGCAGTACTACCTCGGGAACATCAACTTCCTGCTGTCGATACCGTTGCTTCTCCTGGGACTGCTGAGCCAGGACGTCATCCAGGAGCGCGGAACCACCCCGCTCCGGGCCGCCCTGCACGGGGTCGTCCTCCTGGCGCTCTTCCTGGCCCATCCGTTCACGGTGCTGGCCTACTTCGGCCTGTCTGTCCTGCGGGCGCTGGCCGGCAGGCCGCCGGCCCGACCGCTGCTGGTCTCCGCTGTGCTCCCGACGGTCCTGGCGATCGGCACGGTGCTGTGGGTGGCGCTGCTGAACGGCCCGGACCCGTCCGCGGCGCCGACCCGGTGGTCCGTGGACTGGCTGCCGTTCCGGGTCAGCGCGATCTACCTGCTGTCCATGTTCACCGGCCTCGTCTGGCACGACGGGGTCGACGGGTGGGCCGTGGCGACCTGGACCACGCTGGGGCTGGCCCTGGCCGCCGCGGCGTTCACCGGGTCCGGCGCGGCCGGCGGCCGACGCGATCCGCTCAGGCTTCCCCTGCTGGCGACGGCCCTTGCGGTCTTCGTGTTGCCCGGCTGCATCGGAGCCTTCACCTACATCAACCTCCGCCTGTCGCCGGTGGCCTACTTCCTCCTCGGCGCCGGCGCCGCGAGCTCGAGGGCATCGGGACCGCTGGCCCTGCTGATCGTGACCCTGACCGCGACCTGCCTCGCCGGATCGCTTCAGAAGCAGTCCCGGCTGGCCGGAGAGATCGCCGAGGTGATCCCGCTGGTGACCCGGATCCCCCCCGGGGAGCCTCTGCTGCCGCTGGTCTTCGACAGGTACAGTCCGCATCTCGACGGGGCGCTCTTCACCCCTCACCTTCACGTGCACAACTACTACCACCTGCTGACGGGCGGCGGCTGGAACCCGTATCTGTTCAGGCAGCCGTTCGTCAACTGCAGGCTCAAGGACCCGCGGCTCCTCGTCGGTCCCGGGGAGATCGCCCCGGAGGCGTTCGACTGGGGCGCGCACGGTGGGCCCTACAGGTACATCGTGGTTCGCGCCGCCCCACCCGCGGCGGTCGGCGAGCTTTCGAAGAAGGCGCGGTTGGTCGGCACCAGCGGTCGCTGGCTGCTCTTCCACAAGGTACGCTAGGGACGGACGCGATCTGCCCGCGGGCAGAGGAGACGCGCATGGCCAGGGACCGACTCTCGACCGCCACGATCGCCGTCATCGTCGGCATCGCCGTGGGCCTCTTCCTCCACGTGGCGGTGGCGCTGCTGCTCGCCACCCCGGAGGTTCGAGTCCAGTACGTCCCGGACGACGCCTACTACACGATCGGTCTGGCCCGGAACTTCTGCACCCAGGGGCGCTGGACCTTCGATTCCGGAACCAGCGTGACCACCGGGTTTCACCGGCTGCACGTCTTCGTGATGACCGGGATCTACCGGCTGCTGAAACCGGAGGCCGAACGGTTCGTCGTGCTGTCGATCGTCTACTCCTGGGCCCTTCTGCTCCCGGTGCTGGTGATCGCCACGGTGTTCACCCTTCGGGCCGGGCGGCTGTCCATCGCGCTGCTGCTGTTCCTGTTCCTGGTGTCGAGGAACGTGCTCTTGAACTCGGTCTGCGCCCTGGAGTGGACCTGGGTCGTCCTCGTGGCCACGCTCACCTGCGTCTCGTTCCGCGTCGAGGCCCGACCGGACAGCCGACGGTTCCTGATCTGGGTCTTCGCCCTGGGGTTCGCCGGCAGCCTGGCCCGGACCGACTTCGGGCTGCTTCCCCTGGCCGTGACGCTGGCCACCATCCTGGAGAGCCCGGCGGTGCGGAGCCTGCTGCTGCCGCGGGCGCTGGCGGGTCTGGTGGGGGCCACGGCGGGTCTTGCGACGGTGACCCTGCACAATCACCTCGTCTCCGGGAGGCTCCTCCAGTCCAGCGCCGCGATGAAGCTCCACTGGGGGAGCATGTTCGGCGGTGACATCCCCGAGGTGTTCTTCAAGATGCTGTCCCTGCTGGGCCCCCCGGCCGGGCTCAGGCTGGTCCTGGCCGTTCCGGTCGTGGCGGCACCGATCGCCCTGGGCGCCTGGTTCTACCTCCGTGACCGGTTCGGGCCTGGGGTCCCGGGGTCGGACCCCGGGGAGAGCGCCGACGCCACCGGCCGCGTCCTCTGGCTCGCCTGCCTCGTCACCGTGATCGGCTACGTCCTCCTCTACTCCCGGGTCCCGTTCACGGTGCAGAACTGGTACACCGGAAACGTGATCGTGCCCCTGTTCCTGGTGCTCTCTCTCCCCTACGCACGCTCGTACGGCCGTCGGTACCGGGCGCTGGTCGCCCTGCCGTTCCTGGCCGTGAGCTGCTTCTTCCAGGCCGGACAGGCGTGCTCGTTTCTCGAGACCCCGGAGTGGCCGCACCAGCTGCAGAGCTACCGGGCCGGCCTGTACCTCCGCGACGCGGGCCTGGGCGTGGTGGGGAGCTGGAACGCGGGCGTCGTCGGCTACTACGAGGGTGGCCACGTGGTCAACCTCGACGGGCTGGTCAACGACGACATCCACGACTATGTGACGAGACAGGCGCTCCCCGCGTACCTCGAGGAGCGGGAGATCAGGGTCCTCGTCGACTCGGCCTCCATGCTGGACAACCGTTCCCTTCGCGCCCGGGGAGGGTACGACGACGCCCGGTTCCTGTCGCGGGTGAGACCGCTGAGGACGTTCGGCTCCGGGACCGATTTCTGGAAGGCCTGGACGCTGTACGAGGTGAGCCCGGATCCGCGACGGGGCCAGCGGGTCGGGCCGGGCGTTGCTGGCCCGGCTCCGTCCAGGTGAGCCGCCACGACCCCGCCCGAAGCCAGGATGCCTCCGGAGCGATCTTCCGTTGTAGTGCTTGCGAGCTCCGAGCCGGTGTGGTACGTTGGTCAAACTGGCCGTTCGAGCAAGCTGTTCCTTCACTGGCGATGCGGGTGACCCGCGGTCCAACCGCCGGACCTGGTGAGCCTCCGCGCCACGCCTTCGCCTCATCGGAAGCCGGGCCTGGTGGATCACGCGGACGCTCGAGTAGCCGTGGTACGGCAAGGGGTGGGGATGGAACGTGTTCCGGGGGCTGCTGAGCCGAGACCATCGTTGTCCGGGAGCCCCTCCCGTCGTGGCCGAACAGCGGTCAGGGCGGTCCTTGCAGGAGCGATCCTCCTCGCCGCTCTGGTGCACGTCTTCGGCGTCGATGCCGGCCCTTCGGCGAACCCGGACAAGCTCCGGGTCGTTGCCATCCGGATACCCGAGTCGTTC
>JACQZM010000379.1 GCA_016213885.1 Candidatus Rifleibacteriota bacterium | reverse complement strand
GAGCAGGTAGAGCCACCCGTTCACGGCCCGGACCCACATGGGCTCCGCGTCGGCGGTCCGTCCGGCCTCCTCGAGCTCGATCGCCACCTTGTGGGAGAGCACGACGATGGCGTGGCGGAGCGCCGGCAGCAGCTGGGTCGCCAGCGGCGACTGGCTGGCCTCCTTCAGGAGCGACTCGAGCCGCTCCACCGTGGACCTGGCCCGGTCGGCGGTCCACCAGCCCCTGGGCCTGAGGCCGCCGTCGATCAGGACCGCCCACCGCCACCGATCCCAGCTCCCCTCCAGCCCCTGTTCCTGGGTGGCCTCCAGACAGAGGCGGGCCGCCTCGTCGACCTTGTCCTCCGAGAGCAGCTTCAGCACCCAGAGCCCGTAGAGCGTCTCCAGGAGGCTCCTGGCCTCGCCGGGCTCCGGGGAGGCCGCGGCGGCCCTGAGGTGGAACCGGGCGTCGTCGAGCTTGCCCTGGTCGAACGCCCGGACCGCGTCCAGCATCTTGGCCGCGGACTTCCCGGTTCCCAGGTCCGTGGTGTTCAGGGTCTCGTCGACCGGAGTCTCGTCCAGCCTCCGCATCAGCCGGCGCCGCACCCGCCTGACCACCTTGTACGCCTCGGGGAACAGCTCCTTGACCCGGGAGCCGTCGATCAGCGCTTTCACCGCCGTGAGGGCGCCGCCGTGATCGTGGGCCGAGAGCGCCACCAGCGTCCGGGCCCAGGCCGTCACGATGGTCGCCACCGCATCCTCCCGGGCGGGCTCGGGCAGGTCCAGCCTGGCCGCCTCCTCGGCCTTGCCGCCGGCCAGCAGCGCCAGCGCCCGGTGGGCCCGGGCCCTCGCCGCGAGATGCGGGTCGGCCTCGGCCTTTTCGAGGCGAGCGGCGCCCTCCACGAGCTTGCCGGCCTTGAGCTGGGCCAGGGCCGCGTAGTAGTGGTCCACCGGCTGACCCCTGAGCTGCACCGCCCCCTCGAACGCCTCCTCCGCCGCCGCCGCCTCGCCCTTGGCCAGGAAGCCGGCCCCGATCCTCAGGTAGGCCTCGGCGATCCGCAGGCGGACCTGGGGGTCCTCGGCGCCGCCGGCGGTCCGCCAGGTCCCGATCGCCTCCCGGAACCTGCTCGCCGCGAACAGCGCGGCTCCCCGCTGGTAGTGGAGCGTCGCCACGGTGTTGCGCACCGCCACGTCCTCGGTCCGGCGGGCCACCTTGGCCAGCTGCGTCATGCCCTCGACCTGCTGCCCGGCCTTGAGCCGGCAGAGCGCCTGGAGGTACTCGAACCGCAGATCCGGCGATCCGCTGCCCGGAGGGGCCTCCACCTTGATGACGCGCTCCAGCTGCCCCGCGCGAAGCCCCAGATGGGCCAGACAGACCAGCGCCTCCTCGTGGCCCGGGGTCATGGTCACCACGTGCTCGTACACCTTCAGAGCGTCGTCGGGCCTCCGGGCCAGGGCCAGCACGTGGCCGCGCCAGAGCCACACCTCCGGGTCCGACGAGTCGGCCTTGAGCTGTTCCATCGCGCGCTCGAGGCTGCCGGCGCGCAAGAAAGCCCTGGCCAGCAGCACCGTCGCGGCCGGGTCGGTGGGCCGGCCGGCGACCAGCTCGCCGGGGTCTCTCTTCTCGAGGGCGGCCAGGGAGACCCGGGCCCTCCAGGCCAGCGCCGGCGACCCGGACACCAGGTCGATGAGCATCGCCCGGGCCTTGTCCCGGTCCCCGGCAGCGGCCCTGGCGCACGCCTCCAGGTAGCGGGCCGCCGGGGAGTCGATCCGCCTGAGGATCGGCACGGCGTCCGCGGCCTTGCCAGCGGCTATCAGCGCCCTCGCCCTCACCCAGGCCAGCGCGCCCTCGGCCGGCGCCAGCTCCACGGCCCGTCGAGGCTGGCCGCTCGCCAGGGCGGTCACGGCGGGCAGGATCGACGAGCTGTCCAGGTGGGAGGCGTGGTAGTGCGCCTCGCGGATCTCTCCGCAGGCCAGGGCGATGGCGGTCAGCTCCGCCGCCGTCGTCTGAGGCGGGGCGCGGTACAGCGCCCTCCTCCGGGAGGCCAGGTCCGGCGACGGCTGACAGCGGGGGCAGGGGTCCACCACGTTGCAGAGCAGGCAGCGGCCTTCCACCGGGCCGTCGAGCGGGTGGACTCCGGTCCGGGGGGTCGCCTGGACCGACGGCTTCCGGAGCGCCGCGTAGGCGTCCCACGCCTGATCCACCGCCGGCCACGCCAGACCGGCCGTGGACTTGCGCAGCACCCGCACCCACGCCGCCTCTTGCCACCAGCCCGGGTCCTGGGGACGGACCAGCAGCACCGCGTGGGGTCCCGGGGCCTCCCCGGGCACGATGCCGACCCGCGAGCCCGTGGGCAGAAGCACCACCCGGTGGCACTGCCCGCACCGGACCCGGGTCGCCATCGGGTCGGCGATGGGGCTCTGGCCGGTGCAGAACGGACAGACCAGGCTCATCCGCCCTCACACTCCCGCTTCCACTTCTTGAGGATCCGCCCGATCGCCCGGCCCGCCCCGGCCTTCACGACCGCCTCGAGGTCGGCTATCGCCTCGCTCTTCCGGCCCAGGGCGCCCAGGGCGAGCCCCCGGAGCCGTCGCGCCTCCAGGGAGTGCCGGGCGTGGGCCACCAGCGGCGACACGAGGTCGAGCACCAGCTGCGCCCGCCCCGCGTGCTGGTGGACCCGGGCCAGCCCCAGAGCCACCTCGGGCGCCTCCGGGTCGAGCTCCCGGGCGGTCTCCAGCTCGCCCAACGCCCAGTCGGTGTGGCCGTGCTTCTCGTAGATCTCGCCCAGGGCGGCGTGGAGGCGGGCCTCGCCCGGGAGCAGGGCGAACATCTGTCGGAGCAGCTCCACCGCCTGGTCGAACCGCTCCTGGCCGTCCAGTCGATGGGCCGCCTCGACCAGGTGGGCCACCCAGTCGGTCTGCCCGTCGAACCGTCCCAGGGCCGCCGCGACCCGGGCCCACGATCCGGCAGACCCGTCGGTCCACAGGGCGCGGATCGCCTCGTCGGCCTCCGGCGGGTAGCCCGCCACCTCCGGAGTGATGGCGGGCAGCGGGTCCAGCCGTCGGGGGTCGAGGCGCGACGCCAGCTGGTAGAGGACGGCCGCGGCCTCCCGTCGCTCCTCGTCGATGGTGGGATGGACCCGGCTCGACTCGATGTGGATCTCCTCCCAGTCGACCAGCACTGCCGACTCGTCGGCGGCCACGTCGATCGACTCGATGGAGAGTGTACCGTGGACCTCGCCGGCCTTCCACAGCCGATCGAGGGTCCTGACTATCGAGCCGGAGACCATGAGCAGCGACGGGAGCTGCCGCGACCTGGCGCCGGCCAGCCACCGGGACAGCGGCTCTCCGCCCGGGGGCTCGAAGAACAGGGTCGGCCGTCCGCCGGACCGCTCCAGGTGGCTGAACCGGGCCAGGCCGCCGAGGCCCGACAGTCGCTGGAGCCTCGCCGCGAGCCTGAGGAGCGTCGGCTCGTCCAGCGCAACCGGCCGGGCCTCGAGCGGCGTTTCCGGAGGAGCGGCCCCGGCGTCGTCCGCCGACCGGAGCGGGATCCGGTCGCCCGGGGCATCATCGACCGCGGGGGCCGCCGGGGGTGGCGCAAGGCTCCCGCCTCCGGCACGGCCCGATTCCGCGCTCCGGGCGGCCAGGGTCGTCTCCGGGCCCCACGCCTCGTTCAGGGCGCGTGCCATCTCGTCGGCCGATCCGAACCGGTCGTCGGCTCGCCTGGCCATGGCCTTCTCGATGAACGCCTCCAGCCGCGGCGGCAGCGTCGGGCAGACCGCGCCGGGCCTGGGGTGATCGCCTGCCACGATGTTCCGGCTCAGCTCCGGGAAGGTCGAGCCGGCGAACGGCCGGCGGCCCGTGACCAGCTCGAACGCCAGCACCCCCACGGAGTACAGGTCGCAGCGGACCGTCGCCTCCCCGTCCAGCGCCTCCGGCGCCATGTAGTGGATGGTCCCGGCGATGTTCATCGTCCGGGTCTGGGACGCCAGGAACCGGGCGATGCCGAAGTCCGTGATCTTCGCCTGCTGCACCGGAGGCGCGGTCAGGAGGATGTTCTCGGGCTTGATGTCCCTGTGCACGATGCGGTGCCGGTGCGCGGCGTGGAGACCGACCAGCGTCTCGTCGAGGGTGCGGACCGCGTCGAGAAGGGGGAGGGGAGAGGCGGCACCGGGCCGGCCCAGGCGCTGTCTCAAGGAGCCGCCCGGCACGAACTCCATCAGGAGCGCCAGGCGGCCTCCGATGGTGCGCACGTCGAACATCATCACGATGTTCGGGTGGTGGAGTCTGGCCAGCGCCCGGGGCTCTCTCAGGAACCGCTCCCACTCCCCGGTGTCCCCGGGCACAGCGTCCGGGAACTTCACCGCCAGGAAGTCGTCCCGCCACTCGTCCCTGAACAGCAGCACCTCCGCGGCCCCGCCCGCCCCCAGGAACGCGATCGGCACCCACCGGCCCTCCTCGCCGGCGCCGGACGACGGCCGGGGCAGAACGGCCAGGCACAGCCTGCGGAGTCCGTCCAGGGTCAGCAACCCGCGGGTCAGCAGTCCCACCAGCACCGACCCCGGATCGGCCGACGACCGATCGTGGCTCTCCCGGACCTGGTCGGGCGTCAGGAGCCCGTCGGCCACGGCCCGTTCGAGCAGGTCGGGCTCCAGCAGACGGCTCACCGGGTCTCCACCGACACGGCCAGCGCTCCGTCGACGACCCGCACCGCCACCGTCGATCCGGGAGCGGTGGCCCCGGTCAGCAGGAGCTTCGCCAGCGGCTGGGACAGATGTCTCTGGATGCACCGGGCCAGCTCCCGGGCCCCGTACTCGTCGGTCTTGCCCTCGCCGGCGAGCCAGTCGTACGCCTCGGGCGCCACGTCCAGGCCGGATCCCTTCCTGGCCAGCTGCTCCCGGGCCGGCGCCAGGTGGCGGTCCATGATCTCGACCAGGGCGGCTCGCTCCAGAATGGAGAAGAAGACGATCTCGTCGATGCGGTTCAACAGCTCCGGCTTGAAGTGCCCCTTGAGCTTGGCCCTCACGTCGGCCGGCGGACCCTTGGCGACCTCGTCGTGGGAGAAGCCCTGGATCCTCTTCTCCTTGGTGAGATCCGGTCTGAGATTCGAAGTGAGGATCAGCACGGTTCCTCGCAGGTCCGTGGTCCGGCCCTGGCCGTCGGTGAGACGGCCCTCGTCGAAGATCTGGAGAAACAGGTCGAACACCTCCGGGCAGGCCTTCTCCACCTCGTCGAACAGCACCACCGACGACGGGCGCCGGCGGACCGCCTCGGTCAGCACGCCTCCCTCCTCGTGGCCGACGTAGCCGGGAGGGGCGCCGATGAGCCGCGACACGGAGTGCTTCTCCTGGAACTCGGACATGTCGAGCCGGACGAGCGCCTGGTCGGTGCCGAACAGGATCTCGGCCAGCGCCCGGGCCAGCTCGGTCTTGCCGACGCCGGTCGGACCCAGGAACATGAACACGCCGACCGGTCCCCGGCCAGGCCTCAGGCCGGCCCTGGACGCCCGGAGCAGGGAGGCCACGGCGTCGATGGCCGGGGACTGGCCCAGCACCCGGCTCGCGAGCCTCGCCTCCAGGTCGAGCAGCGCCGTGGTCTGCTCGGCCTCCACCGCCTCCACGGGCCGGCCGATCCACTCGGCCAGCGCATCGCCGATCTCCCTGGGGCCGAGGTCCGAGGAGGCCGCACCGTCGGGCCTGATGTTCACCGTGGCCAGCAGTCGTCGGGCCGCGGCCCTGTCGAGCAGGTCGATCGCCTTGTCGGGCAGGTGCCGGTCCGGGAGGTACCGGACCGACAGGTGCACGGACGCCTCCAGCGCCTCGGGCGCGTAGTGCACGCCGTGGTGCTTCTCCAGGTGGCCGGCCACGCCGCGGACGATCTCGATCGCCTCTGCCGGCAGCGGCTCCGCCAGGAAGACCGGGTCGAAGCGCCGCTCCAGCGCCGCGTCCTTCTCGATGCTCTTTCTGAACTCCGAGTGGGTGGTGGCGCCGATCACGGTGATCTCGCCGCGGGCCAGCGCCGGCTTGAGCATGTTGCCGGCGTCCATCATGCTCCCCTCGCCGCGGCCGGCGCCGACCAGCAGGTGGATCTCGTCGATGAACAGGATCACGTCGGGCCGGGACGACTCCTGGACCAGCTGCACGACCTTCTGCTCGAACTGTCCCCGGTACTGCGTCCCCGCCACCAGCATCGCGGGGTTGATCTCGACGATCTGCTTCCCCTTCACGATCGGCGGGGCGTCGGGGCCCACGGCCCGCTGCGCCACCCCCTCGATCAGGCAGGTCTTGCCGATCCCCGCCTCGCCCACGACGATCGGGTTGTTCTTTCTCGACCGGCCGAGGATCTGCAGCACCTGCCGCAGCTCCCGCTGTCGGCCCACCAGGGGGGGGAGCTTCCCCTGGGCGGCCAGCGCCGTGAGGTTGCGACCGATCTCGGTCAAGAGCGGCCCCAGCACGGTGCCGCTTGCGATCCCCGGGCCAGCGCCGGTCGGCGACAGGTCCGGCGTCCCCTTGGTGCCCAGGGCGGCCAGCGCCCGGGCGGCGAAGCTCCGGCCCTCTCCGAGCAGCGCCGCCAGGAGGTGCGCCGGGCGCACCCGCTCGGTCTTGGCCTCCTCGGCGGCCATGCTGAGCACCCTGAACACCCGGGGCGTGAAGACCAGGTCGGCGACCCGGTGGTCTCCCTTCCTGTCATTCATGGCCCGCTCGATCCCGGAGGCGGCGTCCTTCGCCGAGACGCCCTGGGTCGAGAGCCACTGGGAGCACCCCGCGTGCTCCACCAGCTCGAGCGCAAGGTGCTCGGCGCCGAGGAACCTCTGCCCGTGGGATTCGGCCCGGCGCGCGGCCCGGGATAGCAGCCGGTTGGCCTCCTCGTCGAGCCGCGCCACCGCGTCGGCGGCCTGGAGCATCGCCGGCCCGTGGGGCCTGACCCTGGTCGTCACCAGCCAGGTGGAGCCGCAGACGAAGTCCGATTCGGGCGTCAGGAGGGCCGGGCCGGTGAGGCGGTCCTCGCCCACCCGGACGATGGCCTCGGGGCTCATCGGCGCGATGGTGACGCCGGTCGACGCCGACACCTCCAGCGTGGCGTGCTCGGGCTGGAGAGCCTGGTCCTGGGGCATCGAGAAGTCGCAGCCCTCGCCGGAGCCGAGCCGGGCCCTCGACTGGCGGAGGCGCCACGACTGGCCGTCCAGCGGGCCCGAGGTGACCTCGAGCCGCCAGCCGGCGTCGGCGCCGGTCGAACGGGGCGCGGCCGGCCGTACTGCGGTGTTGGAGTCCATGGGGTGTGTCCTGCGCTCCCGGGCCGGGGCCGTCGTCGGTGCGGGTCGGACCCCTTCGGAGAAGCATCAGACAAGACTTATCATGTCCGGTGGCCCCGTCGCGAGAGGTCTGTCGGGTCGACCGACTCCGAGACCCGTCGTACGGCTGCGCTCGGGGCGGCGCCTCTCCATCCGAACCAAGCCACCCGGACCGGGTCACCGGCCCGCCTTCCTCACCGGACCCGCGCGGGGGAGGAATCCGGGGGGCCGACGGCAAAGAGTGAACGTCCTCCGGCGTCACGACGTCCCCTCTGGCGGTGTTCTCCCGCGGTGACTCCCGGGCAGATCGCCTATGGAAAGGAGCGAACACGATGACCGACGAGCTCGAGGACCACCGGTCGATCTCCCCCGGCTGTTCGGCGAGACTGGCGCTCTGGGGGCTCCTGGTCGGCGGCGTCTACGTCGGAATGATCTGCCTGCTGGAGTCGGCCTCCCGGCGCCACCCCGAGTGGTGGCTGGGCGTCCTGGTGGCGACGACGCTGGGATCCCTGGTCAGCGGCTTGATCCTCCCGCGGCTGGGCTCTGCAGCCCTGCTGCTCCTCGGGACCTCCGTGGTCGGTGCGCTGGTCCAGACCTGGGGGGTGGGGGCGACGCCCTGCGGTCGGGCGGAAGCGTTTCTGCTCTGCCTCAGCATGGCCAGTCAGCCGGTGCTGCTCGTGGCGGTGCTGGTGCACTTCCGGTTCTCGCGATCCGGCACGGCCACGCGCCTCGTCTTTTCAGTGCTGGCGATTCCGGGGTTCGCCCTCACGGTGCTGGCGGCCATCAGCCTGGCCCTCTGGTCGTTGGCTCCGCCCCTGAACGACTCGAGGTCGATCGCGCATCTGTTGCTGCTGGGAGGGCTGTCCGCTGCAGGGGCTCCCCCGCGACCCTGGTGCCGGTCAGGACTGGATGCTGACCCGGCGGTCTGCCAGGAGTCGAGCGACGGCGGGGCGCACGAGCCCGCCCCGAGCTAGAGCGCGTGGCGCAGTAGCCTGTCGGAGCGAGATCCTCCGGTCTCCGGCGCGGTTGCATGCGACGCCGGGGCACGCTCCGTGGCGGGTGGCCAGGATCCTGCACCTGGTTCGCAGGGCTCGGGCTGTGATCACCCTCTTGCCCGGATCGACGCTCCCGAAGGAAGTGGAGGGGATCCGGATTGAGGTCGCGCTCGGGAGAGAGAGCAAAGAGGAGGGGATCCGGATTGAGGTCGCGCTCGGGGGAGAGAGCAAAGAGGAGGGGATCCGGATTGAGGTCGCGCTCGGGGGCGCGACTCGGACCCGGCGAGGCGCCGGGTCATGGGTTCGGAAATTGTCTACACCGATCGGCTCTGGCGGGGTAAGATGTGGATCATCCCGATCATCGAATGCCACGTCCGCCAGCCGCCGATCGCGCTGGAGGAGAGGACAGACCCGGAGGAGCCATGAACGAGAAGAGCCCATACTTCTTGACGGATGCCCAGCTGGCCGCCGAGATCGAGCGGTGCGAGTACTGCGCCGAGAAGCCCTGCAAGGAGGGCTGCCCGGCGGATTGCTCTCCAGCCGATTTCATCATGGCCGTCAAGGTGGGAGAGAAGAGCGACTACCGACGCGCCGCCGCGGTGATCATGGGCAGCAATCCGCTGGGTGGGGTCTGTGGAGCGGTCTGCCCCGACAGGCACTGCATGAAGGTGTGCTCCAGGAGCGAGTTCGACCGCTCCATCAACATCCCGGCGGTCCAGGCGACGATCATCCAGCGGGCCAAGGAGATGGGCGTGATGCCCGAGTTCGAGAAGCCCAGGCCGAACGGCAAGAGGCTCGCCGTGGTGGGCGGGGGACCGGCCGGCTACGGCGCCGCCGCCGTCCTGATGCAGAAGGGCTACCAGGTCGACATCTACGAGAAGGACGACCGGTGCGGCGGCATGTGCACGCTGATCCCCGGCTGCCGCCTCGACCAGGCCGTCCTGAAGTCGGACCTGGAGTTCTTCCGGACGCTGGGTGAAGTCGCGATCCACCAGCAAGAGGTCGAAGACCCGAAGAAGCTCCTCGACAAGGGATACGACGCGGTGATCGTCCCCACCGGTCTCTCCGTTCCGATCAAGCTCGGCATCCCGGGAGAGGAGCTCGTCTCGTACGGGCTCGACTTCCTCAAGAACCCGGCGGCGTATCCGGCGGAGGGGAAGTGCGTGGCCGTGGTGGGAGGCGGCGGCATCGCCGCGGACGTGGCCGAGGTCGCGGCCGAGCAGGGGGCCAAGCAGGTGGAGCTGTTCGCCCTGGAGAAGATGAGCGAGCTCCCCATGACCGCCAAGGAGCTCTCCGGGCTCCTCAAGCTGGGCGTTCACGTGAACGGCCGGGTCCGGGTCACGTCCGTCGCCAAGAAGGGCAAGGCGATCGCCGGGATCAAGACGCTCAAGGTCACTCTTCCGGACGGGGTC
>JACQZM010000110.1 GCA_016213885.1 Candidatus Rifleibacteriota bacterium | reverse complement strand
GGGCACCAGGCCGAAAAGCAGCGAGTAGAGCCCAAGAAGCACTACTCCATTCCGGTGGCCTTCCACGCGAACTGGAACAAACCCAGATCCCGTGCCGTTTCGCAGTCCAAGCACGCTCTATGGTTTGAAGCGATGGCTCTGCAAGCCCAGCCCACTCGTGCCGGACCGCAGGCATTCGTGTCAGGCGGCGGATCGGAGCCGCTTTCGTCTTTGGCCGCGCTGCTGGAACCGACACGGAGGGCGGCCTCGCGAGCGCCGGCCCTCTGGCGTCTCGCCTGGGGCCGGCGAGAGTCCCTGCCGGAGGCTCCGGGCCCGGCTGGCCCCGGAATCGTCGGGTGAAATCACGACGGGCTCGTACCCTTCACCACGGTCTGACCGTGGCCGTGGGAGCTTCCGTTCCGGGACCACGTCCGCGGATCCGGGTCGACCGCGGAGGAGTGGCCGGGTCGAACAGGATCGGGCCGCCTGGAAATCGCCCGCTCCCCGGTGTATCGTTCCTCTGGGAAAGCCCAGCCTCGCACGTGACCGGCGTTGGACCGCCTGCGAGTTCGACTGATGGACAACCCGTTTCCGCCACGTTGCCGCTCGCGCTTCACCCCCAGGGAACAGCTCGCATCAGGCGGTTTCGGGACGGTCTACCTCGCGACCCAGCTCTCCTTGAACCGTCTCGCCGCCGTCAAGCTCCTCCAATCCCACCTGTGCGAGAACCGCGAGATGCTCGTGCGCCTGCGGCGTGAGGCCCAGCTCACGGCAGCGCTCAGCCACCCTGGCATCGTGAAGGTCATCGATTTCGACCTCGAGGACGAGGTCCCGTGGATCGCCTACGAGTACATCGAGGGCCGCACGCTTGCCGACGTGATCGCGGAAAGGGGATCGTTCACCGGGACCTGAAGCCGGCCAACATCCTGGTGGTCGAGCCGGCGAGGTACAAGATCATCGACCTGGGGATCGCGAGATGGCTCGATGCCACCACGTTGCTGACGGGTGAAGGGTGCTCGCTCGGCACGCCGGCGTACATGGCCCCGGAGCTGTTCTCGGGCGCAGCTGCGAGCCCGCACTCGGATCTGTACTCGCTGGGCGTCATTCTGCACGAGCTGTTGACGGGCGCCCGACCGAATCCCGTGAACCAGCTGCAGGAGATCATCGCCCGGCACGCCGAGGATCGCGTTCCCAGGCCGGGCGAGAAGAACGGTACGCTCCCTTCACGCGTCGATGACCTGGTGACGAGAGCGCTCCGCACGAGGCCCCAGGACCGGCACGAGTCGGCGTCGGAGCTCGGGGCCGAGGCGGACGCGATCTTGCGGGATCTGGCGCCCACGTGTCGTCCCGTGACCGTCGCGTCGGTGCCGCCAAGGAAGCGGGTGGATCCCCGACCGGAGCGCACCCTCGCTGCGGTGAGCGGACCCTCCGGACGCGAGATTCGGTTCGAGTCCCGCGCCTCGGGTAGGCATCTGGCTCTCGTGGGTCTTGCCGCAACGCTGCTCGTGTTCGGGGTGGGCGTCGTGGCCGGTCGGTGGAGTGGGCCCAGCGTCCGCCCGGAGCAGGTCAGGAGTGACCGGGTCTCGCCCACCTCTGGCGCCGTCGCCTCGTCCGGCTTGTGGCTCCGCGTCAGAGCTGCTGCCACCCTCGGGATCGATCGGACAGCCGCGATCTTCCCGCAGATCGACCACCTGCACGTGCTTCGACGGGAGCTGCGGTGCTCCGAAGCGATCGAGATCGCGCGGCGGATGCGCTCGGAGCTTGCGCCCGACGTGAGGCTGCTGCAAGAGGTGGTGCAGAGCCTGGACCTCGCGTATCCGGACGTCGACTCGATTCCGATGGCACGGACCGACCTTGTCGTGCGACTCCACTGGGTGCACTTCAAGCTGAAGTCCCAGCTCATCGATGTTCTCGCGGTGGCCTCACGATGCTCGCGCAGCGAGGGCGTGGAGCTCGATCCAGTGGGGGTCATCGTGGACCCTCGTTACCTCCGGTCGGATCCCGCCGAGCTTCTCCTGGCGGAGCGCGCCCTCGAGCTCTGCCTGTGGGGCTTGAGACGAAGCGCTTCTGACCCTCGTCGCTCAGTCTGCCCGGCGGCCCCTCTGCACGGTGTCTTCAAGATCTCGGCGCACGTGCGCCTGAACGTCTGGACGGTCTCGCGCGACGTCAGGGAGAGGCTCAAGTCGAACTTCGTGCGGGAGCTCGACTCCATCCGGGGCCCCCTGGGCGATCGGCTCAGAGAGGCGGCGGTCGCCCTGTGGACGTACGGCACCAAGGACAAGTCCGCCCGCAACTTCGCGAGCGTCTCCCCGCTCCTCGACGAGCTGGCAGCACGGTTCGCCGCGGAGGAATGGTGCAGCGAAGCTCTGAGAGCCCTCAAGAGAGAGGTGTGGGATTGCTCGCCAGGCCAGGCAGAGCCAGTGCGGCCATCTCCCTCCGGATCGGCTCGCTCCGGATCGCCGGCTCCCCACGGCAGGGAATGAGCCGGGCGGGGTCT
Source organism: Candidatus Rifleibacteriota bacterium (assembly GCA_016213885.1). GTDB lineage: Bacteria > Muiribacteriota > UBA6191 > JACPRK01 > JACQZM01 > JACQZM01. Next base: position 4,131 of record JACQZM010000110.1, on the reverse strand, counting down.
CGAGGACGATCGGCGTGGCACGGCCGAGCTCCGATGCCTCGCCGGGTCGTGGCGGAGCAGAGCCATCGCTTCGAACCACAGAGCGTGCTTGGACTGCGAAACGGCACGGGATCCGGGTATGTTCCAGCTCGCGTGGAAGCCCACCGTAATGGAGTGGTGCTTCTTGGGCTCCACTCGCCGTCCAGATCCACAGCCGGACCGGACTGACGCAGATGCCCCTCATCCGCATCGTCCACCGGAGCTCACCAGCCGGGCCGGCGACCGAGAAGGGCCAGGCGCAGTCGCCGCCATCCAGGGACCGGTGCCGGTGCCGGCTCCACCGCCCCGCCGTGAACAACACAGACCGACCCGGTCGTGGCGAGGCGCCAGAACCTCGACACCCCGGGCCAGGCCTGGGAGTCGTTCATGTGGACGGACGTGCCCTTCAGGTACCCTGCCGCCACGAGCCGGTCGCAGGCGGCGTCGAAAGCCCCGGGGAGCTGCGGGCTTCGACCGGAGGTCACGTACTCCTTCACGGCCCGGTCGACCCGCAGCAGCCAGCTCGAGCACTGCCTGCGCGCAGCACCCTCCCAGGTGAGGTCGAGCTCGATGCGGCCGTACTCCAGTCCGACCCCGAGCCAGACCGCTCCGGCCAGCAGAACAGCCAGGGAGCGTCGGGAGAACCTCTCGCGGAACACGGCCCCGACCCCGGCCATCAGCCCCAGCGCCCCGGCCATCGTCGCCACGGGGCCGAGGGACAGAGCCGCCACCGCCCCGGGCACCCAGCCCAGGTCCCCGGGGAGCAGCCGGCAGGCCAACAGCAGTACGGCGAAGAGACCGGGTAGCAGCCCCCAGAGCAGAAGCACGGCATGAGCCGTCGCTGGCCGACCCCCGAATCCACAGCGTCGATCCTGGACCCATCCCACCACGGTCTCCAGCGTGGCGGCCAAGAGCGCCAGCAGGAAGACGAGGGCGACCCGCTCCACCCCGACGGCATCCAGAAGAGACGGGATGAACGACAGACTCGCCAAACCCAGAGTGAGCGGCCAGAGAGCCGTGGCGTAGTTGCCAGACCCGGTCGGCTCTCCAGGGTCACCGGCCGGATGAGGCGGATCGCTGCCAGTGGCGGCGATGGATGTTCTGCCCCGGATGTCCGACGTGTCTTTGCCCGTCATCTCCACGTTCGGAGTCACCCGGGGACCTCCTCTGGATGTGAACGCAACGCCTCCAGGCCTCGTGGTGCGGTGGAGCGCCTCACGGACGACGCCGACTGGCCAGTCTGGTTCACGGCAAGATGAGTCCGGCTGTCCATCAGGATCTTGGACCGCTGGTCATGCCACTCCGCGGCCATGCGGTCGACGTGGGCCTGGTCGATCCACCCGTCGAGCCTGTCGATGTGCATCGCGTCCAGGCCGGTCTGGATGCGCATGTACTCGCCCAGGCGGACTCTCTCGCTTACCCGTTCCCTGTGGAAAGCCCGCCGGGCGTCAGGCGCCTCTTGACATCCTCCTGCCGTTCCGGTAACATAACTCCAGGGTCGCTCCTGACGACCGTGGTACTCGGAGTGGGCGTCGGTCTCTGCCTCCCTCGCCCGGTCTTGGCCCGCTGCGACGGCATGGACAGGCCGGCGGGGGGGCCAGGGGCGCCCGGTGCGCAGCAACGGCCCTCCTGGCTCGAACGCCCCCCGGCTGAGTTCCGGCGGAGCCGGCGAGCCCGCGGAGATCGTCTGCCGGGCCAACGAGTTGGCCGACCGCTTCGGAGTGCCAAGGGCTGTGCTCGTCGATTCCAGTCCGGTCCAGATCGATCAGAAGGACCCAGGTAGCCTCGAGCGAGGCAAGGATGGTGAGTGATGAAGAACGTCGTGAGCATGGAAATGACGGTACGGGAGCTGGTGGCAAGGCGGCCGAAGGTCCGGCCCGTCCTGGAACAGCTGGGTGTGGACTACTGCTGCGGAGGGGGCCGGAGCCTGGCCGATGCCGCACGAGACACCGGAGTGGACGCGGCCACGCTGATCCGCGCCGTGGAAGAAGCGATCGCCGCACCGGAGCCAGCCGGTCGGGAAACGCGTGACTGGTCGATCGCGCCGATCACGGAACTGGTCGACCACATTCAGAATCGACACCATGCCTACCTTCGCCGGGAGCTGCCTCGCGTTGCGGAACTTCTGGGAAAGGTCAGACGGGTTCACGGGGCGCATCACGGCCAGATGCTCGAAGCGGTGGCGGCACGGTTCGAGCCGCTGAGCGTGGAGCTCGAGGCCCACCTCGCGAAGGAGGAGCAGGTTCTCTTCCCGTACTTCAGGAAGCTCGACCTCCACGCCAGCGGTCGGGGGGCCCGGCCGGCCTCTCCGGGCCACGGCGCTCCGGATCTGGTTCGGGAGCTGGAACAAGAGCATGACGGTGCGGGCGCGGCCATCCACACGATCGCGAGGCTGACATCGTCCTACCGACCTCCAGCCGACGCCTGCCCCACCTTCCGTGCGCTCATCGAGGGGTTGAAGGCCCTCGAGGACGACCTGCACGAGCACGTTCACCTGGAGAACAACATCCTCTATCCTTCCGCGCTCGAGCTCGAGAGACCTCGGAGCCAGGCCGTGTGAAGCCATCGGCGTGCAAAGACCAGCAGGCGTGTCGTGGCCAGTCGGTTCAGGGTGACTGTCCCTGCGACGGGCCAGGAGCCAAGACCCTCGTGGTCGAGGCCACTCTGGCCTCGAACCCCGAGGGGCCTGACGGACCGGCCGAAGTACAGCTGTCCGGCACCGTCCGGTGCGACGTGCGCAGGCACGCCCTGAAGCTCACGACCGGCAAGCTGGAGGTAGCGCGACGTTGTCAGGCCGGGTCCGCCTCGACGATTCCCGGGAGGTCCGCGTCGAAACGAGAGCCGTCGGACGAGTCAACTGCTCCGTCGGATCACGGGGGCGGCGGTTCGTCCCCGTCTCCTGGCCCCGGGTCCATGAAGTCGTTCTCCGCGCTGGCCAGCTCCCAGGTGCGCACCTCGAACGTCCGGGTTCCCTCGCTCACGAACGGGTCGGCCTCGGCGATCCGCACTGCCTCGGCCTTGTCCCGGGCCCTGAGCACGATCATGCCTCCGGGATGATCGGTGAAGGGACCGCAGAGGACGAGCTGTCCCTGGCTGTCCAGGGCGCGCACGTGCTGGACGTGGCGGCGGATCTGCTGGCGCGATGCCTCGACACCGGGGACCTTCTCGAACAGGATGACGAACATCGACTCACCTCGTGTTCTCGAACTTCGCGTCGCGGACCTAGGTGCCGCGTCGGGGCGCACGGCCATACGGATGCGGCCGTGGGTGCCCGGCCAGAGGAGCGGCGAGGATCCAGCCACTCCGTGCTGGCGCCTGGCGCGATCGACCGGGCCCCGGGCCGTGAGCCGCTCGACCCGCCTCTGCGGCAGACCCGGGAGAACGACGAAGGGCCCCTCCATACCGAGAAGGGCCCTTGCGCGAGATCGACAAAGGTCGAGGACTGCGCGCGCATCAGGCGGAGGCGGCCCGGGGACCGCTTGACCACCGTGGCGGAGCTCGCGTCCGTGGCGCTGCGAGGCCGACGATGGCCGGCTCTCGCCCGTCCGCCACGGCGATCCCCGCCTCCCGGCCCTCGCCTTTCTCTCCGCGGCGAGCGATCACCCTGCCCGACCCGGCGCCACCCCAAGATCCGGCGCTTCGCCGGATCCGAGTCGCGCCCCGAGCGCGACTTCAAATGAATCCCCTCCACTTCCCTGGTGACTCTGCAGCCAGCCGAGGCCTGAGCACAGGCCCGACTCCGCGAAACAGGTAGGGGATCCTGGCACCCCGGGGTTCGGGCCGTCTCGATCGCGCCGCGTGCTGGCCGGTGCCGCTCTTTCGGAGTATCCTCATCCGGACTCGTTTTCGGCCGACCTCGTGGCGAGTGGAGGAGGCATGGACAGGCTCACCGCATGTGCAGCGCCGATCGTGATCGTCGCGGTCTGGCTCGCGATCGGGCGGCTCGTCGGACGACCGCCGACGCGCGCGGCGGTCGGTCTCGTCACGAGTCTCTTGCTGCTGGCCTACATGCTCGCCACGGCGGGCCTGGGACTCTTCTGGGTGGCCCGACAGGAGCTGCCGGTCTTCGACTGGCACTACCTGGTGGGCTACTGCACTCTCGTGCTGCTCTCG
>JACQZM010000378.1:11311-25885 GCA_016213885.1 Candidatus Rifleibacteriota bacterium | reverse complement strand
CCTCTTCGCGATCACCTGCCTCCAGGGGGTGGGCGCCTGGACCAGCTCGATGGTCCCGCGCTGTCGCCGCTCCGGGGAGGCGGCCCCCTGCTGCAAGGAGGCGCCGCCAGCCCCGTGCGGCAAGGAGGAGCCGCCGGCTCCGCCGGCTCCGACGCCCTGATCGACCCGGCGGGGGAGTCGCCCGTCCGGGGTCGAGCTCCTGCTATCCAGGATCCTGCAGCTGTTTCGCGAGGCTCGGCCTGCGTTCACACTTCCGGCTCGATCGGAGCGCACGGTGGAGTCGCGCTCGGGAGAGAGAAGAAATCGGGAGAGAGAAGAAAGAGGAAGGGATCCGGATCGAGGTCGCGCTCGGGGGCGCGACTCGGACCCGGCGAGGCGCCGGGTCTTGCGACTCGGACCCGGCGAGGCGCCGGGTCATGGCTACATCGACGGCTCGACCTTCACCCGGGCGAGCGTGAACCCGTGGATCCGGGCCAGCTCCGCGATCCTCTTGACCTGGATCTTGGAGATGTTGCCGCACGAGAAGTCCTGGCCGATCCCGGTGAGACCCAGCAGCATGGTCTCGGCCATGCAGGCGAACACCTGGCCGTTCTCCAGCGGGACGCCGGGGATCACGAGCCCCTGCCCCTGGGGCAGCTGGACGATGCCTCCCTGGATGACGTGGACGTCGGAGCGGGCCCGGACGACCTCCGGCGACACGTTGGCCGGCACGGCGATGTCGCAGATCACGATCGGCCCGCGGCCCAGATGCCGGGGGAAGATCAGCGGCTCCGCCGTGTTCGACGCCGCCACGATGACGTTCGCGTCGGCCAGCGCCGACAGGTCCGTGGCGATCCTGACGAACCGGTCGCCGCCGAGCTCCTCGGCGAGGCCGTCGAAGATCCACTCGCCGATCCGGGCCACCCCCTTCACCGAGGCCAGCGCCCGCAGCATCGTACGGGTGGTCCGGGCCGCGGCGGCGACCCCTCGGTGACATGCGTCCGGGGCGGCCTTCAGGGCCTTGTACGCCTCGAAGTAGATCTCGGCGCCCACGTGGCGCAGCCGGTCCTCCGTGCCGGGGCGGCCGATCAGCACCACCTCCGGGACCGTCTCCGCCAGGATGGCCGCGTAGGTGGAGCAGATGTTGCCAGCGGCTCCAAGAGCCGCGAGCCGGGCGCTCCCCAGGTCGATGCCCACCCGGTCGCACTCCCCCACGGTCGCCTCGATGCCGAACGCCGTGGTGAGGGAGTTGCCTGTGGTGAGGGCTATCCCTCCCTCGCGGACGTTCCTGCAGTTGTTCGTCACGATGGAGGTGTACCCCCCGAAGCCGACCACGGTGCACCCGATCTCCCTGGCCAGCCGGACGCCGGCCTCGATCTTCTCCTGGAGCCACTCCACGTCGTGGTCGATCAGGCTCTCGCTGACGGTCCGCGACGTGAACGAGTAGCCGATGATGGCGATCGACGTGAGATCGCCGGTGTCGGACCGCACCAGGAACTGGTCGTAGAGGATCGGGTCGAGGACGCGACAGGCGGTACGGGCGAACTCCTCGAGCTTCTCCGGGGTCATGGCGGCCAGGGAAGGTTCCCTGAGCACCATGTGCTCCGCGGCGATGTAGTGGCACAGGAACCCCACCCGCCTGGCGAAGCGCGGTATCGGCGTCGGGGGCCGGGTCTGGGAGAAGTCCGCCACCGGCGCTCGCGACCCCGTGGTCTCGAGCCCCACCATGAACTTCACCAGCTCGTACATGTTGGCCTTCTCGAGAACCTCGCACAGCCGGTCGAGAGCCTGGAGGAACCGCTCGAGATCGGCCTGCGTCACGAACGCCGACGGCTCCAGGCGGATCGTGTTCGGGTCGCTCAGCGTCCGTCCCACCCGGATCCGCTCCTCGTGGAGGAACCAGCCCGCCACGAGGTGGCCCAGGAGCCCCTGGCCGGCCAGAGACGCGATGAGCCCGGAGCCGGCGCCGGCGTGCCGGTCGAGCTGGAACCCCACCATGAGCCCCAGCCCGCGGACCTCCCGGATGACCGTGGGGTGGCGCTCCTTGACCTCCTTCAGGCGCTCCAGGAGGAACCGGCCCTTGTCCCGACACCCCCTGGCCAGGGCAGAGCGGTCGCGGGTGGCGATCTCGAGCGCCTTCAGGGCGATCCGGCACGACGGCTCGTCCTCGGCGAACGTCGAGGAGTGCAGCAGCGAGAAGTCGGCGACCTGGCGGCTTCTCACCAAGGTGAGCGCGCCGATCTTGGCCAGGCCGCCGCCGAGGCTCTTGGAGAACGTCCAGTAGTGAGCCGCGAGCCCGACCTCCTGGGAAGCCAGAAAGCTCCCGGTCCGCCCGAGCCCGCACTGGATCTCGTCGGCCACGATCGGGAAGCCCACCCGGTCGGAGTGGTCGCGGATCGCCCGGGCGTACTGCCGATCGAGCACCCTGATGCCGCCCTCGCCCTGGACCGGCTCCACGAACATCGCCGCGACGTTGCAGCTTCGCCGCATCGACACGGTGAGGACGTTGGCCGGGTCGATCTCGAGCTCCGGGTAGTCGAACCGGTGCTGTTCCACCGCCCGGGTCAGCGCCGTCTGGTCGCCGGACGGCAGGAACACCACGGGGAACCCGAGCCCGGTGAACGGAGCCCTGTACTCCTCGTTGTGCGTGAGCTGGACGGCGCCGCAGGTCTTGCCGTGGAACGCCCCTTCCAGGGCCAGGAACACCGGGGGGCGGCCGATCCGGTCCCTCACGACCCGGTTCCAGTGGAACAGCGCCTCGTCGAGGCCGCGGATCGCCGGCGTCTCGCAGACCGCGGCGAGCCGGCGGTAGAACCGGTCCGGGATCCGGCACGTGCCCTCCTGGACCCTCCGGCGGATCTGGTGGCATCGGCGGGCCACGGAGTCGGCGAGCTTCGAGAACCGCGTCGCTCTCTCCAGCTGGGCCATCTTGATCGCCGCCTCGATCGCCTCGGCACCGGAGTTGGTCAGGGTGGTGACGCACTCCTCTCCGGCCCACGCCCGGACCTGATCGGAGAGCGCCCGGGCGAGCTCCCCGGCGCCCGTTCTCAGGGAAGCCTGGGCGTGGACCGGCGTGAGGCTGTCGAGCATGGTCCGGGCGACCGCCACGATCTCCGGGTGGTTGTGGCCGAACAGGCAAGCGCCGTAGCCGCCCAGCAGATCGAGCACGGTCTCTTCGCCCCGGCCGTCGTCGAAGGCGAGGGTGTCTCCCTGTCCGCGGGTGTAGGCCACGTCGAGCCTCAGCGCGGCCAGGAGCCTCGCCAGCTCCGGTCTGGCGAACTGCTCGTAGAGAGCCGCCCGGCTGTCCCCTTCGTTCGAGTCCACGCCCACCACGAGACCTCTCGACGCGGCAGCGTCAGTCCGGCTGGCGGGCCGTCCGGTCGACCACCTCGACGGTGCCCGCGTGACCGTCGACCCGTACCCACTGGCCGTCGGCCAGGCGCCTGGTGGCGCCGGGCACGTTGAGCACCGCCGGGATGCCGCACTCCCGGGAGATGACGGCGGCGTGGGAGAGCAGCCCGCCGGTCTCCGTGACCACGGCGCCCACAAGACCGAAGAGCGGCGTCCAGCCCGGGTCGGTGAACACCGTGACCAGCACGTCACCCTTCCTGAGCCGATCGGCGTGCCGGATGTCCTTCAGGACGCGGACCGGCCCCTCCACCACTCCGGGGCTGCAGCCCAGCCCGGAGACCGCTGCGGCCCCCGGGAGCGGCGCCGGCGCCCCCCGGCGCTGCCAGCGGGCGCCGATCTCGTTCGGGTTCGCGAAGTTCCGGTAGCCCGCCGTGTAGAGCCGGTTGGCCTCCACGATCGCGCCGGCCTCCCCGGCCTGGAGCTTCCCCTCGGCCAGCTCGACGGCCTGCTGGAAGGTGAGATACCAGATCGACCCCTCGGAGTCGAGCTTCCGCCCGGCCACCAGCCTTCGGGCCAGCTCCAGGGTGTGGTGCCGGACCTGCGCATACATCCGCGTGGACCGATCCCGCATCTCCTCCCGCCACCAGCAGTAGCCCCGGGCCCTCTCCAGCAGATCGAAGAACCTGCGACGGGAGAGCGGCCACCACCGGTAGGCCCGGTGGCCCCGCATGAACGCCTCGGCGCGGCGCCTCTCGCTCATGTAGACCTCGTGCTGCTTCCAGGCCAGGTCGCGGGGGTGGCGCTTCGGGTCGTGTTCGGCCAGGAAGCCCTGGAGCGTCCGGTACACGAAGTCGGGCTCCTCGGACCACCGCGGCACCGTGATGTCCAGCTCCCGGGTGCCGTGGTAGCCGTAGCCGGTCAGGAACTCGTCCAGGGCCGGCACCAGCTCCGGCAGCCGCTCGGGCGGCGACGCCCTCACCTGCCCGGAGAGCGTCGGCTCGGCGGCGATGCGGGTCGCCATGTCCCACAGCGCCGCGATCGGCCGCAGGTGGGAGAGGTCCGTGAGCCCCGAGAACAGTTCCAGGTACGAGAACTCCCGGACCCCGGCGAGACGGGCCCGCTCGTTGAGCAGGTCCAGCTGGACCTTGAAATCGAGCTTGGCGTTCGAGGTGTTGTAGATCGTGTAGAAGTACGACGACTCGGCCCAGAAGAACCGGTCGAAGACCAGCTCCCGGTATCGGTCCAGCAGCCGGTCGAACGGCAGATCCGACGGGCGTTCCGTCGCCAGGCGGCGCTCCAGCTTCTCGAACTGGCCCAGGAACCGGTCGTTCTCCTCGAGCCGCTCCCGGTAGAACCGACGGAGAGCCAGCAGCGTGGGGATCGCCCGGATCGCCCCCGATAGCGTCACCGGCGTGGTCACGCCGGACCCCTCGTAGGTGATCTCGATGCCCAGATCGCTGTCGAAGTTCCGCTCCACGAATCCCGGGATGCGAAACAGGCACCGCTTGGTGGCGCTCAGGTTCCAGTACATCCGGCCGAAGTGAAACCGCCCCCAGCTCTCCCGGTCGCCGTCGCCGAGCAGACCGAGCCGTCTGAAGTAGCCCGGCATGGTCCTCTCCCAGACGAAATCGTAGAGCGACCACATGAACGGCGAGCAGACCGACGACGACACACCGCCGTCCCGCATGTCCGCCGTGGTCCACTCGCCGATCTCCGGAGCGAAGGTGAAGCTCGTGATCGGGCGACTCTGGAGCAGCGACACCCGCCCGTCGGCCAGCGTCCACTCCACGTCCTGGGGCGACCCGAAGTGGGCCTGGACCCTGGCGCCGAGCCGCACGAGCTCCTCGAGCCGGGTCTCGTCCAGGGTGGGGACGCCCCGCAGCGCCACCGGCACCTCCTCGGTCCGCACCGAGCCCCCGGAGCTCACGGTCCGCTTCTCCTTGGAGGCGATGGAGGCGCGGACGACCCGACCGGTCCTGATGGAGACGACGAACCGGTCCGGGTTCACCTGGCCGGCGACCAGCGCCTCGCCCAGGCCCCAGCACGACTCCACCACCGCCTCGTCGTCCAGGCCGGTGGTGGGGTTCAGGGTGAACAGCACGCCGGAGACCTCGGCGGGAACCATCTGCTGGACCACCACGCCCATCCGGACCGCCCGGGGCGCGAGCCCGTGCCGCTGGCAGCAGGCGCGGACCCGGGGGGTGAAGATGGAAGCCCAGCAGCGGCGCACGGCCCGCGCCAGCGCAGGCTCTCCCCGGACGTCCAGCACGGTCTCGTACTGGCCGGCGAAGCTGGCCCCCTCCAGGTCTTCCAGCGATCCGGAGGAGCGGACCGCCACCGGAGGGGACCCGAGCTCCCGGTAGGCCTCGAAGAGGGCGTCGGTCACCGCGCTGTCCAGGGGGGTCTCGTCGATCCGCTTCCGGATCGCCTCCAGATCGGCGTCCGATCCGATCGTTCCCGGGTCCACCCCGGCCCGGACGAACAGCTCATCGCAGGCCGCGGTGGTCACGCAGAAGCCCTGCGGAACCGGCAGCCCGGCTTCGAGGAGCTCGCCCAGGCAGAACGCCTTGCGGCCCACCCGAGCGAGATCGTCCGGACCGATCCGGGAGAGCGGCAGGGTGAAGGGGGCGGCCATGGCGGGCCATCGTAGCCTGCTGGTCGGGCTCCGCGCAAGCTCCGGCCGGAGCGCCCGATCCTCCACCTGTTTCGCGATGATCGGCCTGGGACAAGGCGTCGGCCGGGTTCCACGGGCCGCGATGGACGTGGAGGGGATCCGCATCGAGGTCGCGCTCGGGAGAGAGGAAAGAGGAGGGGATCCGGATTGAGGTCGCGCTCGGGGGCGCGACTCGGACCCGGCGAGGCGCCGGGTCTTGCGACTCGGACCCGGCGAGGCGCCGGGTCTTGGGCGAGTCCATCGAGCCCTACCTTGCCGGCTGGTCGAGGGGGTATTCTACTGGCCGTGAATCCGGAGCGTCCATCCCCCGCCAGAGTGGCCAGGTTCGTCCTGGAACGGTTTCCGCCCCACCTGAACGGCGTGTTCGGCGTCGCCTCGTTCTACTCCCTCTACCTGCTGTGGCAGGCGCTGGCAGGCGTCGCGACCCTCCGGGTGTCGCCCGGGTCGGTGGTGGGCGCCGCCACGGTGACGGGCATGCTGCTCTTGCTCCGCATCATGGACGAGATCAAGGACCACGACACCGACCGGAGGCTGTTTCCCGCAAGGCCGCTCGCGGCCGGCCGGGTGACGCTGGCGGACCTCCGGGCCGCGGCCGTGGCGATCGTGACGGCGCTCGCGGTGGCCAACCTCTTCCTGGGGTGGGTGTTCGTGCCGTTCCTCGTCCTGCTGGGCTACTCCTGGCTGATGTTCCGGTGGTTCTTCGTGCCGGACCGCCTCTCGAACAGCCTCGTCCTGGCGTTCTTGACGCACCAGCCCTACGTCCCGCTGTCGCTGGCCTACACGGCCTGCGTGGCGGCCCGGGACCTCGAGGTCGCGTCGCGCGATCCGCGGGGCGCCCTGGCGATCGTGGGCCTCTGGGCGCCGTTCGCCGGCTGGGAGGTGTCCCGGAAGATCCGGGCGCCGGGCCACGAGACCGAGTACCGGACGTACTCGATGGTCCTGGGACCGCGGCTGGCGGCGCTGCTGTGCCTTTCGCTGGTGGCGGCGTCAGCGGCGGCACTGGCCGTGGTCGCCCGCTCGATCGGCGCCTCGCCGGCCCTGGTCGGCCTGGCCGGTCTGGCCTACGGCGTCACCGGAGCGGCTCTGATCGCCTTCGTCGTCGGGCCCTCCCGAGCTCGTTCGAACCTGGAGCCGTACTTCGACCTGCTGCTCCTGACGGTGCACGTCGGCCTGGTCGTGGAGCTCGCGGTCAGGAGGTCGGTCGCCTGGTGAACCCCGTGGAATCGCCGCTGAGGAGCCAGGTGTCCCGGGCCGACTTCTTCGCCCGGGTGGGCTACTCCACGGTGTGGGAGGACGAGCGCGTCATCGACGAGGCGCTGGAACCCCGGGCCAGCGAGACGGCGCTCTCGATCACCTCCGGCGGCGACCTCTCCCTGCAGCTCGCGCTGACCTGCGAGAGGGTCGTCTCCCTGGACTTCAATCCGCGGCAGACCTGGCTCCTGGAGCTCAAGCGGGCCGCGGTGCTCACCCTGGATCACGATCAGCTCTGGGAGCTGGTCGGCCTCGCTCCCTCGGCCCACCGCCGTCAGCTCTACGAGCGGGCGAGAGAGCTCCTCTCCGAGGACGCCCGGCGGTACTGGGACGAGCGCCCCGGCGAGGTGGATGCGGGGGTGCTCCGCTGCGGCAAGCAGGACCGGTACCTCCAGTGGATCGGCCGGGTCCTGACGCTGCTGCAGCGACCCGGGACGATCCGGGAGTACTTCGCGATCCGCCAGATCGACGAGCAGCAGCGGTTCTTCGACGACCGATGGAACGGCAGGCTGTGGCGGTTCCTCGGGGCGGTGCTCTTCGGCCGAACGTTTCTCGACTTCTTCTTCCACAAGGACCACTTCCGGTACGCCCGGCAGGACCAGCACCCGGGTCCGGCCATGCGGGCCCAGGCCGATCGGACGCTCAGGGACGTGCCGGTGTGGTCGAACTTCTACCTGCACTGGCTGTTCTTCGGCACGTATCGCGACCGGGAGAGCTGTCCGGCCTGGCTCAGGGAGAGCCAGTTCGACCGGCTCAAGCTGCGGCTGGCGCGGCTCGAGATCCACACCGCGGAGCTCGAGCAGTTCATCTTCGGCCTCCCCGCGAGCTCCGTGGACGTCTTCAACTTCTCGAACATCTTCGACTGGGTCTCCCAGGAGACTTTCACCGGGCTCATGCGCGAGGTGATCCGGGTGGCCCGCCCCGGAGCCAGGCTCTGCTACTGGACCAACGTGGTGAACACCCGCCGGGAGCTGGGTTCCTGCGGCTTTCCTGAGCTGGAGGAGAGGGCGGGGCTCGGCCAGACCCTCCACCGCGAGAGCCGGACGCCGGGCTACTCGTCGTGCACCGTGGGCCGGGTCAGGAAGCCGGCATGACCAGGCCGTTCTCCCGGCGGGATGCGTCCCGGCGCCTGGCCTGCGCCATCCTGCGTCACAGGACGCTCCTCTGGGCGTTGCTCGCGGCGCTGAGCGTCGCCAGCGTCGTCTCGCTCCCCCACCTGAAGCTCGAGTTCGGGTTCAAGGGGGTGATGCGCGAGGGGCACCCGGCCCGGCTCCGGCTGGAAGCGTACGAGCGGGAGTTCCGCTCCGGAGACACGCTGATCGTCTACGTCCACGCCTCGAACCGGTTCACCGCCGCCCAGCTGCTGGCGCTGAGGGATCTGTCGGGGCACCTCGAGAAGCTCGACGGGGTGAACCGGGTGTTCTCGGCCGGCGACATCCTGGAGCCCGTGGTCGGCCGGGACCACCAGACGCTCCTGCCGATCCTGGGGCCGGACCTCCTGGCCGACGAGGGGCGCACCCGGACCGCCCTGGCGTCGCCCCCGTTCTCCGACCGCTGGATCGGGTTCCTCTACGACTCGGCCCACACGATCCACGCCCTGGTCATCCAGCCCAGGGGGGACTACGAGGACCCGATGCTCACGGTCCAGCTGCTGGAGAAGATCGAGGCGAAGCTCGTCCTCTTCTCCAGTCAGACCGGCCTCACCGCTTACCCCACCGGGCTGTTCTACCTGAACGCCGAGCTTCTCCGGAGCACGTTCCGCGACCAGGGGGCGCTGACGATCCTCGGCATCTCGGTCCTGGTAGGCTGCTTCTGGGCGCTCTTCGGAAACCTGGCGCTGGCGGTGGCCGTGGTGCTGGTGCTGGGGCTCTCGATCCTCTTGGGATTCGGTGTGATGGTCCTCCTGGGCGTGCCGATGAACGGCCTGTCGGGCAACCTGCCGATCTTGACGCTGGTCAACGGGCTGGAGGACGTGGTCCACCTGATGGTGTTCTTCTTCGCCACGCGGCGCCGGGCGGCGCCGGCCAGGGCCGCCGCCACCTCGATCAGGGAGTGCCTGGTGCCCAACTTCTTGACCAGCCTCACCACGTTCGGGGCGCTGATCGTCACCAGCGCCACCGACATGGTGCTGCTGCGGGCGTTCGGCTGGGCGATCTGCATCGGCGTCATCGTGGAGTACGTGGTGGCGATCCTGTTCGTCCCGCTCATCCTGATGCAGGTCCGTTCCCGGGTCGAGGGCTGCCTCTACTACCGGCTCGACGGAGCGCTGACGCGCCGATGGATCGGCCCGTGGCTCGCGGCGATCAGGAGCCGGGCCCACCTCGCCCTGTGGGTGGTCTTGTGCCTCGGCCTGATCGTCTACTCCTCGGGGCAGCACATCAACTCCAACTGGTACCGCTACTTCGTCGAGCGCCACCCGGTGACGCGGACCCTGGGGTTCCTGGAGAGCCACCGGTTCCCGATCAACACCGTGGACTGCACGATCCCGGTGGGGATGACGCTCGACGAGATGCTGGACCACCCGGAGCTCGACGCCGACCTCGCCGCCATCGCCGCGGCGCTGGCCAGGGTGCCGGGGGTGGTGCGGGTCGACTCCTGGGCCGACATCAAGGGGTTCATCGACTCCAGGATCCGCGACCTGAGGTTCGACCCGTCGCTGGACGCCCGGTGGGTGAAGGCCCGGAAGGCGGCGCTCTACCGGCTCTACCTCCACCTGGGAGCGTTCGAGGAGTACTACTCCGCGGGCAGCCGCAAGCTCAGGCTCGTGGTCTCGTCCAGGGTCGAGGATTCCGACGGCCTGAAGAGGCTCTGCGACCGGCTGGTGGAGGCGGCCCGCCCGGTGAAGACCCGCCGGCTCGACCCGACCGCCCTGGTGCCATCCGGTCGGACCGCCTACTGGGGCGAGGTGATGGGCTACGTCTCCGGCACGTTCGTCACCAACCTGGTGCTGAGCGTCCTGTTCATCTTCGTCGTGTTCCTCGTGATGACTCGGAGCGTCACGGTCTCCCTGGTGGCCATGGTCCCGAACGTGATGCCGGTCTTCGTGATGTTCACCGCAGCCCGGATCCTGGGCTACGACCTGTTCGAGGGGTTCTGCGTCTTCGACTCCCTGGCCATCGGGAACTCCGTGAACGACACGGTCCACTACCTGACGCACGTCCGGGCGAACCTGGACCGGGGGCTCGACCTGGAGTCGGCGCTCGAAGAGGCGTTCTGGGAGGTGGGGTGCGCCATGACCATCTCGAGCCTCCTGGTGGCCATGGGATTCCTGGCGTCCCTGGGCGCCGAGAGCGTGCCGCTGATCCTGAGCGGGGTGTACATGTTCCTCGCCTGCGTGGTGGCCGTGGCGATGGATGTCTTCATGCACCCGGCCATGCTGCTGAGACTGGTGAGGCGGTGGTGAGTCCCCCGTGGACCACGGCTCGAGGCAGGCGCCGGGACGGGGCGGCGGACGACGGCCGGGGAAAGAAAGGCCGAGAGCCCGTCCACCAGGCTCCCGGCGTTTTACGAACTGCCCTGATCCAGCCTAGACGGCGGTCTTGAGGGCCTTGCCGACGACGAACTTCACGACCTTCTTGGCCGGGATCTTCATCTTGGCCTTCGTCTGGGGGTTGACGCCCATGCGGGCGGCCCGCTTCTTGGTCTTGAAGGTTCCGAAGCCGACGAGGGTGACGTCCTCGCCCTTCTTGAGCGCCTTCTGGATGGCGCCGGTGAAGGCGTCGATCGTGGCGGCAGCCTGGGCGTGGGTCAACTCGACGTCCTTGGCGATGATCTGGGCCAGTTCATGCTTGTTCATCTTGACACTCCCTTCGGATCTTGATCTGAGGCCGACAGATGCAGCGAGTATCGCAGGAGAGGTTGATCAAGTCAAGATTCATGGAGCGGTAGAGATCGAAAAAGACACTCTGCTCACCGTCTCGGCCGGCAACGGGCGCGGGCGGACGCCTTCGGGGCCCTGGCGGGCCGCCCTGGTGGCGGCGTCGCCCCGATGGACCGCCCGTGCTACCCTGTACGTGGCCGGCGAGGCCTCGACGCCCGGCGCCGGCCCCGATCAGAGGAAGGAGCCGCTCCAGGCGCCATGGTGGCCCAGGTCCCTTCACCGCCCAGGGGGCTCACCGATGCCGAACCGTTCCCACCGGACTGTGCGGCCCGGTTCGCCGCCAGGCGCAGGGTAGCCACGGGCGGCTTCGGGGCCGTCTTCCTCGCGGTGCAGCGCGGGCTGGGTCGGGAGGTGGCGATCAAGCTCCTCCTGGCCGACGCGCTCGAGGAGCCCGACCAGGTCCTCAGGTTCGACAACGAGGCCAGGATCACCGCCTCGATCGTTCACCCGAACATCATCCGGGTCCTCGATCACGGGGCAGAGTACGGGATCCCCTGGATCGCCTACGAGTTCGTGGCCGGGAGGAGCCTGAGGGCGATCCTGGCTCGGGGACGGCTCTCCACGGAGAAGGCGGTCCGGGCCGCCACGCAGACCGCCGACGCCCTCGAGGCGGCCCATGCCGCGGGCGCCCTCCATCGAGACGTGAAGCCGGACAACATCCTCGAGGTCGAGGACGGCCTCTACAAGGTGACGGACTTCGGAATCGCCAAGTGGTCCGGCGCGGGCGCCGTCAAGGCCGAGACCGGCATGAGCCTCGGAACGCCGGCGTACGTGTCGCCGGAGCAGATCACCGGCGAGCCCGCCACCGGCCTCTCCGACGTGTACTCGCTGGGCGTGGTGCTGTTCGAGCTGCTCACCGGGGAGCTCCCGTTCGCGCACGACAGTCCGATCAAGCTGCTCGAGCAGCACCTGCGTGACCCCGTGCCCTGCCCCAGCCACCGGGTGCCGACGCTGCCGCCGGCGCTCGACCGGGTGGTCCGGAGGGCGCTGGCCAAGCGGCCGGGTGAGCGCTATCCGTCCGCCGGGGCGATGCGAGACGATCTTGCCACGGTCCTCGACGCGTCCGACCCGATCGACGTCGTTCCCGCCCGGCTCGGCCGCGGAGAGCACTCCGCGGTCGAGCCGCCCGGTCCGATCGCCCGCACGGTCGCGGTCCGGTCCCGGGATCCATCACGGCGCGAGACCCCCAGGGCGTGGACGGTCCCCTGGACCCGGGCGCGCCGGGCTCCGGCGGTCGTGGGGCTCTCACTGGCGCTCCTCTCGCTCATCGCCCTGCGAGCCTGGATGGGCACGGGTCCCGGGCCGGTTCCGGCCTCGGTCGAACCTGGACCGTCACGATCCGTCGCCCATCTCGCCCCGTCGAGAACCGGACCGGTTCCGGCTCCCGGGGCATCGACCGGCCAGCGGTCGCTGCCGTACACCCAGCAGTGGCGGGCGGTCTCCATCGACGACTGGATGGCGCTGGACAGGGGAGGGCCCGAGGCCTGGGAGACCGTGGAGCGGCTGCGGAAGGTGATCGAGGTTCCGATCTTCGACCGTCAGGAGCTGAGGCGGTGGGAGATGGAAGGGAAGGCCACCGACCGGCCACCGGCCGGGGCCACGGCTCGCGAGCCCAGGAGGAGCCTCGAGAGCCTCCGCCACTGGCGGCGTGTGGGCCAGTGGCTGGAGAGGGCCACCGCTGGCGTCAAGCCACCCCGCGCTCCGGGAGCCATCGCGGGGCTCATGGATCTGCTCACGCGCAGGTCGCAGGCGCTCTCGATCGGAAGTCACCCCGTCGGCGACTCCCCGGAGCTCGTGGGTCTGGCGATCGACACGGTCAGGCGCCACCCCGACGACCCGCTGGGATGGGTGATTCTGGGCTGCCTCCTTGAGAAGGAAGGCCAGCCGCAAGAGGCCCGGATCGCCTACGAGACCGGCCTCGATCGTTTCGACCCGCAGTGCCTCCACTCGTTGCCCGGCGTCGGATGGCTGGGGCTCGCCCGCGCCCAGTTCCTGCGCGACCGGGATCGTCTCGCCACGATCTGGTGGGAGTGGATGGAGGTGCCGGAGAAGGAGGATCTGGCCTGGCTCGTTCTCCACACGGCGATGAACCTGTCCGACCGGTCGGCTCCCCGGGCCGACCTCCAGCTCGCCAGACGGGCGCTGCTCGTGGCCCGGGAGAGACCGAGATACCGGGACAGGGCCCGGATCTGGCTGCGCGACTTCTACAATGACCCCCACGGCATCTCCCTGGAGTCCGAACGTCTTCTCCGGGAGGTCAGCCCCCCCGCCCGGGAGTGCGCGGCCGCGGCCTACGACTCGAACCGCGGCCGGGTGGTGCTGTTCGGCGGGGCCCTGGGGTTCTCGATCGATCTGCTGAAGTTCGCCCGGAAGGGCGACACCTGGGAATGGGACGGCGCGCGCTGGGAGCCGATGAGCCCGCCGGATCAGCCGAGCAGCCGGCGTCGTCACGCCATGGCCTACGATTCCGGGCGCCACCGGGTCGTCCTGTTCGGCGGCTCCGACGACCTGGCGCTCGGAGGGTTGAGCGACACGTGGGAGTGGGACGGCAAGACGTGGACCGAACGCCGGCCGGCGGCGCATCCGGGTGGGCGTCAGAACCATGCGATGGCGTACGATCCGGTCCGGAGGACCACGGTGCTCTTCGGCGGGGAGCATGCCGGTGACACGAACGACACCTGGGAGTGGAACGGCACCACCTGGACGCTCCGGACCCCGGCCCGGGCTCCGTCGCCGAGGCACTGCGCGGCGCTCGCCTTCGACGAGGGCCGCGGCCGGCTCGTGCTGTACGGCGGCAGGACCGGGACCAAGCCGCTCGACGACCTGTGGGAGTGGGACGGCACGACCTGGGTCGAGATACCGGTCGCGGCGTGTCGAACCGACACCCAGCTGGCCTGGATGGCGTACGATGCCCGCCGCCGGAGGATGGTGCTTCTGGACACGGTCCGGCCTGACGAGATCCGGGAATGGGCGGGGTCGACCTGGACGAGCAGAACCGTCTCGAGATCACCGTCGAAGCGCAGGGACAGCGCGCTGGCCTACGACCGCCGCCGGGGCAGGGTCGTCATGTTCGGCGGCGGCGGCATGACCGCAAACCTGGCCGACACCTGGGAATGGGACGGGGAGAAGTGGGCGATGCTGAACCCCGGGGCGTACGGCGTGAAGCGCTGAGAACGCCCCGGCACCCGTGCCGTCGTGCCCGAGCGCCTTCGTGGGGCAGTGCTATCCGTCAGTCCTCGTGGTCTTCCACGTACCTGACGTGCCAGTTTCCGCCTTCGAAGAACCCCACCACCGAGATCGGCTTGAGGCCTGATCCTGTGCTGACCAGGTAGTCCCCGTCCACGTAGACGTCCTTGTCGTCGATCTCGAGATGGGCCACCTCTCCGGGCTTGAACGTCCAGCCTCCGCCGATGGCGCCGCCGTTCGCATCGGTCACCTT
>JACQZM010000378.1:6531-11304 GCA_016213885.1 Candidatus Rifleibacteriota bacterium | reverse complement strand
GGATGGTGTCGTCGGTCTCGTTGTGGATGACGAGCTCGCCCACGGGGCTCTTGGGCTTCTTGTGCTTGTGATCGGCCAGCACCGGGGCCGAGCAGCACAGCACGACCGCGACGATCACCAGGACGCTCGAGAACCGCAAGACCTGACTCATGAGCACCCTCCAACCTTGCCTTGCCGGGCATCCGAACAATCAGCGCCAGCACCGGCAGCAGGATCTGCCCTCGGGCGCGTCGACCCTTCCGGAATCGAGGCGCCGAGGCGTCGCGACCGGGACAGGATCGAATCTCACTCTAGCAAGCCTCGACACCCAGGTCAACATGACGAGTCTCTTCGGGATCCGGCCGCAGGATGCAGTGGGCACCCCGATCGCTCCGGGCACGGTCGGCCCGGGCAGCCGATCCCGAGGATCGCCGTGGTCGACTTCATGAGGGTCCTCGTCTCTCCTCGGCCGTGGTCCCGGGGTGACCGGGTCCAGGTCGTCCCGCCGTCCGGGCCGGTTCCGGCATCGGCGGTTTGCCCTGGGCCGGTGCCGGCGCGAGAGCGTACTTCGTGACGAGCACGCGGGCCGCTCGGTTCTTGCGCCAGCCGCTCCAGAGCCAGCCGGACAGGCTCGCGGCGACCGTGAAGATCGCCCAGCCGGAGAGTGCCCCGACGGCCATGCCGACCACTATGGAGGGGGTGGCCGTGGCGAGCTGGTAGGTCGCGTTCATCATCTCCGGGCCGGAGACCGTGATCGTCTTGCGACCGATCCAGTACAGGAAGTGGTCGCCGACGCCCGTCAGCTTCCCGTCCAGGAGCGTCCCGGCGAACGCCTTGGCGGCCTGGACCTCCGCGCCCGCCGCCGAGCCCGCGACGATGACCACCATGCACGCCGCCTTCCACAGCACGTGCCTGACCGCCAGGACCATCCGCCCGGCGAACCCGGGTGCGTGGTGGAACGTGTAGCGCCGGGCCAGGCTGGAGATCTCGTCCAAGAGGACGGCCCTGGTCTCCTGGTCGAGGTGGCTCTCGAGCCCTGCCAGCGCCTCTCCGATCTCCCGATGGGTGGTGCATCCGTGGTCGATGGCCCACCGGACCTGTCGCAGCGGATTCACGTTCTGTGAAGACCTGTCCATCACGGGATCCTCCGGGGTCGAGCTCCTGTCGAGCCGACGATGTCGGCAACGCCATCGGTCGCCGCCGTCTCACCCTGCCGATGTTACCAGACCAGGGCCGCCTTGGGGGGGAGAAGGCGGCCCCCCCGCCGGGCCCGGCCCGACCGGCCCCGGACGGCCTGCCGGTCTTCCGGAACCCATCGGCGTCGCGCAGCAGGGGCTCGTGGGCGATGGTGGCGAGGACGGTCTCACCGCGGCTTGGCCGCGGGCAGCACCTGAAGCGGGATCGCCGGCAGGCACCCGATCGGGACCCGCCGGTTTCCGCCGGGAGGGGTGAACAGCACCTGCACGATGAGGTTGCCCGGGTCGCGTGACGCGAGCGCGTCGGGCCGCGCCTCGAACCGCAGCTCGAAGCCGGCCGGATGCGTGGTGACCGCGGAGAGGGAGATGCCGCGCGGCGGGTCGATGAGCTCCAGGCCGATGCCTCGAAAAGTCGGTGCCGCCGGGATCCGCACGAGCGCGGTAGCGGTGCCTCCCACCGGCAAGCGCACGCCGGTCTCGGGGGCCACGCGGACCAGGCGTGTGGCGGGCGCCGGTCCGCGGCCCGCCACACGCGAGGTGGCGGCCAAGACGACGTGCCTGAGCGAGAAGCTCTGGATCACCTCGTCCGCGGGGACCACCGGCACCAGCACGCGCCGGGAACCGACCATGCCCGTCGCGACGAGGCGAAGCGGCAGCGGCGCCTCGATCGACCCCGGCGGTAGCGCCAGCGTGGCGCGCACCGAGTCGGCGCCGGCCGGGATCCGTCCGCCGGCCAGTCGCCAGCCATCCGGCGGTTGCTGCAGTGCGAGCTCGATCTCGCCCTGGTAGCCATCGTGCCGCTCGACCAGGAAGCCCAGCGGCACCGCTGGCCCGGCCAGTACCTCGATGGCCGAGGGCACGACGTACACCGTGAACCCCGGGCGTGGCGGCGAGAGGCGGAGCTGGTAGGTGTACGCGAGGCCGCCGTGTACCTGGGCATCAGCGATGGAGACCGTGTAGAGCCCGTCCGCGGGCAGCACCAGGTCGAGGTGGGAATCGGCGTGGTGCGTGAGCAGGCCCACGTTCAGTCGCGGGTGATCGTCGTTCGACGCCAGGATCCGTCCGTCCGGGGCCTCGAGCTCGATCGTCGAATCCAGCGGTGACCAGGCGCGGCGAGCGACCACGTCGATCACCAGCCGCTCGCCGGCGCGCCCGCGAAAGCGATATCGATCGACGGCACCCGGCGCATCGATGCATCCGGCGATCGCCACCGGCACGCTCACGTCCTGCGCACCGGCCTTCGGCGGGGCCTCCCGCACCACCGGCAGATCCGGCGCGGCGGGAACGATGGGAGCGGGGACCACGCCGGGCCCCCTCAGCTCGGCGAGCGGCTCGTCGTTCCACGGTCGCTCCGGGTCCCGCGGCCAGTGGTCGGTCGGCGCCGAGACGTCGTCCACCGTCAGGCGGTAGGCGAAGTCGAAGCGGCCACGGTACAGAACGTCACGGAGGGTCAGCCGGAAGGTGCCGTCGGCCGGCGAGTCGAAGAACAGCAGCGGGTCAGGGTCGATCCCGCACCCATCGGAGCTCGCGATCTCCCGGCCGGAGCCGTCCGTCACCGTGAGAAGCGGCTCGAACCATCCCGGCACCGCGTCGGCCAGGAACGGCAGGAGGCGCCGGGCGCGGACATCGAATCTGAACCTCTGGCCCCGCCGGGCCACGAACAGGAAGCAGTCGGCATCGCCGGGCAGGATCTGGCCGTTGATCGTGGCCGGGATGGTGAGTTGCCGCAGCGCGGTCCGGTCCGGGTCGTTGGGTTCCCGCTCCGAGAGCTCGAGCCGGGTCCCGATCTCGAAGACGAGCCGGTTGGTCAGGCCGGCCGGGCCCGACCCGCGGAGCTCGCGCAGCCCGGGTTCGGCATCCGAGGCGATGCACAGGTCGACCAGCAGCGTCTCGGCGATCTGCGCCATCGGCTGGCGCTTGCGCGGATCGCGCAGGCGATCGATCACCTGCGTCACCTCCGCGGAGCTCAGCGAGCGAAGCGAGTGGACGAGCGGGTGCTCCCGGTCCGGCGCGCCCGGAGCTGGCAAGCCGGTCGTCGACACCGACCGGGGTGCGGACAGCTTGATGCTCATCACCGTGGCCAAGAGCTTGAGGCTGGGCAAGAGCTGCGGCAGGTGCGAGACCACACGCGCCTGCACGCCACCACCCTCGACGAGCACGGACTTGACGTCGACCAGGTTCTGCCCGCCGATCGCGACGCGTACGGTGGTGCCGCGGGCACCGCCGGCCGGGTACACGTAGCCGATGTGGGGAGCCGCCGCGGCGGGCCGAGGCAGGGCCGCGACGAGGCAGAAGGCCACCAGGAGGACTGTCGCCTTGGGCATCGCGGAATCTCCTACATGATCTCCTCGAGCATCCTGAAGGCCGGAGTGCGGTCGGATGAGCCGAAGATCGGGAGCGCCACCCCGTGCTCGCCGGGAAGCCCGGCGGTGGGGTCAATCCCGAGCTGCGTGCAGATGCTGCCGAGCAGGTCGGCGGGCCGCACCGGGCGCGCGGCCACCTCCTCCCCGCGGGCGTCGGACGCGCCCACCACCGTGCCGCCGCGGAAGCCGCCTCCGGCCACCAGCGCCGTGAAACACTGGCCGTGGTGGTGGCGTCCGCCGCTCCACGGCGCCTCCCATTGCACCCGGGGCGTGCGCCCGAACTCGCCGCCCCACCACACGATCGTGGTGTCGAGCATCCCGCGGTCGGCGAGGTCGTCGAGCAGGGCGGACATCGCCTGATCCATCTCCGGCAGGCGTCGTTCCATCACGACGAAGTTCTGCCGGTGGGTGTCCCAGCCCTCGTAGTTGATGGTCACATACGGGACGCCGCGCTCCACCAGCCGGCGCGCGGCGAGGCACGACTGACCGAACTTGTTCTGGCCATAGCGATCCCGGACCGCGCCCTTCTCCTGGGAGAGGTCGAACACCTTCCAGGCCTCGGTCCGCGCCCGCTCCGCCTTCTCCACGCACTCGTCGAAGTGCACGATCTCGGGGTCTCCCGCCAGGTCACGGGCGAGCCCGTCCAGCTCGCGAGCCAGGCGGCGCCGCGCCGCGCGCCGGTCGTCCGTGATCCCGTCGACCACGAGCCCCTCGACGGCGAAGCGTTTGTCCGCGGGGTCGCCTCCGGTCGCGAACGGGGCGTGGGCCTCGCCCAGGAAACCACTTTCGGAGAACCGGCCCTGCGGCGTGGTGAGGACGACATAGGGCGGGACGAGGCCGCGATAGCCCGCGTCGACGCCCCGGAGCAGCGAGACCACCGCGCCCATCGACGGGTGCACCAGGCCATCGCCGACGGCGTGGCCGGTCTGCACGAGGTAGGAGGCGGTCTCGTGCGCGTTGACGCCATGCGTCATGCTGCGGATCAGCGAGTACCGGTCGGCCTGGCGAGCCAGGAGGGGCAGCAGCTGTCCGATGCGGATGCCGTCGACGTTGGTCGCGATCGGGCGGTCGAGCGGCCCGGAGAAGTCGTGACCCGCGTCGGGCTTGGGGTCGAACGTGTCCAGGTGCGAGGGGCCTCCCCACATCCAGATCTGGATGACCGATCGGGCGCGGCCACGCGGGCCGGCCGGCCTGGGACTGGCGGGTCGGACCGGCCCGGTCGCCAGCACGGAGCG
>JACQZM010000378.1:0-6471 GCA_016213885.1 Candidatus Rifleibacteriota bacterium | reverse complement strand
CGTGAGTGCCGGCGCAGACAGCCCAAGAATGCCAGGCCGGTGAGCCCTCCCAGCGCGATCTTCAGGACCAACCGGCGCGAGGGCTGGCCGCGTCCATGCGTCTCGTCCACGTCTTCGCCCTCCCGGGTCAGTGCCGGTACAGGAACTCCTGGGTGTTGATGAGGGCCCAGACCAGGTCCTCGACCGCCGGGCCACGGATGAACCTGCTCCGCAGGTGTGCGACAGCGGTGCCCGTCTCTGCCGGGGTCGGGCGGCGCGACAGGCAGCGCAGATAGAGCTCCTCCACCAGGCGACCGGGATCACGCCAGTGCTCGCGCGCGAGCGCCTTGAGCACGGAGCTGCTCGCGATCTTGCGCGTGAGTCGCGTCGAGTTCTGGAGGTGCTGCACCTGTTCGGGCGTGACCGCGTTCGAGCGCTCCCGGGCGAGGCCGGTGTCGCGGGCCGGCCGTCCGAACAGCTCGAGGAACGGGCTGGAGATGCTGCCGTCGGTGAGCTCGATCGTTCGCTGCGCCTCGGGCACGATCGTGAACGGTTCGGGGATCTGGCTCCAGTAGGCCTCGGAGGTGCCGGTGACGTCGTCGATCGCGTCGATGATCACCTCCGCGTCCAGGCGGCGGGGAACCACGTGCGCCCCGAGCGAAACGGCCTCCGGCCGCCGTGCTTGCGGCCTGCAGTCGCGCTGGTAGGTGCGGGAGTTCAGGATGAGTCGCTGGAGGTGGACCAGGTCGAAGCCCGATCGGGCCACCTCCTCCTCCAGGAATGCCAGGAGCTCCGGGTGGACCGGCGGGTTGTCGGGGCGCAGGTCGTCCGGTTCCTCCACCAGGCCACGGCCGCAGAGCCACGCCCAGGTCCGGTTGGCGACCGCCCGGGCGAACCAGCGGTTGTCGGCCCGGACGAGCCAGTCGGCGAACGGCTTCCGTGGGTCCGCGGCCGCCGGGACGTTCACGGAGGTCCCGTCGGGCAGCGTGGCCGTGAACGCGGCGGCGGGTCGCGGGTCGGGGAGCACGATCTCTTCCTTCCACTCGGACGTGGACTTGAAGGCGACGCGACTGAAGAGCTTCGCCAGTCCTTCGCGGCGTGCCGGCTCCCACCGTTCGATCCGGGAACCCATGAACGTCAGGGCCACCGCCCTGGCTATGCCCGCCGGGTGATGCGGCGTGACGGCGCGGAAGAAGTTCACCGGCGGGTCGCGGACGCTCGAGCCGCTGGCCGTCAGCAGCGCCCGGGCGAAGCGGTCGTAGCGCCAGCCGTCCGCCAGGGCGCGGTGGACCCACCGGTGGTAGGCGGCGGCGGCGCGCGGCCACAGGTTGATCGGAAACTCCGACTTCACGCGCAGCACATCGCACCAGCGCATCGTGGCGAGGTCCGCGGCCGCCGGGGACGCGAGAAGCTCGTCGATCAGGCGCGCCCGCTTGTCGGGCGCTCGGGCGTCGAGGAAGCGCACGACCCGGTCGCGGGCGGGGAGCCGCCCGGTGAGGTCGAGGTGGACCCGGCGCAGAAAGGTCGCGTCGGAGCAGAGCAAGGCCGGCTGGATGCCGAGCTTCGCCAGGCGCGCCTCCACGAGCGAGTCGATCGACGGGCCGGCCGCGCGCACCGGGGGCCCGGCGACGAGACACGCGAGGAGGAGCACGTGCCAGCGGGAGAACGTGCCGATCCTGTACACCCTGTCTTCCAGCATTGTCCCACCCGATGGGAGCATACCAGGGCGGGCCGGGATCGGCACGCGCCCGACGCCCTTCGCCGCCTCGATCTCGTGAACGGCCCTGGCCGCGCCGGGCGGCGCGGGCTCGCGCCCGGGCGGGGTGTGGACTCCCGGCGCCGCGCCATACTCGCCTCGGCACGAGGTGGACCCGCCTTGACGAGGCCATCGCCGAGTGCTCCGGCCTCGACGTCGCCGACGTGGCTCGCCTGCGCGCTGATCGCGGCGACCCGCGGGGCTGACCTGGAAACAACGAAAGACCCCGCCCTGCCACGGCCGGCTTCGACGAACGCCGGCAGGCACGCCGGTGTCGACGATGCCGCGTCCGGCCGGCCCCGGTGCCACGGTCGGCTCCTGCCCCACCTCAGATCACGATGCGGCGCCTCCGGGCGAGCCAGCCGAAGTACAGGTTGGCCAGCACCGTGGGCAGGCGCCTCAGGTAGTGACGATCGGGCCGGACCAGCACCAGTCGCGTCAAGATCGAGCGGATCGAGTAGAACCGCTCCTGCAGCCGCCAGAAGCCGGCCTCCAGCTCTTCAGGCGTCATGCGAGCCGGCCTGAACACGGCCCGGTCGCCGCCGTGCTCGGTGGCGTGGAGCCCCAGCAGGCGTCCCTGGCCGGCCAGCTCGTCGTGGAGCGGCGCTCCCCGGACCGGGGTCAGGATGTGGAAGAACGCCATCTCCACCCGGTTCTCGAGGAGGAACCGCTCGATCCGGTCGAACACGTCCGGCCCGTCCGTGTCGAGCCCCACCACGAACATCCCCAGAGCCTGGATGCCCCGGTCGCGAAGCCCCGCCAGCCCGGCGGGATACGTCGACGGGTCCAGATACCCCTTGCCGATGGCGGCGAGGTTCGCCGGATCGAGCGTCTCGAACCCCAGCGACAGGCTCTCGCACCCCGCCGCGGCCAGCCGGTCGAGGAACGGCCCGTCGGTCAGCACGTCCGCCGTGGCGTTGGCCGTGAAGGTGACGCCGATCGGCCCGATCGCCTCGAGCACCTCGGTGAAGTAGCGCCGGTCGAGCATCGGGTTGTCGTCGACGAACAGGATCCGTCTGCGACCCCGATCGGCCAGCCACCGCACGTCTCGCTCCACCAGCGCCACGGGCCTCCGCCGCTGGGCCCGGCCGTGCACGTGAGACGAGAGGCAGAAGCTGCAGCCGATGGAGCAGCCCCGGGTCGCCTCGACCGGGAAGTAGGGGCCGACGCGCCGCGGGTCGACCAGGTCGTAACGCGGCAGCGGAGCCGAGGAGAGGTCCTCCAGCGGGGTCTCGTGCCGGTAGATCCGGCGGAGCCTGCCGGCCTCGAGGTCGTCGAGCAGCGGGTCGATCAGCCCCTCGGCGTCGCCGATCACCTGGGCGTCCACGTGGCCCGCCACGTCGTCCGCGTAGCCGGCGGCCGTGACGCCGCCCACGACCACCCGCCGCCCGCGGGCCCGGAACCGGTCCGCCACCTCCAGCGCCCGGGGCAGAGCCGCCCCCATGAACGTGATGCCGACGAGATCGCACTCGTGATCGAACGGGACAGGCCGGGAGAGCTCGTCGACGATCTCGACCTCGGCCCGGTGGGAGAACAGCGCCGCCAGGTACGGGAGCGTGACCCCGTGGAACCACATCCTCGACGGCCGCTCCACCTCGCCGGACCGGCCGGCCCTGGCGACCTGCACCAGCAGTACCTTGATCAAACGACCGTCCGCCCTCGCCACGCCTGCACCATCATGAAGAGGTTCGCCCCGAGCGTTCCGAGCCGACGGCCCACGTGACGATCGGGGCTGCGCCACAGCAGCCTCCGGACGATCGACCCCGGGGCGTAGAAGCCCCGGTAGAGGCTCCAGAAGCCGGCCTCCAGCTCTTCCGCGGTCATGTGGGCAGGCCGGAACACGGCCCGCTCCGCCGAGTAGTCCGCCAGGTTCGTGGAGAGCAGCCGCCCGGCCTGCTCGATCTCCTGGTGGAACGGCGTGCCCGCCACCGGAGTCAGGATGTGGAACACCGCCACGTCGACCTTGGCCGACACGAGGAACGCCAGGATCCGGGAGAACGTCGCCGGCGTGTCGTGGTCGAACCCCACCACCATCATCGCCAGGACCTGCATGCCCCGCTGGTGGATCCCGTCGATCGTCGCCCGGTACCGGTCGACCTGGCAACGCCCACCCTTGTCGACCCAGTCGAGGCTCGCCTGCTCCACCGTCTCGAACCCGATCGACAGCGTCTCGCACCCGGCCTCGTAGAGCCGGTCGAGCAGCTCCCCGTCCTCGGCCACGTCGGCGGTGACGTTGCAGATGAAGCTCACGTCGAGCTGCCCCAGCGCCTCGATGAGCCGGCGGAAGTACGGGCGGTCCGCCGCCGGGTTGTCGTCGGTGAACGTGACTCGGTGGATCCCCAGCGTCTTCAGCGCCTTGACGTCTCGCGTCACGTTCTCGACCGGCTTCTGTCTCTGCCGTCGCGCTCCCAGGTGGCTGGTCAGGCAGAACCGACAGCCCACGGTGCAGCCCCGGGTCGCCTCGACCGGCCAGTAGAAGCCGACCCGGCCCGGGTCCACCAGATCGTACCGGGGCACCGGCGTGTCGTCCAGCAGCGGCGGCTCCTCGTGACCGTAGAGCCCCTGCAGCGATCCGGTCGAGAGATCCGCCATCACCCGGTCGACCAGCCGTTCCCCGTCGCCGGCCACCAGCCCGTCGACCCGGGGCAGCACCATGCCGGAGTACGCCGTGGCGGTGGGGCCGCCCATGACCACCTTGAGCCCCCGCTTTCTCAGCTCGTCGGCGTACCCCAGCGCCCGGGGCAACGCAGCCCCCATCACGGTGATCGCCACCAGGTCGACCCCCTCGATCGACCCCGGCTCGGGCAGCGGGTCCAGCAGTTCGTCCACCACCCGGACCTCGGCATGCCGCGAGAACAGCGCCGCCACGTAGGGGAGGGTCAGGCCGAAGTACCAGAGTCGCGAGTGACGCTCGGCAGGACCCTCGGGCCCCGGCGCCATCTGGAGCAGCAGTACCTTTCTCACGGCACCCTCGCTAGACCGGAGTGAGCCCTCTGGTCACGTTGTGGCGCATGTACAGGTTCACGACGATGGAGCCGAGCCTGCGGACCGGACTCCGGTCGGGCCAGCGCAGCACCTGCCTCCGGACGATGGACCCGACGGAGTAGAACTCGCGGTAGAGCCGCCAGAACTGCGCCTCCAGCTCCTCCGCGGACATCTGCTTGGGCCTGAACACCGCCTCCTCGGCGGAGTAGTGGGACAGGTCCAGATCGAGCATCCGCCCCTGGGCCTCGAGCTCCGCGTGGAGAGGCGTGCCGGCGATCGGAGTGAGCACGTGGAAGATCGCCGTCTCGACCTTGTTCTCGATGAGAAACCGGAGCATCCGGTCGAGCGACTCCGGCCCGTCGTGGTCGAGCCCCACCACCATCATCGCCGTCACGTGGATGCCCCGGTCGTGGAGACGTGCGATGAACGCGCTGTACTGCCGGACGTCGAAGCACCCTTTCCCGATGCCGTCGAGGCTCTCCTGGTTCACCGACTCGAACCCCACGGCGAGCATCTCGCAGCCGGACCGCACGAGCACGTCGGCCGTGGCGTCGTCGGGCACCGCCGCGAGAGTCGCGTTGGCCATCCAGGCCACGGAGAGCGGGGTGATCGCCTCGACCAGCCGCCGGAAGTACTCCCGGTCGGCGGTGGGGTTGTCGTCCATGAACATGACCCGGTCGATGCCCAGCGCCTTGATCGCCTCGATGTCGCGCACCACGTCGGCGATCGGCTTCTGCCTCTGGCGGCGGCCCGAGAGCTGGGAGGTGAGACAGAACCGGCAGCTCAGGGTGCAGCCCCGGGTCGCCTCGACAGGGTAGTAGAGGCCCACCCGATCCCTCTGGATCAGGTCGTAGCGAGGAACCGGCGTGTTCGTGAGCTCCGGGAGCTCCAGGTGCCGGTAGACCGGCGCGAGGGCGCCGCGGTCCAGGTCGTCCAGCAGCCGGTCCACCAGCCCGTCGCCGTCGCCGATCACGAGGCTGTCCACGTGGGGGGCCACGACCTCGGGGTACGCCGACGCGGTGGGTCCGCCGATGATCACCCTCTTGCCCAGCCCCCTGAACCGGTCGGCCACCTCCAGGGCGTGGGTGAGCCCGCATCCCATGGTGGTCAGCGCCACCAGGTCCGCGTCGGTGTCGAACGGGATCGGTGAGACGAGCTCCTCGACGATCTGGACGTCGGTGCCACGGCCGAACAGCGCCGCGAGGTACGGCAGGGTGAGCCCGTGGTACCAGAGGCGGTACAGCTTCCCGGAGGCGCCGGGCTTGACGCTCCGGCTCACGTTGACGATCAGGGTCTTCATCGATGCGGGGGAGCTCCCGGCGGCCGAGGGGCCGGAGCGGCCCGGTGGGAAGCTCGTCCGGGCCCCATCATAGCATCCGGCGGCCGGGACGGCGAGGGCCGGGATCCGGTCGAAGCGGCGATCACAGGCCGAGCCCGGCCGACCAGGTGGCGGAGCCCGGTCTGCCGCGGAGCTGGAACCCGGGCGGTCACCTGCGGTGCGAGAGCCCCGCGGGCCGGCCGGACCTCCACCCCCGCGGCCCACCTGGGTGGCCGGCGCCATCGTGATGGAGGTCGGCGGGAGGATGTGCCACGCCGCGGGGGGTCCCGCCGACCGCTTCGATGTCGGGCTCGCTGGAAGGGCAGGAGCTGATGATCCGGTTCGGCTGATCGGGCCACACCGGAGCGCCGGCTGCTCGCGTCGTTCAACAGCCCGTTGTCCGGGGAGGCCGAAGGGCGTATTCTGAGAACAG
>JACQZM010000363.1 GCA_016213885.1 Candidatus Rifleibacteriota bacterium | reverse complement strand
TCCGGTCGACTGGGCCAGACGTTCGAGGCCCGCGTCACCGGCGTCGCGTCCTACGGCCTGTTCGTGACCCTGAGTCGGTGCCTCGTCGAGGGGATGGTCCCGCTGCGACACCTTCCGGCCGATCGCTGGCGCATGAGCGACGACGGGGTGGCCCTGGTGGGAACTCTCACCAGGACCGCCCACCGCGTGGGCGACGCCGTGGAGGTGCGGTCGGTATCGGCGGACGTGCTGTCCAGGCAGATCACCTTCGAGATCTGCGGGCGCTGACGCAAGCCCGACGAGGGATACCAGGATCCCCCGCCTGTTTCGCGGAGTCGGGCCTGTGATCAGGCTTCGGCCTGGTTGCGGAGTCACCAAGGAAGAGGAGGGGATCCGGTTGGATTCGGGCTCGGGGGAGAGAAGGAGGAAGGGACCAGGTTGGAGGTCGCGCTCGGGAGAGAGAACAAAGAGGAGGGGATCCGGATTGAGGTCGCGCTCGGGGGCGCGACTCGGACTCGGCGAGGCGCCGGGTCTTGGTATGTCTATTGCCTCGTCCCGGGACCCGTGATAGAGTGGGCTTCCAGACACATCTTCACCATGAATACAGCTTCAAATCAGCTCCAGAAGACGATCGATCAGGCAGTCCCCTCGAAGTTGACCGGCCTTTCACGGGACCAGGTGGCCGGGCTGAACGCGAAGGTCCAGGCCGAGTCGGTCAAGAACGGCTTCACCTACGAGCGCGACGCCGGGCGGCCGGAGCCGATCACCCTGCACCCGCTGCCGGTGGTGGTGGGGCCCGATGAAGCGGCGAAGCTCCGCGACCTGGCGCTCGAGCTGAGAAAGATCCTGATGAGGGTGCTGCCCCACGCCCGCAAGCACCCGCAGCTCACCCAGCTCTTGCCGCTCGATCCCGAAGAGGAGTCGTTTCTCGGCCGGGTGTACTCGAAGCAGCTGGACGAGGACCCGCCGCTGGCGTACCGGCTCGACGCCGATATCGACTTCACCGACCCCGGGTGGTACGACAAGGTGAAGCTGTTCGGACTCAACGGCTCCGCCGTGGCCGGGTACTACTACTCCAGCGCCGCCAACGACCTGATGGCGGACCTGGTCGCCAGGGAGACGGGCCTCGAGCTCCCCCGGTTCGACAGGCTGGGCATGCCGGAGGTGCTGCTGGCGATGCTGCAGGCCCAGGCTGCCCGGGTCGGCCGGAAGGCGCAGAACTTCGCCTACATCCAGGACAGGAGCTGGAACACCGGCATCACCGAGGGCCCCAGCTTCCAGGAGTGGTTCAAGAAGCGCGGCGTCAACCTGGTCGTCATCGACCCCAGGGAGCTCTCGCTCAAGGAGAGCGAGATCTACGCCGGCGACGTGATGATCGACATCGTCTACCGCAACATGGAGATCCGCGACCTGGTGTCGATCGAGCGCGAGCATGGCCACCTCAGAGCGCTCGAGCAGGCGTTCGCCAGAAACCAGGTGGTCTCGTCGCTGTGGGGCGATTTCGATCACAAGAGCCTCTGGGAGCTGCTCGACACCCCGGAGGCGACCCGGAGGTTGACCGCTGCCCAGCGGGCGTTCCTCAGAAACCACATCCCGTGGACCCGGACCCTCCGCCACACCTTCACCCGGACGTCCGACGGCGAGCGGGTCGATCTGCTGGAGCACGTCAGGAAGAACCGGGAGTCGCTCGTCATCAAGCCGAACCGGGCCTGCCAGGGCCAGAGCGTCTGTCTGGGCCCCAGGGTGACGCAGTCGGACTGG
Organism: Candidatus Rifleibacteriota bacterium; assembly: GCA_016213885.1. Classification (GTDB taxonomy): domain Bacteria; phylum Muiribacteriota; class UBA6191; order JACPRK01; family JACQZM01; genus JACQZM01. The sequence continues at coordinate 5,960 of JACQZM010000363.1, read as the reverse complement.
GAGAAGCACCTGTCCACGGCCACATCCCAGTCGGGCCACTGGGTGGTCCAGTCGTTCGTCAAGGCGACGACCAAGGGGTTTCCGCTCATCATGGACGGCACCTACGGCATGGAAGCGATTCCCACGACCTACGGGTTCGTCGCGACGCCGGAGCGATTCGGCTGCCTGGGCCGGGCTTCCCGCAACCCGGTGGTGAACGTCTCCCTGGGGGGAGGGGTATTTCCAGTGCTCCTCGTCGATCAGGGCTGATCGACGTTCTTTCCCGACCGAACCGGCAGGGGGCGTGACCGGTCATGGAGAGCGGTCTTCCCGGGCGCTGCGGCGAGAAGTTCAAGGTGTTGCAGCTGCTCAGGGAGGGGGGCTACGGCCGCATCTTCCTGGCCCAGCAGGAAGACCTCGACCGCCCGGTCGTGGTGAAGATCCTCTCGCCCGCTTCTCTCAAAGAAGCCGAAGACGTCCAGCGGTTCCTCAACGAGGCCCGGATCACGACGAGGCTCTCCCACCCGAACATCGTCGTGGTCATCGACCACGACGTCGAGGATGGAATCCCGTGGATCGCCTACGAGTACCTGCCGGGCAGGAACCTGAGGGATGCGCTGGTCCGCGGTGCGATCTCCCTGGACGGCGCCCTCGACGTGGGCGTCCAGGTCGCTGCCGCTCTCGAAGAGGCCCATTCCAAGGAGGTGCTCCACCGGGACATCAAGCCGGAGAACGTCGTCGAGGTGGAGCCGGGACGCTACAAGGTCATCGACTTCGGAATCGCCAAGTGGTCCGGAGACCACGCGGTCCACACCATGTCCGGGTACATCATGGGGACGCCGAACTACATGTCCCCTGAGCTGATCCAGGGGAAGCCTCGTGGTGGGCCGGCAGCCGTTCCAGGCCGACACGCCGCTGGCCGTGATGGAAAAGCACCTGAACGAGGAGCCTCCGACGCCGTCGGCGCTCCGGCCCGGGGTGCCGCCTGCGCTCGACGAGGCGATCCTGAAGGCGCTCGCCAAGAGGCCTGCAGAGCGCTTCCAGCACGCCGGGGAGATGAGAGCGTTCCTGGAGCCCATGAGGATGGAGATCTCCCTCCGGCGCCTGCCTCACCCGCCCCGGCGGACCCGGCGTCTGGCCGAGACCGCGGCCCTGCCCACGGTCACCCCGCAAGACCGGCTCTCCCCGCACGCGGATGAAGACCTCACGGCGCGGAGTCCCGGGGCCGGTGGGGTCGGCCAGGGGAAACGGCTGCCGGTCGGTCCAGTCCTGAAGGCCGTGGCCGCGGGGTGCACCCTGGCGTTCGTCCTGGGATTGGCTGTGGGGCTCAGGCTGATCGGCTTCCACGAGGCGACGCCGGAGCCGTCCCCGATCCGGTGGAGCCCCACCGTCCCCGCGCCCGCCGTGGACGGGTCCCGTCGCGACCCCGGCCACGTTCCGGTGGGGAGCGGCTCGATGATGGCTCTGGAGAGGGACCTGGGGGCGATCGACCTCGAGAACCCCGACGCCCGGCGGTCGGCCCAGCGGCGTGCCGTGGAGCACCTCCGCCGGGTCAGGCGGCTCGGCGCGACACCGGCGGAACGTCCGGTGAGCAGACTGATGGCGCAGCTGGTCCTGGAGAACGTCCTCGGTGAGGCTCAGCGACTCGGACGGGCGTCCGGTCAGAGTCTTGAAGGCTTCATCCTGGAGGGCCGCCAGGATGACCCGGCCATGACCGTTCCGGTCGCCGAGGAGTACCCCAGGCTGCTGGTACCTGAGCCCCAGAGACGACGCGGAGGCGCAGCTCCTGTTCGTCCGGGCCGCGAGCCACCTGGCCGACGAGGTGTTCGATCCGATCTCCTCGTCCAGGACGATCGACGATCTCGTCGCCACCTGGTCCGCCGCCGATCCGGCCGGCTGGGTTCCCCGGCAGATCAGGGCGGACGTGTCGAGGAACCGGGTGCGCGACGGGAGGGAGCTGACCATCAGGCTCGAGGCGCTCGACCTGTTCGAGACCCAGTATCTCGGGGACGATCGCGGCGTCGCGCCGGCAGGTGGAGCGCTCAAGGTGTGGAAGGTGCTGGGCGACAAGCTGCTGGTGTGCTGCCGGAGGGCCGGCGACGCCAGGCGGCTCCAGATGACCATCGAGAGCTACGAGAGGCGGATCGGACGGCTGCGGCTGCCCGGGCCGGTGGCGGCCCGGCTTCTGACGGCGATCCGGGCCACGGCCCGGAACGAGCAGGAGCTCGGCGCGGCTCCGGCGACCCGGACCACCGACCGGGCCGCCGGGTCGGTCATTCCTCCGGCTCCACCGATCCGGTCGGTCGGCTCCCCTTCGGCAGCAGCAGCCAGAGCGTCCCCGGCTCCTTCATCGTGTCCGCGATGAGCTGCGCCTCCTCGCCCTGCCCCTGGTAGAGATCGATCCGCCCCTCCCCCTTGACGGCACCGCCCACGTCCTGCGCCACGATGAATCGACGCCACGGCCTGCGGCCGGCGAGGCGGCCCTCCCGGTCGTAGATCGGCACGAACGTGTCGGCGAAGGCCAGGGCGCCCCTCGGAAAGAACCTGGGGTCCACGGCCACGGCTCTCTCCGGAACCAGGGCGGACCGGTCCGGCAGGCTGTCCAGGCGCTTGGCCCCGAAGAAGACGAAGCTGGGGTTTCGCTCCAGGTACGGCCGCTCCTGCTCGGGATGAGCGTGGAAGTACCGGCGCACGGCGGGGTTGTCGATCTCCCATGGCTTGAACACCCCGTCCCGCACCAGCTCCTTGCCCAGGCTCCTGTACGGGCGGCCGTTCTGGGCTGCATAGGTCGCGTGGATGAACGTCCCGTCGGGAAGCCGGATGAACCCCGACCCCTCGATCTGGATCTGGAACTCGTCCATCCGCTCCGCGAGGTAGGCGATCTCCAGGCCGTGGCCCGCGAGTCCGCCGGCGTAGATCCCGGCCCTGTCCAGCGCCCGGACCGGCAGCCCCGCCGTGGCCGGGCTCCGGTAGATCGGGTAGCGGAATCGCCCGCCGGCCTGGAGCGAGCCATCGTAGACCGGGCTTGCGTACGACGTGAACAGCACCTCCCCGGTGCCGAAAGCGCCGGGGGAGCGGTACAGGTCGAACGACTCCAGCACGGCGCGGGCGAGCCCCGAGGGCGAGCCCGCAGGGGGTTTGGGGGGCGGAATGAGCGAAGCGAAGGGCCCCCCATCTCTAAAGATCCCGCCCGGCTCGGCCGCGGAGCGGGCGAGCCCGCCCGGCCCTTCCGGGGCCCTGTCCACGATCGTCCGGAGAGTCTGGACCCCCCGGAGCAGGTCGCCGGCCGGGACCCTGCCGGTGCCGAACGGCACCACGGTCCCGCGGGCCCTGGACAGGCTGCGCCGGGCCGAGTCGAGGACCGCCCTGAGCGATTCCAGGCTGCCCCCGTCGACGAGGAGCGGCTGCCGGTTCCGGGGCGGGCGCCCCAGCGGCAGCGGGCGGTACGGACGGGATTCCCGACACAGCTCCAGAATGCGCCTGAGCTCGAGGTCCGCCCCGGGGCCCCCTTCCCTGGCGGCGTGGCGCAGCCGCGTGGACAGGAGTACCGCGTAGTCGGTCCGGTGCTGGTCTTTCGACGTCTCCTGGAATCGCTCGAGAAGACAGGCCTCGACCTGCTCTCGCAGCGACCGGTCCGTCTCGGCCCGTCCGGGGCCTGCCGGCATCGTGGCGAGGGCGATGGCCCAGAGGAGACCTTCGAGGAGTCGACGCACCCCGGGGGGGCGGACCATCAGGGCTACCTCCTCAGCATGGCCATGGCCAGGTACTCCACCAGCCGGCCCCCGACCTCGCCGGCCGAGCCGCCGAAGCAGACGATGCCGTCCTGATGGCCGCTCATCGCGAAGATCCTCAGAGTCCTCAGCTCGGTCTCGCCGAAGAGCCTCCACAGGTCCCGGGCCATGGCGCTGCTCCCGTACTCGGCGTCGGGCCGGGTCGACGGGATGCCCAGGGCGTGCCTGTGGGTCCAGATCGCCGGAGCGTGGACGTGGAAGACCCAGCGGATGAGCGGACTCTGGTCGTAGACGGCGCCGTGGGTCAGCGACTCCGAGGAGGCGCCGGAGGGTCCGGCGGACCGGACCGAGTTGCTCGCCATGTCGTAGGCCTGGACCAGGGCGAAGTGCTCCGGGCCCAGCTCGTGGTGGTGACCGGTCTGGGTGCCGGTGATGAGGAACGCTCGCTTGCCCTTGGACAGATCGTACGGTCGGACCCGCGCCGAGGCGTTTCCGTAACCCAGTCCGCCGTAGCGGACCCCGCCGCCTCCGATCATGCCGAGGTCGTACAGGATCGTCCGCCAGACGCAGAGCTCCCGGATCGCTTCCACGTCGGGAGGCGGTCCCGGAATGCGCTCCTCGTGGAACTTGACGACCCCTTCGGCGGCCACGCCCCACACCTTAACATGTCCGCCAGGACGACGCAGCAGAGCTGATCGGCCCGCCGGAGTCCTGGAAAAATGAGCGGGGGATCCGGTCGAAGTGGCGTCCAGGGGGTTGAGTCCGACGCCCCCGCCGCAGTACCTTGTCTCACCGACGGAGCCCGGTCCGTCCGGATGTCACAGGCCCTCGCACCACGGTGAACCTCTCTGCCGGAGTCACGGACCGATGGACGAAGAATCGAGACAGCGCCCTGACGAGCGCCCGGCGCCCGGACCTGCGGTCGAGTCGTTCGGCCAGGCCGGCACGGGCAACTGGGTGGTCGAGGGGGACAACCTGGAGGCTCTGACGCTGCTGATGCCGATCTACCGCTCCAGGGTGAAGGTCATCTACATCGATCCGCCGTACAACACGGGCAACACCAGGTACCGGTTCCGTGACCGGTTCGGCGGCGACGACGACCGGCATGCCCGCTGGCTCTCGTTCATGCGGCCGCGGCTGGCGATCCTGCGGGAGTGCCTCGAGCCTTCCGGGGCGATCTTCGTGTCCATCGACGACTGCGAGCTGTTCCGGCTGGGCCTGCTGATGGACGAGCTGTTCGGCGAGGCCAACCGGCTCGGGGTCGTCTGCTGGGAGAAGAAGTACGGAGTGCAGAACGATGCCCGATCGTTCTCGATGAACCACGAGTACCTCCTCTGCTACGCCAGGGACAGGGAGAGCGTCCGGGTCCGGCTGCTCCCGCGATCCGACGAGATGGACCGGCGGTACCGGAACCGGGACGACGATCCGCGGGGTCCGTGGAAGTCCGGGGACTTCTCCGTGAAGACCCCGTCCGCCAGCTACATGTACCCGATCACGCTCCCCTCCGGACGGGTCGTGACCCCGCCTCCGGGACGGAGCTGGTGCACCAACGTGCAGCGCTTCCAGGAGCTGGTGGCGGACCGCCGGATCTGGTTCGGCCGGCTGGGCGATGCCAAGCCGCAGCTCAAGCAGTTTCTCTCCGAGGTGCGGTCCGGCAAGGTGCCGAGCTCGTTGTGGCGACACTCGGAGGTCGGCCACACCGACCAGGCGAAGAGAGAGCTCAAGCGGATCCTGGACGTCTCCGGCGCCGACTTCCAGACGCCCAAGCCCACGGCTCTGGTCAAGCGGTGCATCCAGCTCCTGGCAGGGCCGGACGACCTGGTGCTCGACGCCTTCGCCGGGACCGGCACCACCGGCCAGGCCGTGCTGGAGCTCAACCGTGACGATCCGGCCCGGCGCCGGTTCCTCCTCGTCGAATCGGGTAACGGAGACGACCGGTTCTGTCGGGAGCTCACGGTGGAGCGTCTGGTCAGGGTCATCACCGGCGATCACAGGGCCGGCAAGGTGGCCGGCACCGGAGGCGGCTTCGCCTTCGTCAGGTCAAGAGATCTCCCCGCGGCGCTGCCGGCCTGGGGCAGCTAGACCCAATACCCGTGAAATACCGGGAAGGACCGCGAGATTGCGGGGACCAGGGAGCGAAGCGACCGGTCGAGGCCGGCTCCGCTGGCCTCGAGGTGGGGGTGTGGGGCGCAGCCCCACGTCCAATGATAGCCTTGCCGGCAGCCACCCTCTCGCTAATTCAGGGGTATT
>JACQZM010000362.1 GCA_016213885.1 Candidatus Rifleibacteriota bacterium | reverse complement strand
TGCTGCTGGACGAGGGCTCGTTCCAGGAGCTCGACATGTTCGTCACCCACCGGACCCTGGGGTTCGGGATGGAGAACCAGAAGGTCCTCGGAGACGGCGTCGTGACCGGCTACGGCCGGGTCGACGGCCGGACCGTCTTCGTCTTCTCCCAGGACTTCACCGTGTTCGGCGGCTCCCTGTCCGAGGCGTTCGCCGAGAAGATCTGCAAGGTCATGAAGATGGCCCTGAAGAACGGCTGTCCGATCATCGGCCTGAACGATTCCGGCGGCGCCCGCATCCAGGAGGGGGTGGTGTCGCTGGCCGGCTACTCCGACATCTTCTTGCAGAACACCCTCGCCTCGGGGGTGGTTCCGCAGATCTCGGCGATCCTGGGCCCGTGCGCCGGCGGCGCCGTCTATTCGCCGGCGATCACGGATTTCATCTTCATGGTCAAGGGCACGTCGTACATGTTCGTCACCGGCCCCAGCGTGGTGAAGACGGTCACCCACGAGGACGTGACGTTCGAGCAGCTGGGCGGGGCGCTGACGCACAGCACCGTCAGCGGCGTGGCCCACTTCGCCATGGACAGCGAGGCCGAGTGCCTCAGGGGCATCCGGGGCCTGCTGGCGTACATCCCGCAGAACAACCTGGAGGACGCCCCGGCGCTCACGCCGACCGATCCGGCGGACCGGTGCGACCCCGAGCTCAACCACATCGTGCCGGACGTGCCGACGAAGTCGTACGACATGCGGGACGTGGTGAGACGGATCGTGGACCACGGGGAGTTCCTGGAGGTCCACGAGCTGTACGCCCAGAACATCGTCTGTGGGTTCGCCCGCCTGAACGGCCGGTCCGTGGGCATCGTGGGCCACCAGCCGATGGTGCTGGCCGGCGTGCTGGACATCAACTCGTCTGACAAGGCGGCCCGGTTCGTGCGATTCTGCGACTGCTTCAACATCCCGGTGGTCACCTTCGAGGACGTGCCCGGGTTCCTCCCCGGAGTGACCCAGGAGCACGGCGGCATCATCCGGCACGGCGCCAAGCTCCTGTACGCCTACTGCGAGGCCACCGTCCCGAAGATCACGGTCATCACGCGAAAGGCCTACGGCGGCGCCTACTGCGTCATGAACTCGAAGCACGTCCGCGGGGACATCAACTTCGCCTGGCCCACCGCCGAGATCGCCGTGATGGGTGCGGAAGGGGCGGTGAACATCATCTTCAAGGACCAGATCGACAAGGCGGAGGATCCGGAGGACGCGCGGAAGCGCCTGGTGGCGGAGTACCGGGACAAGTTCGCCCACCCGTACGTGGCGGCCGGCCGGGGCTACGTCGACGACGTGATCGAGCCGGCCCGGACCCGTCCCAAGCTGATCGCGGCACTGCAGATGCTGGAGGACAAGCGGGACACCAACCCGCAGAAGAAGCATGGGAACCTCCCGCTGTAACGCCGCCCGCTCCCCGCTCCCACTGGTCAGACAAGGGCCGCTGGGCCCACCGGTACGCGCATGTTCAAGAAGATCCTGATCGCCGGCCGCGGAGAGATCGCGGTGCGGATCGTCCGGGCCTGCCGGGAGCTCGGCATCGCATCGGTTGCCGTGTACAGCGAGGCGGACCGGATCGCCCGGCACGTCCAGCTGGCCGACGAGGCCCATCTGCTCGGACCCGCCCCGGCCCGGGAGAGCTACCTCGACGCAGGTCGAATCCTGGCGGTGGCCCGCCGCTGCGGCGCCGAGGCGGTCCACCCGGGCTACGGTTTCCTCTCGGAGAACGCCGACTTCGCCGAGGCGGTGGCCGGGCAGGGCCTCACGTTCATAGGGCCGCCGCCTCGAGCCATGCGGATGATGGGGGAGAAGACCGCGGCCCGACGGGCCATGCAGGCCGCGGGAGTGCCGGTCGTGCCGGGGATGGTGCAGGTTCTCGCAAGCGACGACGAGGCGCTCACCGTGGCCGGTCAGCTCGGCTACCCGCTCCTTCTCAAGGCGGCCGGGGGCGGCGGCGGCAAGGGGATGCGGCTCGTGGCCGGGCCGCACGACATGGCAGCGGCGCTCCGGACCCCCTCCCCCGCCCTGAGCGCCCCGGTGCGGCGCCAGCTCGGCGAGGCCGCTCTGACCGTGGTCCGGGCGTCGGGGTACGTGAACGCGGGCACCGTGGAGTTCCTCGTGGACCGCGATCTGAACTTCTACTTCCTCGAGATGAACACCCGCTTGCAGGTGGAGCATCCGGTGACCGAGGCGGTGACCGGCATCGACCTGGTGAAGGCCCAGATCCGCGTTGCGGCAGGTCTGCCCCTCGGGTTCAGGCAGGAGGACGTGACCGCCCGGGGTCACTCCTTCGAGGCGCGGATCTACGCCGAGGATCCGGACAACGACTTCCTCCCGTCGCTCGGAACGATCATGGCGCTGAGAGAGCCGCAGGGTCCCGGCATCAGGGTCGACTCGGCGCTGTTCGCCGGGATGGAGGTGCCGATCCACTACGACCCGATCATGGCCAAGCTCGTCGTCTGGGGGGCGGACCGGGCCGAGGCGATCGCCAGGATGAGACGGGCGCTGGACGAGTACGAGGTGGTCGGGGTGAAGACGACGCTGCCGTTCCATCGGCACGCGTGCTCCCACGACGGCTTCTGCCGGGGGGAGATCGACACGGGATTCGTGGCTCGCGAATGGCCCGCGATCCGCCCCTCGAGGGTCGAGACGGAGCTGGCAGCGGCCATCGCCGCGGCGGTGGTGGAGCGACGGACCAGGTGTCGGCAGGTGCTGGCGCCGTCCGGTCCGGCCAGGGCCTGCCGGGCCAGCATGTGGAAGGTCGTGTCACGACGCCAGGGGCTCAGAAAGATCTAGGCAGGAGGGATCCACGTGCCCACGGAGTACAGGGTCAGGGTCGGCGATCGGGAGATGCTGATCGACCTCACGGAGGTCGACGGTCAGCTCCGGTTGGCGCTCGACTCGGCGCCTCTGGCCATCGATCTTGCGGAGATCGGCGAGTCCCGCAGGTTCAGCGTGCTGATCGGCCAGCGCTCCTACATGGTCACGGTGCGTCGGCAGGGGGGCTCGACGGACCAGTGCTACACCGTGGCCGTGGGCGGACAGTCGTACGACGTGGACGTGGAGGACGAACGGTCCAGGGCGCTCTCCAGGCTGGCCCGGCCGCATCACGGCGAGGACGAGCTGATCGTGAAGGCGCCCATGCCAGGGCTGATCCGGAAGGTGCTGGTCAAGCCCGGCGACGCGGTCCACAAGAACAGCCACCTGGCGGTCCTCGAGGCGATGAAGATGGAGAACGACATCCGCTGCCCCCGCGCCGGCACGGTCAAGGAGGTCCGGGTGGTGGAGGGCCAGACGGCCAACCTGGGCGACGTGCTGATGGTGATCGGCTAGCGCTGGATCCGGGAGCTACAGCTTCAGCCCCTCGCGCACCCCACGCGAGTAGAGCGACCGCGCCCGTTCGAGGGCGCCGGCCAGCTCCCGGTCGTCCCGGTCCGGGAGCCGGACGTCCAGCTCCACGTACAGGTCGCCGCGCTGGCCGCTCCGGGCCACCCCCTTGCCCCTCAGGCGAAGCCGCGTCCCCTGCTGGGACCGGGGCGGACCCTTGAGCAGCGCCGGGCCGTCCGGCGTGGGCACCTCCACGCTGGCGCCACTGTAGGCCTCGTCGATCGTCGCGGGCAGCCGGAGCGTCAGGGCGGGCCGGTCTCTCCGGAAGAACGGATGGGGTCGGATCCTGGTCTCGATGACCAGGTCGCCGGGCGGGCCGCCGCCCGCCCCAGGGCCGCCTCGACCGCTCACGCGGAGCTTGGATCCGTCGTCGGCGCCGGGCGGGATCCGCACGGTCACGGTGGACCGGTCGGACGGGCCCGAGATCTGGACCTGGACCTCCGCGCCGGTCAGCGACTGCAGCAGGTCGAGCTCCAGGACCATCGAGACATCCTGACCGGCGGCTGCCCTCGGCCGCCTCCGGCGCCCCGCGCCTCCGAAGAGGCCGCCGAAGAGACTGCCCAGGTCCGCCCCCTCGGCGCCGCCAGGTTCCTCGAACGCGACCTCCTCGTCGGGCGAAGGCGGTGCTGGCCGTCGCGTCCTCATCCGCTGCTGGTAAGCGCGAAACGCCCTCGCCTTGGCGCTGTCGAAGCTCTCCGATAGAGCCGCCTCCCCGAATTCGTCGTAGAGCTTCCGCTTCTTGGCGTCGGAGAGGACGTCGTACGCCGCCGAGACCTTCTTGAACTGCTCCTCGGCCTGCTTGTTCCCCGGGTTCATGTCCGGATGGAACTTGCGGGCCAGCTTCCGGTAGGCGGAACGGATCTGATCCGGCGTCGCCGTTCTGGAGACGCCCAGCATCCGGTAGAGATCTTCCTGCGTGGCCAACGGGATCCGCCTCCTCGAGCACGACCGCGGACCGAGCGCCGCGATCGGGGCACTGGACATTGTACCAGACCGGCGCTCCGGCCCCGGCGGAGTGCTGCGGCCGAATCACCCTTCACGTTCCCCCTCCCGGTCGGGTATGCTGTGCCATTCCGCTCCCAGGAGGTCGTTCATGCACCGCATCTCGATCGTCGTTATCGCTCTCGTGACAGCGGCCGGCACCGTGTGCCCGCCCGCCCTGGCCATTCCACCGAGCCCGGCCCCAGGGGCCGCATCTCCCGGCGACACCGCCCCGCCGATCTTCCTCCCGACGATCAAGGGCAAGGTGCTCGAGAAGATCGACGCCAGCGCCTACTCCTATCTGCGGCTCTCCACCGACGCGGGCGAGGTCTGGGCCGCCGTCCCGCAGCTCGTCATCGCCGTGGGCACCCAGGTGGAGATCGCGAACGCCCAGCGGATGGACGGTTTCGAGAGCAAGACCCTGAAGCGGACGTTCGACCGGATCGTGTTCGGCACGGTCGCGGGGCTGCAAGATCGGGAGGCCGCGGCGGCCGGGCCTGGACCGGCGGGAAGCTCGTCCTCCCTGCAGACGCCCGCGTGCGCCGCGTCGCCGGGTCACGGCGCTCCCGCCGGTGGGACCGACAAGGCTGGAAGCACCTCGTGCAGGGAGTCGCCTGCCGCTTTGGCCGCGCCGGGGGACGCGATGCCTCCCCCGGGGATGGCGCCCCGCTCGGGCAGCTCCTCGTCGCGCTCGGCAGGAGCAGGGTCGGCCAGCGTCGACCTCGACGCGATCAAGGTGGCCAGGTCCGGCCAGCCGGACGGCAAGACCGTCGCGGAGGCGTGGGCCCAGAAGGCAGCGCTCAAGGGGACGAAGGTGTCGATCCGCGGCAAGGTGGTCAAGTTCCACGAGGGCATCTTGGACCGGAACTGGCTCCACCTGCGCGACGGCACGGGAAGCGAGACCGCCGGCGACCATGACCTCACGGTCACGACCCGGGACGTGGCGGCCGTGGGAGACGTCGTGGAGATCAACGGCACTCTGAACCTCGACCGGGATTTCGGGGCCGGCTACGCCTACGCCGTCATCGTCGAGGGCGCCACGGTCAAGAAGGAGCCGGCGACTCCGGGCAAGTGAGGAGGACCGGGAGCTCCGGACTCGGTCGACCAGGCGCGAGATGCGCCGCGGTCGGGCGATTCCCCGGGTCGGGTCCTGCCGGGGGCTCGGTCCCCGGACTCTCGTCATCAGGATTCCGTCTCCCGTTGGCGTCGCTGCTGGAATCCGATCCGGCGTGAGGTGTCGGCCCGCATGAGTCAATCAGCCCGGTGGACCGAGGGCTACGTCTCCGAGGTCGACTACACCCACGGCTTCTACCGGGAGATGGGGCCGACCTTTCTCAGGTTCGCCCTCACGCTGGCCTCTCGCGACTCCCCCGACCCCTCCGCACCCTTCACGTTCTGCGAGCTGGGCTTCGGCCACGGAGTGACGTTGAACGTCCTGGCCGCCGCGTGTCCCCACGGAGAGTTCTGGGGCACCGACTTCAACCCGGCCCACGCCGCCGGCGCCCGTGCGCTCGCCCGGTCCGCCGGGTTGGCGAACGTCCACATCCACGAGGACAGCTTCGCCGAGTTCCTGGACCGCCAGACCCCGGAGTTCGATTACGTCTGTCTCCACGGCGTGTACAGCTGGGTGAGCACCGAGAACCACAAGAGGATACTCGAGATCGTCCGTCGGAAGCTGCGGCCCGGCGGCCTGGTCTACGTCAGCTACAACTGTCTTCCGGGGTGGGCCGTGGGCCTCCCGCTGAGACACCTCCTGGCGAGCCATGTGGAGGCGGCCAGCGGACCGATCATGCAGCGGCTCGAATCGGCGAAGGAGTCGGTGAGGAAGCTGCACCAGGTCAAGGCGCAGTTCTTCACCACGAATCCGCCGGCGAACAGGCTGCTGGACGATCTCCTCGGCAGGCCGCCCAAGTACCTCGTCCACGAGTACCTGAACCGGGACTTCCACGCCAACTACTTCTCCGAAGTGGCGGCCGAGTTCGCCGAGGCCAAGCTGACGTACGCCGGCACCGCGACGCTCGTCGACCTCGTGGACCCGCTCAACTTCTCCGAGGAGACCGCGGCGCTGGTGGCCCCCATCCAGGACCCGGTGCTCCAGGAGACCGTGCGAGACTTCCTGGTCAACAAGCAGTTCCGTCGGGATGGGTTCGTCAAGGGTCCCCGGTCGCTCACCGAGGCCGAGCGATCCGAGAGGCTCAGGTCGCTCAGATTCGGCCTGAAGGTGCCCCGGCTCGACGCCCCCAGAAGGGTGCGATGCGCCAGGGGCGAGGTCGCCCTGCAGGAGGATGTCTACGGACCGCTGCTGGATCGGATGGCCCAGGGGCCCGCGAGCCTCGACGAGCTGATGCGATCGCCGGAGCTCGCGAAGCTCGGCCTGCCCAGGTTGCTCCAGGCTCTCGCCATCCTGGTCGGGATCGGCTCGGCCGAACCGGCCCACCCCTCGGAGATCGCCGCCACGGCGGCCGCGCCCGTCGGCCGGCTGAACGACGTCCTCGTCGACCGGGCGGAGCGGATCGACGAGATTTCCGTGCTCGTGTCGCCGGTGCTGGGCACCGCGGTGAAGGCCGGTCGCATCGACCAGCTCTTGCTCAGGGCGCTGCAGGCCGGGGACCCCCTTTCCTCGAGCGTGTGGCAGGTGCTGTCCAGCAAGGGTCAGCGACTCGCCAGGGAGGGCAAGCGCATCGAGTCGGAAGAGGAGAACCTGGCCCTGCTCGAGAAGCTGGCCATCGCTTTCCGGGACACGCTGCTGCCGGTCTGGCAGAAGCTCGGCGTGGCGCGCGGATGACCGCTTCGTGCTCGACTCGTCCGACACTTCCTCGGTGACTCTGCAGCCAGGCCGAGGCCTGGTCACAGGCCCGACTCCGCGAAACAGGCGGGGGATCCTGGGCGGCCGATCCGGTTGACACCGTCGGGGGCGACGACTATGCTGTCCTGGGAATGCGCCCAGAGAGTCGCGATGTCGCTACCGTTCCGGGTCGAGACCCGGTGGCCCTGTGGAAGCACAGGGCGGCGGGCTCGCGGCCACCGCCGGGCGAGCGTCTTGGTCCCCCCGGACATGGGCGCCTCGCGGCCGGACGAGGTGTCTCGCTCGTCGAGGTCCTGGTCGCGGTGGCGGTGCTCGCCGTGCTCGTCCTCACCATCTACTCGACGGTGGTCTCCTCGATCCGCGGAATATCGATGGACCGTCTCGGCGAGGCGCAGCGCCACCTGTCGCAAGATCTGCTGGAACGGTTCTGTCATCCCTACACCGATGTCGCCGGCCTGTTCCCCGAGCCCGCGGCCAACGTCCAGGCGCCGCTCGTCTCCACGCGCACGCTCACCGTCGACGAGGCGATCGCCATCGCCGTCGTCCCGCAGGCCCATGTCTCGACGCTCAAGGCGGTCCTCGAGGCGGGGAAGGTGTCGGGCTTCACCCTCTCCTGGACCCGCGGACTCAAGCTGGGGGCGGGCGACCCCGCGAGGGCGATGCGAATGGACAAGCTGTGGTGCTTCCCGGTCGTCGCGGGCGACTGTGCCGGGCCGCAGGTGGGCGCCTTCCGGATGTTCTATGTCAGGGGAAGCTAGACCTGGACCGTCGAGCCGTGCCGGGCTGACCGTTCTCGCACTGGTCATCGTTCTCGCCACGGTGTCCGGGATCTTCGTCCTCGCCTACCATGGCCTGTGGCGCGGAAGCTCCCGGACGTTCAGATTTCCTGATCTGGGCGGAAATTACGAAGGGACCGAGACCTTCGTCTCAGAGGCAGAGGAGAGAGTGTAGACGAGTCGAAGCG
>JACQZM010000109.1 GCA_016213885.1 Candidatus Rifleibacteriota bacterium | reverse complement strand
CTGGCGGGAAGATTTCGAGGGACTCCTGGACGTGGGCGACCTGTACTACGACCTCGGCAAGATCCACCACGCCCTGATCGTCTCCGGCGAGGTCATCCGGGCCAATCAGTTCGAGGTGGTCCTGGAGGGGAGCTCTGTCACGTACGAGTTTCGGATCCGGAGCCATCTGTGGGAGTTTCTGGGGCTGTTCGAACGGTTCATCGTCTCCAGCGGGTGGGACCTGTCCAGGGTCCGGTTGATGTCGGCTCTCATCTTTCTCAACATTGCACCCCTGCATCACTCGCCGTACAATCACCTTCTGTTCTTTCTCGGGAAGCGGCGGCTCATGCAGGTGCTGGAGGGCGAATGGAAGACCTAGCGCACTGGATTCGACTCTACCTCGACGAGAAGATCGGGATCGCGCGGCAGTTTCCGGTGGACGAGGTCGTGAGGCTGACGCAGGCCGTGATCCGGGCCTACGACAACGACGGAGCCGTCTACATCTTCGCCAACGGCGGACCGGCAGGGGCCGCAGAGGGCTTTGCCACGGACCTGAAGACCCACCCCTTCGTGGCAGAGGACAAGACGCGGACCACGGACCTCAGACGCCTCACCGTGCACTGCCTCAACGAGTCGGCCGGAGTCATCACCGGCGTGGCCAACGACCTCGGCCACGACGCCATCTTCGTGGAACAGCTGAAGAACCACCTTCGTGGGCCCGAGCGAAATCGCTTCGATCTGGTCATCGGCCTGTCCGGAAGCGGCAACTCCCGAAACGTGCTCGAGGCGCTCCGGTACGCGAAGTCGTTCGGCGCCACCACGGCGTGCGTCTGCGGTCGCGGCGGCGGCAAGGCCCGGGAGGTGGCGGACCTCTGTGTGATCGTTCCGGGTAGATCCACCTTCCCGGGTCAGACCGGCGCGAACGACAACAACTTCCACATCGAGGATTTCCAGACCTCGGTCTCCCACATGGTGACCGGCCTCCTGAAGCGGCGCGTCTGGGCAGGGCGCTGAGGCCCAAGACCCGGCGCCTCGCCGGGTCCGAGTCGCAAGACCCGGGGCCTCGCCGGGTCCGAGTCGCGCCCCCGAGCGCGACCTCAATCCGGATCCCCTCCTCTTCCCATCCCCCGAGCGCGACCTCGATCCGGATCCCCTCCACTTCCACCGTGACCTTGGATCCACGCCGCCGCTTCGTCACAAGCCAGGCTCTGCGGAACAGGTGGGGGATCCTGGTCAACCCCGGCCGCTGGCTGCCAGGACGGCCAGCAGCGCCTCTCTCATGGCGGCCTGCGGCGCCTTCTGGCCGGTGTACAATTCGAACTGACGGATCGCCTGATGGAGCGCCATCACGTGGCCCGGCACCGCCACCAGGCCTGCCCGTGCCGCGGCGCGAACCAGCGACGACACGGGCGGCACCGCCACCACGTCCACCACGGCTCTGAAGCTCCTCAGCCGGGGTTCGGCCATCGGCAGGGCCTCGGGGGCAGGGTCCATGCCCACGGGTGTTGCGTTGATCAGGATCTCGGCCTGAACCTCTTGCCGCTCCGACCAGGGGACCACCGGCAACCCCGGCAGGCCACCCGGTGCGGGGCTGCGACAGGCCACGGTCACGCACGCCACGCCGCGGAGGCGAAGAGCGTGCACGATCGCCCTGGCCACACCCCCTGCCCCGAGCACCAGGACCCGATCCGATGACAGGATGCCGGCCTCATCGAACGCCCCCACCGCTCCGTCCACGTCGGTGTTGAATCCGGTCAGACGGCCCCCGTCGTTGACGATGGTGTTCACCGCTCCCACGGCGCGGGCTCCCTGGTCCAGCTCGTCCAGATGGGCGAGAACCTCCCGCTTGAACGGCGTGGACACGCTGCACCCCCTGATGCCCAGGGCGCGTACCCCTGCCATCGCTCCCGCAAGGTCGTGGACCCGACAGGCCTTGTACACGAAATCGAGTCCGAGTGCGGCGTACCCGGCGTTGTGGATGGCCGAACCGAGGTTGCCGGGAGAGGCTGCGATGGAGATGCACAGCACCGTGTCCCTGGTGATGCGGGGGGTCATCCCGGGCGGTGCGCCTTGCGGCGCGGCCCCCCGTGCTTGTCCCAGACCGCAAGCACCACGGCGGCCACGCCAGCCGCGTCGAGCCGGTGGATCCGGGCCAGCTCCTCCGGGGTAGCGCTCGAGATGAACACATCGGCCAGCCCGTGCCGGTGGACCTGGCACGGTGCCGGGCACTCCCCCACCACCTCCGCCACGATGCTGCCGAGGCCGCCGGATACGTCGTGGTCTTCCACCGTCACCACCAGGCCGGTCTCCTCGACACATCGCTGGATCAGCGAACGATCCACCGGCTTCAGCGAGGGCAGGTTCACGACCCGGATCGACAGATCTCGCTCCCTGGAGAGCTGCTCTGCTGCCGCCAGCGCCACGTGCACCAGCGATCCCGAGGAGATGAGCGCCAGGTCGATCCCCTCGCGCAGAACCACGCCTCGACCGGGCACGAACTGGTAGCCGGGCTCGAGAAGCTCCGGCACCACCTCTCGGCCGATGCGAAGGTAGGCCATGTGCCGATCACCGGCCAGATGCTCCACCATGGCGCGAGTCTCCAGCGGCGTGGCCGGCTGGAACACCCGCATCCCGGGGATCGACCGCATCACGGCGATGTCCTGGAGCCCGGCGTGGGTCGCGCCATCAGGTCCGATGAGCCCCCCATGCGTGCCGACCACGACCACCGGCGCCCGGTTGTACGCGATGGAAGACCGGATCTCGACGTTCTTGCCGGTGATGAAAGCGCTGAAGCTGGTGAGAAACGGCCTCAGCCCCGCCAGCGCCAGGCCGGTGGCGATGCCCACGCCGTTGGCCTCGGCGATTCCCACCTCGAACGACCTCCGGGGAAACTCCTTGAAGAACCCCTGCACCCGGGTCGCGGTCCGGACGTCGCAGCTCACGACCACCAGGTCCGGATGGCGATGCCCGGCGGCCACGAGAGCCTTTCCCAGAGCATCCCTCAGCGCCTCCATCACATGCCACCCCCGGCACCGGACTCGTCGACGAGCCTGAGGGACGGATCCGACAGCTGCGCCTCCAGACAGACCACCGCCTGCGCGTACCGTTCCCCGTCTATCACCCGGCAGTGCCAGTCGTTGCCGCGTTCCATGAAGGGGACGCCCTTGCCTTTCACGGTGCGGGCCAGAATCAGCGAGGGTTGCCCCCGGTGCTCCCGGGCCTGACGCAGGGCGGTCTGGATGCCGGGAATGTCGTGGCCATCGATCTCGAGGACGTTCCAGCCGAGCGCCCTCCAGGCAGGGCCCATCGGTGCGACCGACAGGATCTCCGCCGTGCGCCCCTCGTTCTGGTACCCGTTGGCGTCGATGATGAAGCAGACGTTGTCGAGGCCAACGGCAGGGGCATACATCGCCGCCTCCCAGATCTGCCCCTCCTGCGACTCGCCGTCCCCCATGACGCAGTAGTTCCGGGAGATGCTCCCCCGGAGCCGTGCGGCCAGGGCATATCCGAGGCAGACCGATGCTCCCTGTCCCAGCGCCCCGGTGCCTGCGTCCAGCAAGGGAAGCGCTGTCCTGTCGGGGTGTCCCTGGAGTCGAGAGCCGCTCTGACGCATGGAGAGGAGCTCGGTCTGGGTGATCCAGCCGAGCTCGGCAAAGACGGCGTACAGGATGGGAGCCGCGTGCCCCTTCGAGAGCACGAACCGATCCCTGGCCTCCCCTTCGAGTCTCATCTCGCCGAAGAAGAGCGCTGTCAGGAGATCAGCCATGGAGAGCGCTCCGGCTGCGTGACCTGACCCGGCCCGATGGAGCGCCGCGATCGCCCTGAGCCTCAGGCGCACGGCTCGATCCGTCAGCGAGATAGCCATCCCCACCCCTATCCCGTCCAAACCCCGAAGCGGACAGGTCCGGTCCGGGAGACCGACTCCGGGTCGTACGGTTCGAAGAACCGCTCCATGATGTGCAGGCACGCCTCCGCGACGGCCCTGTCCCCGCCGGCTCGCTCCGTCACGAAGTGGGCGAACCGCTTCGCCATCGACGAGGCGTTGGACGGCGCGATGGCGTAGCCGACCCGCCGGAACACCAGATGGTCCAGCAGGCCGTCTCCCATGTAGATCACCCGGCCGGGCTCGTACCTGGATTCGTAGAACCGGCCATCGGTCATCACGCCATCCACGTCGAGGAGAAAGACCGCCGGCGCGAGCTCGGCCACAGGGTCACCTCTTCAGCGGATCGCCCCACGGGAGTGGGTCGGCGTCGGGCGAGCCGGGCCACGCAGGGAAGCGGCAGGTGGGTCTTGATGACGACGCCGGCACACCGGCGTCGGGCTCGTGGGGGAGCCGACCGCTGTACGATCGGGATTATCCCACGGGTCCGAAGGCGCGGGCAAGGCCTCTCCGGGATTCCAGGAGTTCGGACTAGCTCCCGCGGCAGACGTTCTGCACCGCGAGAGCCATCATGGCACCGGCATTGCTGCCGGACCGGCAGGAGGTCCCGCATGCGCACCGCCGTCTTCATCGTCGTCCTCTTCTGGCTTCCGCAGCAGCTCCTGGCCCAGGTGCCCGGTCGCCCCCGGATCTGGTGGCCAGGCGACCTGCACGCGCACACGATCCACAGCCTCGATGCCGCGGCGCTGGGCGGCGACGACGTGGCTCGGACCATCCGGCTGGGCGAGAAACAGGGGCTGACTTTCCTGGCCATCACGGACCACCAGTCCATCGCCTCCCAGGCCGACCCGGCCTTCGCAAGCGCAAAGCTGACCCCCGTTCCGTCGCTGGAGTGGGGGATCATGGGACACACGGGGATCCACGGCACGCGGACGCTGGTCCCGGAAGTGGATCGGACGCGGCCACCGGAGACCTGGAACATCCAGGTCGACCTCACGCTGGCCGGCGCTCGTGCTCGGGGTTCCGTGGTGGTGGTGAACCACCCGGCCCAGGGCGATCTGATGTGGTCGTGGACCACGGCCGCGTTCGATGCCGTCGAGGTGTGGAACGTGGGCTGGGTCTTCCCTTTCGTTCGTCCGATGACGCGCGAGAGGGCGCGGGCCGAGCTCGCGGCGCGGGGCTTGAGCGGCGTGCCCGGGGCGCTCTCGCCGGAGCTCGCAAGCGCGCCGGAGGTGAACAGCGGGGGGTGCAACGTCCAGTCCCTGCGGTTCTGGGAGAACCACCTGGCCAACGGGGAGAGGGTCGGTGCGGTGGGGGGCAGCGACCGGCACGTCCTGGTCTCACCCGGCTATCCGACCACCTGGGCGAGCGCGCCAGACCGCTCGCTGCCAGAGATCTTGAACGCGATCCGCGAGGGCCGGACCGCGGTGACCCGGGGGCCGAGGGTGAGACCCCCGGAGCTGACCGCCTCCGCCGGGGGGCGGACCGCCCAGCCCGGCGACACGCTCCCCGCTGGACAGCCTGTCAGGCTCACTCTGCGGATGGCGCTTCCGGGCGGCGGCCTCGCCGTGATCTACCGCGGTCGTGAGATCGTGGCCACGGCGCCGGTCGGCCCGGGTACCGCCACGGTTCTCGTGAACGACACGCCGTCGGGCCCCACCTGGTACCGGGCCGAGGTGTTCGAGCCACTGATCGACCTGGGTCTGAGCGCCGGGGACCGCGTGCTCTGGAACCGGCTGGCCGCGGCCGGACCGAAGGCGCGGCCCGAGGATCTGAACGACTTTCTCTCCCGGTTCGGCGAGCGAGTCGACGAGGCGGGCCGCTGGCCGTCGTTCGCCATCCCGGATGCCCTCGGCCGGTTCCTCAACGCGGATCCCCGGAGACCTGGCCACTGTATTTCGGGGCTGACGAGCGCGATCTTCGTGCGGTGACGGCGGATCGTCCGGCAGCCCTGCGGATCTCCAGCGTGGCGCCCGAGAACCTCTCGATGAGCCATACGGCGGTCCAGGAGGCCGCCGTGTTCGCCGCGCGTCATCCGACCTGGGGCGAGCGTCCCGGCGCCGCAATCGGCCTCGAGGCGGGCCACGGCACCACGCCCGAGGAGCTCAGGTCGCATCTCGACGGGCACGTTGCCCGGCTCTGGCTGCCTGACGCCCATCTCTTTGTCGAGCAGATCCCCGGAACCTCGACGGGGAAGTCCTCGAAGCTCAAGCTGCGCGAGAGATTCCATGGATGTCCTTGCCGGGGCCGAGAGCCCGTCGGAGCTACGCTCCGGGCGCCGGGCAAGACGCGCGGTCCGCCGGATGCGGGGGAATGCTCCCGCGGGACCCTTCCTCTCTAGGCAAGGCGCGCTGACTCCTGTATGCTCGAAACTGGGGTCTTGTCGGTCGAAGACGGCCACGGCATTCGATCCGGGCGCCGAGTACCGCGCCTCGGTCCGTCGAGATTCGTCGACGACCTGACGAGCATCGGCCGATCGACAGCGGCGCCAACCGACAGGGCGGAACCACCGCCGAATGGCCTTCGAGGGGAGGGACCGTGGTGGGCGAACTGGAGAAGCTGGAGGAGCTGGAGCGCCGGGAGAAGCTCAGGTGGGCCTTTCGGCTGCGCCGCCGGCTCATCATCGGTCTGGTGTTTCTCTACGCCTTGTCCGTGGTTGCCCGGCTGGTGACTCCTCGGCTGACGGTCCTGGCTTTTCTGCTGCTGTTCTTCGCCATCAACGAGTTCAGGGAGTGGCTGTTCAGAAGAAGGCTGGCCGAGTCCGTCGCCACGAGGGTGTTGATCGTCGGTGAGATCTGCGCCGTGGTTCTCGCGATCTACTGCTCCGGAGGCGCGGAGAGCTTCCTGTTGCCGCTCTCGGTCCTCCAGATCGTCGGGATCACCGTCCACGTGAGCTACGACTTCGGCTGGATCTGCGCCTATGTCTCGACCGCGGCATTCTCGCTGGTCAACATCCTGGAGTTCCTCGGGCTCGCGCCCCATTCGCCGCTCTTCCTGAGTGCGCCCGATGGCGCCGCCGTCTACTTCCGTCAGACCCCGATCGCCTCGGGTGATCCGTGGCGGGCCTTCTGCTACCTGGTCGTCGCCACCGTGGGCTACGGTTTCACCCTGTCGCTCACGGCCTACGCGTCGGGGTACATCAACCAGAAGATCAAGGTGAGAGAGGAACTTCTCGAGCGTGCCTACTCGCTGCAGAGCGCGATGTGGCGCCTGTCCGACAGCTTGCTGGGTGAGTTCTCGGTCAAGAGCGGTGCGCAGATCCTGTCCACGTGGATGGTCCACGACCTCGGCTACTCGAGCTGCGTGGTCGAGCTCGGCCTCGCCGACAACGGCTTCGAGCGCACGGCCCATCCACCGGATTTCGCGACTGACGGCGAGCTCGCTCGCCTGTATTCCCTGAGGCCGGCGAACGGGGAGCCGGCCCACACGGCGGGACAGCAGTACCTGCCGCTGCTTCGCGGCGAGGAGAGTCTGGGATGGGTCGTCCTGGGTTGTGCCCATCGACCCGGCGAGGAAGAGATGGCCATCCTCGACACCGCGACCAACCAGTTCCTGTCGTTTCTGGAGAAGGCCCGCAGCCACCAGGAGATCGTCAAGCTGTCCATCACCGATGAGCTGACCGGCATCTTCAACCACCGTCACTTCGTGGCGCACCTCAGGCAGGAGGTCGAGCGCGCCCGGCGCTACGGCCAGCCCGCGGCACTGCTGCTGATGGATCTCGACCACTTCAAGCGGGTGAACGACGTGTACGGTCACCTGGCCGGCGATGCCGTGCTCAAGGGGCTGGCTCGCCGCATCCAGAAGTCGGTTCGAACGACCGACCTCGTCGCGCGCTACGGGGGAGAGGAGTTCATCGTCCTGGCCCCACAGACCGATCTCGGGTCCGCGGAGATGCTGGCCGAGAGACTCAGGCACGTCGTCTCGGAGTCGCCACTTCCAGCCGACGATCGGGACCTGGCCGTCTCCATTTCTGTCGGCGTCGCCGAGGTGCTCGTGGACCGAGCCCAGACAGACACCGACCTGATGCGGATCGCTGACTCTCGTCTCTACCGCGCCAAGAGCGCCGGGCGAAACCGGGTCATCGCTTCGTCACCGGATCACTGATTCCACCAGGACCGTGGCTCCAGGCCTACGCTCGATCCCGGGCCGAGGTGCGTGGACCAGGTGGGGGGCTCCGGGCTCCCAGGATCCTCCACCTGTTTCGCGGAGTCGGGACTGGGATCAGGGCTCGGGCTGGCTGCAGAGTCACCAGGGACGTGGAGGGGATCAGGTTGGAGGTCGCGCTCGGGGGCGCGACTCGGACCCGGCGAGGCGCCGGGTCGGCTCCCGTCGTCGTTGTCATTCCAGGGACCGTGCGTTATACTGCCTCCCCTTGGGTGATCGTCCACATCCTCGGCGTCTTCTTGAAAGGAGTACCGCCGGGCGGATCGCCGGATCTGGACGGCCCACCCGCCGCACGCACAGGAGGAGACTCGATGAGCGAAGCCGATGGACGGTTGCTGGTGACAGGGAGCCCCGGCAGGGGCCGTCGTGTCGTCAAGGTGGGCGACGTACATCTGGGCGCCGGCGAGCTGGTCGTCATGGCGGGGCCCTGCGCCGTCGAGAGCCAAGAGCAGATCCTCAGCACGGCCCGGGCGGTCAAGGCGGCCGGAGCCAGGGTGCTCCGAGGCGGGGCCTACAAGCCCCGGACGTCCCCGTATACGTTCCAGGGCCTGGGCGAAGAGGGGCTGCGGCTCCTCGATCTGGCCCGCAAGGAGACCGGCCTGGCGATCGTCACCGAGGCGATCGACGCCACCGTGGCGGAGAAGGTCGCTGCCGTGGCCGACATCGTCCAGATCGGAAGCCGGAACATGGCCAACTACGGGCTCCTCAAGATGGTGGCCGGCCTGGGCAAGCCGGTGCTCCTCAAGCGGGGCATGTCGGCCACGATCAAGGAGTTCCTGCTGGCCGCGGAGTACGTCCTTCTGGCCGGCAACCCCGACGTCATCCTGTGCGAGCGGGGCATCCGCACGTTCGAGAACAGCACCAGGTTCACCCTGGACCTGTCGGCAGTGCCGGTCATGCGCGAACAGACCGACCTCCCGATCATCGTGGATCCGTCCCACGCGGCGGGTCGATACCAGCTCGTCGCTCCGCTCGCCCGGGCAGCGGTTGCGGTGGGCGCCGACGGGCTGATCATCGAGGTCCATCCGGACCGCGCCCGGGCGCTCTCCGACGGTCCGCAGGCTCTCGATTTCCACCAGTTCCAGGAGCTCACCCAGGAGCTCCTCGGCGTGTGACGAGCCGGCCGCGCGGTCGAACGGGGCCGGCCCGGCTGACGAGCTCTTCGGGCTCGCCGGCTCCGCCGGGACTCGGCCCGGCACTCTTGTGCCTTCCGGGTCGTGACCCCCGGCATCACCGCTGAACGGGGCGAGCGATCATGGCGCGAGTCGGATCCGGCGAGGCGCCGGATCAGGAAGGTCTGACGTGAAACGAAGCTGTCGCTGGTCGCTTCTCGCCGGGTTCATCGTCGCCCTGGTGTCGTGGTCGCCGGCGTCCGGAGGCCCCGAAGCCGGGAGCCGCCCCCGGTTCTGGTTCCGGGACGTGGCCAAGGAGTCGGGCATCGACTTCTGCCACACCTTCGGCGCCAAGGACCTCTTGAACATCGTGGAGACCACCGGTACCGGCTGCGCCTTCTTCGACTACGACGGGGACGGTCTCGCGGATCTCTTCTTCGTCAACGATCGCTACGTGCCGGGCCTGTGCGATCAGAAGAAGCAGGGCGACCCCTCCAAGGCCGGCGCGGTGTGCCGCCTGTACCGGAACCGGGGCGACCGGCGGTTCGACGACGTGACCGAGCTGGCCGGGCTGGCCATACCCATGTTCGGGATGGGTTGCACCACCGGCGACTACGACAGCGACGGCTATCCCGACCTCTACGTCACCTGCTACGGCGCAAACCACCTGTTCAGGAACCGGGGCGACGGGACGTTCGTCGACGCGACCGCCAGGGCGGGGGTGGGCCTCGACAGGAAGCCGGCCGTTCCCAGCGAGAACTTCTCCGTGGCCGCGAGCTTCCTCGACTACGACAAGGACGGGAACCTGGACCTGTTCGTCGCCAACTACCTGGTGTACGATCCGGCGTACCACATGTTCTACCCGGCCGACGCGTTCCCTGGCCCGCTGGCCTACTCGGGGCAGCCCGACTCGCTCTTCTGCAACAACGGCGACGGGACGTTCACGGACGTCTCGATCAAGAGCGGCGTCAACTCGAAGATCCCGGGCCGGAGCATGGGAGCCTCCGTCGGCGACATCGACGGCGACGGCTGGATCGACATCTTCGTGGCCAACGACAAGATGCAGAACTACCTGTACCTGAACCAGAAGAACGGGACGTTCCGGGAGTGCGCCATCGAGAAGGCGTGCGCTCACGGGCTGGGCGGCGAGGGGGTCAGCGCCATGGCCGTGGAGTTCGCCGACCTGGGCAACACCGGCTGCTTCGACGCCTATGTGACCGCTGGCGGCGTGGGAGCGCTCTACAAGAACGACCTGAAGACCAGGGGCCGGTTCTCCGACATGACCACCTCGTCGGGCATCGCTCCGGCCAGCGCCCAGTACGTGGGCTGGGGCGGCGGCGTCTACGACATGGACAACGATGGAATCCTGGACCTCATCCGGATCAACGGGGAGTTCAACCACCTGCAGCCGCAGGAAGACCTCCTGTTCGCCGGCCAGGGAGCGTTCCGGTTCGAGGATGTCTCGTCGTCGGCGGGGCCGTACTACCAGGTGAAGCTCATGGGGCGCGGTGCCGCGTTCGCCGACTACGACCTCGACGGCCTGATCGACTTCGCCATCGTCAACCTGATGGCCCAGGCGTCGCTGATCAAGAACGAGTCCGGCGTCACCGGCAACTGGCTCAGGCTGGAGCTGGTGGGCACCAGGCTCAGGGACCCGATCGGGACCCGGGTGCTGGCGACCGTGGGGAGCCGCACCTGGCTCTCCCAGGTGCGGGGCGGCTCGGGCTACCTGAGCCAGTCGGAGCGGATCGTCCACCTCGGGCTGGGCCGGGCGACCCGGGTGGACAGGGTCGAGGTGCTGTGGGACGGCTCACCGGCCCAGGTGCTCCAGGACCTGCCGGCGAACCGAGTGGTGAGGATCGTGGAGCCCGCCGCCCCCAACTGATTGCCAGGCCAGCTCCTCGACGACCGGACAGGCGAGACGGCGCGGTCCCCGGGAGGCGGCCGCCCTCGTCGATGCCGCGGTGTGACCGGCCTGGAGCGAGCCGGGTCGATTCACTTCGGGCCCAGATCGAACGAGGCCTGGACCGTCACCCTGTACCGGAGCGGCTCCAACCACCTGCGCACGACCTCCCGGCCCTTCGGGGATGAAGCCGCATCATCGCCCCACTGGACGACAGCGCGCCCGGAATACCTGTCCTCATCCTCGCCGGAACTGACGCTGTACCCGGTGTGACTGACGCTGATCATCCTGCCCAGAGAGCTCCCGGTCGCCGCGGCGAGCTTCTCGGCAGCGGTGCGCGCCCGGGCCCACGCCTCCCGGGTCGCCCTGGCAACGTCGGCATCGGTCACGTCGCGAACGAACGAGACCTTGACCGGAGCCGCCTTCGTCGCGTCGCCGGTGAAAGAGGAGATCATGGACATCTCCGGGGCCGGGTCGTCCTCGTCTTCACTCTCGTCGACCTTGGCGGTGGCGACGACCGCCTGGGCGAGCTTCGCCTCGAGCTGGGCCACCTCCCTCATCTGCTCGTCGCGACCGTTTCCCCTGAGCGGCCAGTCGGCGGTCAGCGTCGAGGATGCCGTGGTCCGCTCTCCCTTCGGCTTCGCGGCCTTTCCGCCCTGCAGCCGCCGCATGATCGCCGCCATCTCGCGGTTCGACCCCTTTTCGGCTCTGCGAAACTCCACGGGCTTATCGATTTCCCCAGGTCGTCTCGCCGCTTCTCGAGGAGCGGCAGGGCATCCTTCAGCGTGGGGCCGGCTTCCCGGAACGAAACCGTCATCCGGACCCGTTCCGGTGGTCCCTCGACCTCGAAAGACCCGGTCGTGGACACTCGAGGCGGGTCCGCGGCACCGGCCGGGCCCGCTGCGATGGAGACGGCCATGATCCAGGAAACGGCGAGCGATGGCACCTTCATCGACGACACCTCCAGACGCCTCGGCAGTTCTTGGATTTCGCCTGTTCATCGGGACCGGGGCTATGGTCCGGCGGGCTTGAGGTCGAACGTCACGACGACACATACGCGGATGCGGAGCGGCCCGAACTTCTTGCCGGTCGCCTCCTCCCGATCCAGGCTGATGCTCTCGGGCCCGGACGCGGACCACGGCTGCCAGCCTCGGTACGCGTCGACACCGGACGAGTCTTCGTCGCCCTCCGGTCTGAAGAGCTCGCGGAGCGTCACGAGCTTCCCCAGCGTCTGTCCCGAGGCACGGGCCAGCCTCTCGGCAGAGGCCCTGGCCCGAGCGAACGCCTCTTTGAGCGCCCGGTCGATCTCATCCCCTCCGAGCCTTCTGGAGTAGAGCAGATCCACGGCGCCGATCTTCCCCTCCTCGCCTTGTGCCCAATGGCGCGTCATCTGGGCCGCCTGGTCGCCTTCCTCGTCATCCGGGTCCTCCTTGCCCGCGCGCGTCGGCTTGGCGGCGTCGAGCAACCCCTTCTCCAGCTGGAAGACCCTCAGTATCTGGGCGTCCACGTCAGCCCCGGCGAGCGGCCACCGGGCGGATACCGTCGTCGTCAGGACGATGTCGTCCTGCTTGCGCTTGCCCCGCAGCCCCTTCGGCCTCTGGGCGAGCATGCTGGTCTGCTGCGCCAGCTCTGGCGGAACCCGTCTAAGGATGGGTTCGGAGAGTCTGATGGACTCCTTCTCGGCGCCCAGGGTCAGAAGGCTCTTGTGGATCTCTTGCCCGCGCTGCCTCAGCGCCGCGAGAACGGTCTTGAGATCCGCCCCCTTCTCCTGGATGGCCGTGGTCGCCCGGACGCTGTCCGGCAATCCCGCAAGCAGCTGAGAGCCGGTGACGGTCACGCTCAACGGTTGGTCGCCAGCCCGGGCGGCGGGCGATGCGACCGCCATCCAGGTCGCGAGACCTGTGAGAAGCACCAGGGCTCTCCTCGAGTTCCTCGTCTTCATTCGAGCCTCCTTTCTCCGCTCGACGCGCGGCGCCTCGACGAGCGAACCTGCCGCGCGGCTCACTGGAGGTTCTCCCGGCCGACGTCGCTACGTATCTGCTTCCGGAGCCCTCTCGCACCGGGACCGGTCATCAACCTCAGCTTCTGGTAGAGATCCCTGATCGCTCTCTGGTTCTCGCTCATCGAGCGGTAGATCCGCGCCAACAGCGGCGTGGAACCATCGTCGTCGAGAGCCGCGATCGCATCGGTCAGCAGGTCGCGCAGCTGATCCTCGGGACGCGCCCCGTCGGTCCGCCAGCGTTTGACCAACACGGGCAGGCCGCCGGGGTCGCCCAGGAGAGCCAGCAGGTGGGCCGCGTAGCACGCAACGAGGCCCTCGGTCGATCGGAGGTGCGGCCTCAGCAGCTCCGGAGTGAGACCGTTCGGTTCCCGGGTCGGCCCCTGCCCTCCGCCCACCATCCACGCGTACGATAGCGATTCCAGCGGGATCGCCAGACCGCCGACCGTGATCCGACGAACGGCCGTGGAGCTCCCGCCGAGGGACAGGTAGGCGAGCGCCGGTTCCAGCGCCCAGGTGTCCTGTGACTTCAGCACCGTGACGGCCAGGTCGCCCCTTTGGGCGACGGCGTCGCTGGAGAGCATGAGCCTGAGCGCGTTCAGACGCAGCTCCCGCTCGACTCTGGCGTCGGCGAACACCTCGCGACCGACCTTCGCGCCAGCGTCGGGATCGGCGTAGAGGAGCAGCCGGAGCGCCACGGTCGCGACGCCCGTTCGAGCAAGGCCCAGGTGCTCCCGGGCCTGCCGGGCCATCGCCTCGAGGGACGCCTTGCCGGGTCTGGTGTACGCGAGCTGCTTGCCGCCCAGGCTCGAGAAGAGAGCGTCGCCGATCGACCCCACCAGGTCGGCCGATGCGCTCCGGGACTCCAGCAACCCCCAGAAGTACGCCGGCCCCTCCTCGGGAGCTCCGGTCCCGAGCGCCTTGATCAGGTCCTTCTCGATCGTCACGCCCGGATGTGTCGCCATGAGCGCCTCGAACAGCTGTCGGCGGCGGGCCCAGTCCAGGTCCGGGAAGATCTCGACCGCCGACGCCACGAGATCCGGCTTCGCCGAGAACGAGGCGATGAGAACCGGGAAGGCCCGCTCTCTGTCGCCGAGTACGGCGAGAACGCTGGCCGCCGCGATCCGTTCGCGGGCCTCGATCGCCGCGAGAAGGGGGACCACCCCACGCTGGAGAGGTTCGACGAGGCTCGCGGGCCAGCGGCGCGACAGACGGTCCGCGCTGCCGACATTCTTGCGGAGTATCTCCAGAAGCCCCGTGAGGGCGGCGTATCGAACGTCAGCGTCCCGGTCGCCCAGCGCCGCCTGGACCTCGTCACCGATGCTGGCGCCCGTGGAGCCGGCGAGGGCACGGATCGCCGCGGCGCGAACGGCCGGCGTGCGCGAGGAGACCAGGGAGCGGAGGCTCTTCTCCACGGACGTGCCCAGGCCAAGACTCGCGAGCGTGTCCAGCGCGCTGACCGCGAGCCCGGGATCGCGTTCCGCGATCTTGACCAGCACCGGTGCCGACTCGCCGATCCTCAGCTCCTTGGCGGCGCTGATCGCCCGGCTGACGACGTAGCCATCCTTGTCATCGAGCAGGCCCAGAACGGCGGCCCGCAGCTCCGCGGCGACCGACTCGCTCGGCGACCAGCTCCCCTTGGAGAGCTTGCGGCCTACCGCCTCCACCGCCTCGGCACGTACCCGCCACTTCGAGTCGGTCAACAGCCTGATCAGGCATCGCATCGCAGCGGACCCGGTCGTGTTCCCGAGGGCGCGGGTCGCGTGGACCAGCAGGTCTTCGTCGCGCTCCCGGGCGATGAACTCGGCCAGCCGCGGCACCAGCTCGGGCAGAGGCTTCTCGGTCAGCTGCTTCAAGACAGCCGCCCGTACGTTGGCGTCGCTGTCGAGAAGCAGCCTCGCCAGGTCATCCGCAACCTCCAGGTCGGCGCGACCGAGCAGAGCCTTCATCGCCGTCTCGCGCACGAGCGGGTGCGGATCCAGAAACAGCTCGATCAGGAGCGGCTTTGCGACCTCACCCGGCTCCGCGCTCAGGCGATCGATGATCGCGACCTTGTCTTGCGCCGTGGCCATCGCGAGCCAGCGGGCCAGTCCCGGCTCCCGGAGCGCGAACGCCGGGGGGATGATCAGGCGGTAGCGCAGCGTCGCCAGGGTCTGACGCAGCTTCGAGCCCGTGGCCCGGCCTTCCAGCGCACGGATCCGGGGCAAGAGCGTCGGACCCGCTCGCACCAGACGCTCGATCGCGCCCGCCGCTCTGCCTGGAGAGTCCGCTGTCAGCTCCGCAAGGTCGCGCTCCGTGTCGACGCGCATCCCCATCTCGGGGCCCGGGGCGGACGGCGCTGGCAGGGAGTGCGCCCAGGACTCGAGGGCCGGCATCGATCGAGTCACGGTCCCGGGTCGCCACGGATCGAGAGCTCCAACCGGCGCTCGCCAGACGCGCAGAAGCTCGAGCGCCGTCAGCTGAGACGCCAGGCGGCGCTCGCGGAACACGGACAGCGTGCGCCTGGCCGCTTCGTGGGGAAAAGGCGCGAGCCGGTCGACGATCGCCTCGCGGATCGCGGGATCCCTGTCGCCGAGGTGGACGACCAGGCGCTCGACCTCGGTGGTGGTCGGCGGGCTCGTGGACGAGAGCACCCCTCTCAGGTCGAGCTCCGCCGGGATCGCGAGGGTCGTCTTCGCCCCGTGGAGCGGCGGCGAGACCCACGCACCGAGCGTCAGGCCCACCGCCAGCGCCACCGCCAGCGCTCGGGCGCCCCGGACGGACCGGACACGGCCGGGGTCAGAAGCTGAGGGCGTACGCCAGCACATTGATGTTGATCTCCTCGGCGTTCACGATCTCGTTGCCGCCGCAACAGCAGCAGCCCGTGGCGTTCTTGGTGTCGTTCAACCCGTCCGCGGAGTAGAGCAGCGCCACTCGGGTACCCAGCACCAGCACTCGAAACGGTTGCGCGGTCCCGTGCGCGACGTGGACCCGGTCGATGTCGCGTACCGTGTGGAAGACGGGGTGGTCGATCGAGAGCTCTCGAAGCGGCTGGTCCGGGAAGACCCTGGAGATCTCCCGCCGGAAAGAACCATCCCACTGGAGCGACGAACACCCGGCCGAAGCGAGGACGAACCCTCCCTTCTCCAGGTAGCGGCGCAGGTTCCGTCGCTCGTCCGCCGGCAGCTCGAACTCGCCTTCTCCGGTCATGATCACGAACGGGAACGAGAACAGCTCCCCGGAGGAGAGCTTCACGGCGTGGAAGCGCCTGCTCGTCGCGATGGAGCTCACCCGTTCGGCCTGGATCAAGAAGTGGTCGGAGAAGCACTGCGAACTCTTGACCCGGGCGTAGATCAGGTTCGCCACCTGCACGACGCTCCCGTCTTCACCCCCGATGGCGGCGGCGCCTGCGCCGGGGAGCCCCGCGCCGTCGGTCCGGTCCGCGCTCCCGTCCTCACGCCCCCTGGAGGGCACGGGCGACGGTGGATCCCGCGGCTCGCTCGCCGAGGCCGCGACGCGGGCGACACGGGCGTCGCGGTCGGCGACGTCGGTGGACGCGGCCAGTCTCGCCACACCCCGCCCGGCGAGCGTCACGAGCATCGCCACGAGCATGGCGACGAGACCCGGTCCCCACGGTCGTCCGAGGAGCCCAGGCCGGGCCCCGGGTCGTCGCCACCGGCCCGGAGGGTCCGCGGGCCCTGCCATGCGCTTCGGGATGCTCACCGTCTTCCTCCTGCGAGCTCCTCGGCCAACCTCTCCAGGTAGTGTCGGATCTGCTGCCGGTAGGCGGGGGGCAGCTCGCGAGCCGGCACTCCCGCCGCGGGCACGTGGTCGTCGCCGGACCCACCCGAATCGTCCAGTCGCGTCGGAGGATGAGCTCCTTCGCCGGACCCCCGGGCGCCGGCGGTGCTGGCGCCTTGCTGGCGGGCCTCCGACAGGACGACCTTCCCGTAGAGCCCCAGGGCCCGGCGAGGATCCCGCATCGAGTAGCCGTGAAGGCCTCCGCCCGGGCCGCCCTTGCCAGAGCCCTGCCCGGCGAGGAGCTGGCGGATCGTGTCCCCCAGGCTCCGGGCCAGCGCGGGCTGGAACCTGAGACACCGTTCGGCCTGATCGGACACCTCGGTGCATCGCTTGATGAGCTTCTCCATCTCGTTCGCCGCCGCCGTTGCCGATCGGCCTCCGGCCTTGGCGTCGTTCTTCTCCAGGGCGCTCGCAGCTCGATCCATCAGGTCGGGGATCGGGCCGCGTGCCACGCTGGAAGCGAACGCCACCGCCTCGCGCTTCAGCCGGCCGAACGGCTCGTCTTCCGGCAGCTTCGCGGCATCATCACGGATGTCTTCGAGCAGCGTGGCCAGCTCGGCGCGAACCCTGCGCTGCTCTTCGGCCAGGTCGACCAGGCGGACCCTGTCCCCGTAGCCATCGTTCGCGCCGACGTCGCCTGCCGACTCGATCCGTCGAGCCAGCTCCCTCTGGATCGCCGCCAGCTCGGAGAAGCGTTCTGCATCGGTCATCAACGGGAAGACGATGTCGAGCACGTCGAGCGGTTGCGTCACGTTTCTGGTGAACTCCTCGCGGGCGCTCGCGAGGTCCGCCAGCAGTTGCCGCAGAGCGGCCAGAGCCTTTGCCCGGGCCGTGGAGCGGGCGGCGATCAGCGTCCGTCGGAAGCCGGTCAGACGCTCTCGCAGGGTAGCGAGGTGGATCCTGAGGGCCTGATCCAGATCCAGCTCTCGCGGCGCCTCGAGCTCGCTCTGCATCCAGTCCACCGATCGCTCCAGCGCCCGCGCGGATCGCTCCATCTCTCCGATCACCGTGCCCGCGAGCGTCTCGTCGCCCCTGGCGATGGCATCCTCCAGCTGATCGGCGTGACGTTGCAGCGATTCGAGCACAGTGTCCAGGATCCTCTGCGTCTCGCGATACTTGACCTCGAACGAGCCGAGCGATTGCCGGGCCTTCACGAGCCGGGCGAACTCGGCCGGCGAGACGACGCTCACCTCCACGATCGGGGTCTCGCTTCCCTTGGGTCGGCCCGGCTCGTCGTCCACGGCCCTGGCGAACAGGGTCATCACGTCGCCAGGCAGCAACCCGTAGGCCGAGAGGTCCATGCTCACGACGCTTCGCGCGAGGCGAGCCCGTCCGCCCCGGACGGGCAAGTCGACCGGCAGATGGCGCGAGGCGTTCAGGCTGCGGAAGAGCGTGATCCGCGCGACGCCGAAATCATCCACGGCCTCGACCCCCACGGGCAAGACCGAGTCGGGCGCCACCACGGAGCGCGGGAGCGGCGACACGATCTGCACCGTGGGACGCTGGTCGTCGGTCACTCCGAGGCTCGTCCGGAACGGCTCCCGGGAGGCCAGCCCCCTGGCGTCCACCACCTGGATCCGTAGCTGGCCCGATTGCCGGAGCTCGAACCGACCACGAACCGATCTCGGGTCGGTACGATCGGGGACCAGCGAGACCCGGACGGGGGCCAGCCGCGGCGAGAAAAGGCAGAGTTCGCCGCTCGCGAGCGGACGGTTGCTATCGACGACCACGTCGACCAGGCTGCCTCGCACGGCGGAGATCCCACCTGGCGGCACCGGTCCATCGTACGGCGGATCGCCGGTGTAGCCGGGAGGGGTGAGGCGGACTCTGACCTGGAGGATGCGTGGAACCAGGGTCACGTCGATCGGGTACCGGTGGCTGCGCCCGTGTGGCGTCCGGACGAAGTACTCGAGCCGATGGCGAACGTCTTGAATCTGGGAACGCCACCGGCTCTCATCTTCCTGGAACATGGGCACCGATTGCCCGGGCGTTCCTGAGGCGTCACAGATCACGAGCTCCATCCGGTCTGGCAGCAGGCCGGTGCAGCGTGCGCTCACATCGAGGCTGTCGCCGTAGAGAACCGTGGTGGCCCCCGGGTGGACGGCCAACGCGGTGGGCGAGTGCGGCGGATGATCTCCGTGCGGGTCCGTCAGTCGAAGCAGCTGGGTGCGGGGCTCTTCCGATCTGCGGAATGAGCGCAGCGAAGGGCCCCCCATCTCGAACGATCCCGCCCGGCTCGGCCGCGGAGCCAGCGACGCGGTCGAGCCCGGAGGGCGAGCCCGTGGGGGGCTTGGGGGGCGGAATGAGCGCAGCGAAGGGCCCCCCATCTCGAACGATCCCGCCCGGCTCGGCCGCGGAGCCAGCGACGCGGTCGAGCCCGGAGGGCGGCGGGCGGTTCGCAAGCGGGCCAGGGGCCAGCAGGAGGTCGATGCCGGACGTCACGACGCCGCCCGACTGCAGCGTGGCGTCCAGGCGCGCCGCGAGAGCTCGATCGGTCGACCGGAGGCCGGCGGCCACCAGCGTCGCCAGGAGGCCGACCGCCACCGCGAGGCCCGCGGCGGTCAGCGCGGAGATCCGGACGAGCGGCGACGTCTCCGCCAGGGTGTCGAGCCAGGCGATCCCGATGACGACCAGCGTGCCGGAACACAGGCCGGTGCCGAGGCCGGACAGCACCCCCAGCGAGAGTACCCGCCATCGCAGGCTGCGTAGCCGCGAGGTCAGGAGCTCCGGGACTGCCCTGTCGTCCGAGGACATGATCGGATCACACCAACCCGCCCAGCCGTCGGACCAGCCAGGCCAGACTCCACGCACCCACCACGGCGATCAGGACCAGGCAGCTGTCCCAGGCCGGCCGCCGGCGGTACCGGACCGGATTCGTGCTCGCCCAGTACCGGTGGCACATGTCCAAGAGCGCACCCGGATCGGGGCGGCCCAGCACGGTCCCTCCCGTCTCCCGCGCGAGGAGGGCGAGAAGATCCGGCCGGGCGCTGATCTCGAGGCGCTCCTGAAGCGGCTCCGCAACGACGAACGCGCATTCCGCCGGGGAGGAGCCCGGTACGGTGACCCGCGCCCGGTAGCGCCCCGCCGGGATCGAGCCGAGGTCCACCCGGTAGAGAGATGCGTCCTCCCCGGCCGGGGCCGCGGGGTGGCGGCCGATCTTGCCGCCGGGTCCCTGGAGCTCGATGACGGGCCATGAGCGAGGGGAGAACGGCGCGTCGGCTCGGGCCACCACGTGGAGCACGCAACGCTCGATCGTCGACATGGCCCAGCGCGCCGGACGCACGACCACGCGCTGGCCAGGGAGGAGATCGCCCCCGACCACGATCCACCGGAGCAGGCTGGACCAGAACGATCGGTAGACCGATTCCTGCTCCGCCCGGACCGCGGGGGAGAGCGCGAACCTCCACATCCCGGTCCCTTCCAGCACGACCGACCGGCCAAGACCGTACGGTTGGACCGTCAGCACCGGCATTCCAGCCACCGCCTCGGTCCCCGACGCGCGGGCCAGGACCCTGGCGAGCTCCTTCTCACGCGTCGCCCTGGCACCCGTGACGAGGTTGGCCCCCCCCTGGGCAAGCGGCACCAGGAGACGTTCGGGGACCAGCCGCAGCGCCCGACCCTGCTCGGTGAGGTCGAACCCGAAACGAGTCTCGGCCGAGTTCTCCCAGTGCACCGGCAGCAGACTCTCCATCGGACCGGCGATGACGGTCGTCGGCCGTCCCCGAGCGCACAGAAGCGCACCGCCCTGGCGCGACACCCAGGACTTCAGCGCCTCCACCACCGGCGGCGTCGGGAAGGCGTCGGCGTCTCGCCCGAGGACGACGACGCTGTAACGCTCCAGGCGCTCGGAGCGGATCAGCTCTTCGAACGCCCCGGCCTCGGACGTGACCACGCGAACGTGCTCGGGCAGCTGCTCGCCGGAACCGGCGCCCTCGCCGCCGGTCTCGCCGGCCCCACGCCGGCGGGGCCCGGAGCTCGTGGTGCCTTCGTCCTGACCGGTGGACCGCACGATCGCCCGCTGCGACGTGAGTCTGACGGCCCAGGTGACCCGCACCGCCGGATCGAGCTTGAGGCAACGGACCAGGAACTTCAGGTCCCAGTACGGTTTCCCCTCGAGCACCAGCAGCCGGATCGGCTGGTCCAGTACCCGGAGCACCAGATCGCACGCGTTGTTCGCCAGGGTCACCTCGCCGGACACGGGGGCGACGGAGATCGTGTAGTCGAACGTCCCTGCTTTCCGCGCATCCAGAGCGAGCTCGACGACCGTGGGGCGGCCGGTGACCAGCTCGACCAGTCGCGACTCGATCCGCTGGCCGCCCCGGGCCAGCGACAGCTGGACCGTTCCTCTGCCCAGGCCCCGATGCACGATCCGGACCGGCAGGCTCATCTCCTGTCCGACGAACGCGAGCTCCTCGGCGGCATCGAGCTCCACGCCCACGTCGGCGACGGAGGCCTCCCCACCGACGGACCAGGCATGGATCGGAACGCCGGCGCTGCGTGCGGCTCGCGCAGCTCTCGTCAGCTCGTCGGTACCGGCCGTGGCGTTGTGGATCCCGTCGGTCAGCACGAGGATCGCCTCGAGACGCCAGCCGCCCAGCGCATCGCGGATCGCCGAGGCCAGATCGGTCACCTCGCCACGGGCCGTGACCGACGCCAGCGACCCGGCCGACACGGGCCTCGAGTGTCGATCGAAGGTACGGAGGCGGACGTCCATCGACCGGTCCGGGTCGGTCATCCGTGAGTGGACGGCGAGCGCGAAGTCGCGGGCGACGTCGAGGCGCGACCGGCCCGCCACATCGGCGACCCCCATGCTCGCCGAGGTGTCGAGGAGGACGTGGAGGACCGGCCGGCCCGCGGGAGGGGGGATCGTCTCCAGCCACGTGGGGTCGAAGAGCAGGCAGACCAGCACCAGGAACCCGGCCAGCGTCAAGCAGCCCGAGGCGAGACGGCACCGCTCGCTGGCCGCGGGAGGCCGGACCGCGTGGTACGCCACCAGCGCGGCCACGCCGAGCAGCAAGAGACCCAGGATGCCCCCCACCGGCATCACGGGCTCGAACACGAGCTGCTTCACGTCGACCCCCGGACCGTCACGTCCCGAACAGCTTGAGCACGCCGAGCTCTGCCAGAACGAAGAGAACGCTGGCGAGGATCAGGTAGCGCCACAGGTCCGTGGACGCCTCACCGGCAGGCCGACCGAGCTCCCCGGTCGCCCACGGACCGCCGGCGGGGCCCCCGCTCTTCCATGCGGGCGACGGCCCGCCGTCGAGTGCGTCGGCGACGGCGTCGACGCGGGTGGCTTGCCGCACCCGGACGCGACCGTCGGCGCCCGGGCAGGAGCGCGGGGCTCCCGGGGGAACCGTCCTCAGGTCGCACTCGGAGGGAGGACATTCCACGGCCAGCGCCAGGAGCGTGACGCCCTTCCGATCGACGCGATGGATGCCCGGGGAGGCGGCTCTCCCGCGCAGGGCGACACCGGTCGTCGTCTCCTCGATCTTCAGCCCTGGCAACGGCCGCCCGTCCGGGCCCAGGGCGCGCAACCCGGCCAGACCACCCACGCTCCGCGGCAGCGGTACGGACAGCTCGGCCCCGGTTGCCGCCGCATGGCTGGCCGCCTCCGCCCCGGGAACGAGCGCCCGGACGAGCTCGCCCAGGAAGGGCACGAAGAGCGGCGACCGGGGAAGCGTCGAGCTGGCGACGGCCATGTTCAAGATGCCCACGCGCCCCGCGCCGGTCTCGGCGATGGCGACGGCCACGGTCCCGTCGGTGTACCGCGCGAGCACCCCGGCGGGCGGCTCGGGCCCGCCGGGCAGACTGTCCATCCTCGAGGCGAAACGCTCCTGCTCGAGAAGGGTGCACAGCCCCTCGGTCAGACTCTCGAACGGCCGACGTCGCCGGTCGACCACTCTCAGGTTCTGGTACGCCTGCTTCTGGCCGCGGCGCGACGGAGAGAACGTCAACCCGAGGGTCACCTTCTGGCCGAGCTCGCCGGTGAGGCGAGTCAGGCCATCGGCGTCCTCGACCTCTTCGAGCACGTACAGAAGACCTTGTCCCCTCATCACGAGGCCGGCAGCGAGCCTCGTCAGGTCGTCCGTGAGTCGCCCGGCCCGAACGAGCACCACGACGTCCAGGGCCTCCAGCACCTCCTTGCGGGCGTCGCGCGGGGCGACGCGGATCACGGAGCGTCCCTGGTCGAGACCGCCCAGCGGGGCCTCGGGGGCCAGCGCCCGGTAGGTGAAATAGGTAGACGTGCCGACTCTCGTCGCCGACTGATCGGTCACGATCCCGATGGACGGCAAGGGCGACACGGGGACGACGAACGATCGAGCATCGTCGTCGGGGAGCGCATCCTGGGCGCCCACCAGCGTGGCCCGTCCCTCCACATGACCCGCGTCCGGGAGAGACACCTCCACCGGCTCCGTCCGTCGGCTCCACGGCGCCAGTTCCGGCCGTGCCTTGTAGGTGCGGTCGCCCACGCGCACCTCCAGCTCTGGCCGCTGCACCAGATCGGAGAAGTTCCCCACCTCCACGTGAAGACGCAACGTCCTCCCACGTTCCACGTGCCCGTCATGGCTCACGGCGACGATGGCGAGGTTCCGGGGCGGCAGCGGGGGCGCCGTCGAGCAGAACGTGATCTCCACGTCCGCAGGCACGCCCGAGAGATCGAGCCGATCCCAGTTCGTTCGTTGCAGGTCCGTGACGATCACGAGCTCCCTGCGATCGGCCCCTTTCTTGCCGGTCAGCAAGGCGACGGCGGCGTCGAGGGCCGCCCTCCAGTCGAGCTCTTCCGGAAGAGGCCGGGCCCTGGCCAGCTCTTCAGACAGCGCGCCCAGGTTGACGGAGAGCTCGTCGAAGACCGGTCGCGCCTTGGTCCCCGCGAAGATCAGGCCGGCTCGAACGGTCCGGCCGGACAGGACCGATCGAGCGAGCGCGCGGGCGCGATCGATCCCGGCCACGCCCAGAGACCGCGCGTTCATGCTCCGGGAGACGTCGAGGACCACCACCCGGTCGACCCGGTCGTCGGGTCCCGGCGGTCTCCCGGCGGCCAGCCGCAGCTGGCCCACGGCGAGGCCCAGGGCGAGGACGGCGAGCGTCCTCAGACCGAGCACCAGCGCATCCCTCAGACGGGACCGGTGGCGACGCGCCGCGGACGTCTCGGTCAGGAACTTCAGCGCCGAGAACGGCAACGGCACCGGCTTCGGCCTGGTCAGCAGGTGGACCACCACCGGCAACGCGGCCAGGGCGATCCCCGCGAACGCGAGCAGCGGGTTGCCGAAGCTCACGGCCACCGGTCTATCTGCTCCTCTCCACCAGCAGCGTCTCGAGCGATCGCAGGGTGCTGGTCGCCGTCGACAGCCGCCGGTAATCACACCCCGTGGCCACGGCGAGGGTCTTGACCGTGGCGAGGAACCCGGCGAAGCGGCGCTCGTAGGCCGCGGCGATCTCGGCCGGGGTCCCCACGATCTCGCCCTCGCCCTCCAGACCCTGGAACCTGTAGCAGCGCCCCTCGGGGAGGTGTTCTTCCTGCGGGTGGACGAGATGCAGAAGCAGCACCTCGAAGTGTCGGTGCCTGAACAGGCGCAGCGCGCCGAAGACACCCTCCAGGTCGTCGTCCAGGAAATCGCCCACGACGACCAGGACCCCGCGCGTCGGCAACAGGGGCAACAGCGCGAGGAGCCCGGCTCTCAGCCTCGTCGGAGACGCATCGGGCCGTGGCGTCTCCTCGAGCATGCGAAGGAAGCTCTGCAGCTGGGTCGGCGCCGCAGCCGGCGGGAGGCAATCCACGAGTCGGTCTCCGAGCACGGCCAGGCCGACCTGGTCGCCGCCGCGGTCGATGACGTACGCCAGGCTCGCGGCGAGGTACCGGGCGTAGTCCAGCTTGGAGAGAGCACCGGGCCCGAGGTGACACGGAAACGCCATGGAGCCGCTCGAGTCGAGGGCGATCGTGCACAGCAGCTGCGTGTCTTCCTGGTAGGTGCGCACGTACGCCCGGCCCAGGCGGGCCATGACTTTCCAGTCGAGCTTGCGGAGGTCCTCCCCTGGCGTGTACGGACGGAAGTCGGCGAACTCGAGCGACCCCCCCGGGCGGTGGGACGCATGTCTGCCGGGGTATGCGGCCTCGACGGCGTACCTGGTGCCGAACCGCAGCCTCGCGAGTCGCGCCACCGTCTCCAGATCCAGGAAGCGAGAGGCGTGCGTCGCGGTCACCGGCCGTCACCCGGCAGGGGCACTCTCTCAAGGAGCATCTCCACGATGCGGCTCGAACGCACCCCCTCGCCGATCGCCTGGTAGTTGGGGATGATCCTGTGTCGCAGCACCGGCATCGCCACCCGGCGCACGTCATCCACGATCGGGGCGGGACGACCGTTCAGCAGGGCCCGGGCCTTGGAGGCGAGCACGAGGTTCTGCGAGCCCCTGGGACCCGCACCCCATTCGACGTAGCGCGTGACCTCGGGCAGAGCGCGTGCATCGCCGGGCCGGGAGCCGCCACAGAGCGCCACCGCATACGACACGACCGACCTGGGCACGGGCACGGCGAGGACGAGGTCCCTGAGGTCGAGGAACTCCTTCGAGTCCATCGACGGCTGGCCCAGCGACAGGCGACCCGAGGTCGTGTGGACGACGATCTCCTCCTCCAGCGCAGCCGGAGGGTACGGCATGTGGATCTCCATCATGAACCGATCGAGCTGGGCCTCCGGCAGCGGGTACGTCCCCTCCTGCTCGATCGGATTCTGCGTGGCGACCACGAGGAACGGGTCATCCAGCGTGTACGTGGCACCGGAGACGGTCACGTGCCGCTCGGCCATCGCCTCGAGCAAGGCTGACTGGGTCTTCGGCGCCGCCCGGTTGATCTCGTCGGCGAGCACGAGATTGGCGAAGACCGGGCCTCGCCGGAACACCATCGACGCCCCGCGGGAGACTCCCTCTTCCCTCGCCTGGAGAAGCTCGTAGCCTGTGATGTCGCTGGGCATCAGGTCCGGGGTGAACTGGATCCGGTTGAAGCGCCAGTTGAAGGCGTTGGCCAGCGCCTTCACCAGAAGAGTCTTGGCCAGGCCCGGGACCCCGACGACCAGCGCGTGGGAATCGGTCAGAGCACAGGTGAGCAGGAGGTCGATCGTCTCGTCCTGCCCGAGGACGACCGTGTGGAGCTTGGCGCGGAGGGCCCCCACACGCTCCCGAAACAGCTCCAGGGCCGACCGGGCCATCTCGACATCGCGGCCACCCTCTGCGGCATCCACGGACAACGCCCTCCCTCCGGCCGGCCACCGCCAGCCGTCATCCGTTGGAAGGGTAACAGATGCACCAGGCGGGCGCCACACGCCGTGCACGGCGTGGTGTCTCGCGCGAAGACCCGCTCGCCACGGGGCGCGCCGCCGACGGTCTCAGAGCCGGTGGTGCTTGAACGGGCGGGCGTTTTTCCCGCTGTAGGTCGCCACCACCTGGCCGGACCCGAACAGCTTGTACTTGTACGAGACCAGCCCCTCGAGGCCCACCGGGCCGCGGGCGTGGAGCTTGCCGGTGCTGATCCCCACCTCCGCGCCGAACCCGTAGCGGTAGCCGTCGGCGAACCGGGTCGACACGTTGTGGTAGACCCCGGCCGAATCGACGGAGTCCATGAACCGCTCGGCGGCGGCCCGGTCTTCCGTGATGATGGCGTCGGTGTGCTTGGAGCCGTACGTGTTGATGTGATCGATGGCCTCGTCCAGGGAGTCGACCATCCTGATCGACAGGATCGGCCCGCAGTATTCGGTCCGCCAGTCCGCCTCCGTGGCAGGCGAGAGCCCCCGATCCGGGAACAGCGCCGCCAGTCTGTCGCAGACCCTGATCTGGACGCTCGCCCGGGTGAGCCGGTCAAGCAGGGGGGGCAGCACCGCCGGCGCCGCGGTCGCATGGACGAGCACGGTCTCCACGGCGTTGCACGCCGCCGGGTACTGGAGCTTGGCGTCGCACACCACCTCCACGGCGGTCTCGACCCTGGCCGACTCGTCCAGGTAGATGTGGCAGATCCCCTCGGCGTGCCCCAGCACCGGGATCCGCGTGGACGACTGGATCGCGCGCACCAGCTCGTTCGATCCGCGGGGGATCACCAGATCGATGAGGCCGTCGCAAGCCAGGAGAGCCCGGACCTGCTCCCGGTCCGAAAGAGTCTGGATCGCCGCGGCCGGGATGCCGGGCACCTCGGCCAGCGCCGCGGAGATGGCTTCCATGAGCGCTCCGCCGGTCCGGGCCGCCTCGCTGCCGCCCTTGAGGATGACGGCGTTTCCCGACTTGAGCGTCAGGGCGCCGATCTGGGTGAGCACATCGGGACGGGACTCGAAGATGACGGCCACGACCCCGAGCGGACAGGTCACCTTGGTCAGCTCCAGCCCGTCGTCCAGCAGGGTCCGCCACTCGACCCTGCCGCACGGGTCCGGGAGCCTGGCCACGGCCCGCACCGCCTCGGCCATCTCTTCCAGCTTGGTGGCGTCGAGCTTCAACCGGTCCAGGAGCGGCCTGGCCAGGCGGCCCTGGGCCACCAGCTCCCGGGCCAGGGCGCAGTCCTCGGCGTTGGCCAGGACAATGCTCCGGGCCCGGTCCTTCAGCCTGGCCGCCACGGCCAGCAACGCCCGGTTCTTGACATCCGTAGGTGCCAGGGCGAGGCTCAGCGCCGCCCCTCTCGCCGCCCTGGCCACCGATTCGACTTCACCCGGGTGCTGAGCTTCCGCGTTCACCGGCAACCTCCCTCGAACCCACAGCGCATCTGGTCGTTATCACATGGCGCGGGCGTTGCCCGCAACCCGGAGTGCTGGACGTCAGCAGAACAGCAAACGGGGGACCGAGCACTTCAGTTTTCCCCCCGGCGGCGCCGGGGTCAGACGAGCAGCACGATGTTGTCCCGGGTGATCAGGGCGTCACGGTTCTTCGCGCTGAGACGGCCCTCGAACTGGTCCGAGTGGAGCCCCATGACCTTGGCCGCGTCCTCGCTGGAGTAGTTCACGATCCCCCGGGCGAACTCCACGCCGTCCTTGTCGG
The DNA here is from genome assembly GCA_016213885.1 of Candidatus Rifleibacteriota bacterium. Classification (GTDB taxonomy): domain Bacteria; phylum Muiribacteriota; class UBA6191; order JACPRK01; family JACQZM01; genus JACQZM01. The sequence continues at coordinate 2,274 of JACQZM010000109.1, read as the reverse complement.
CGATGCTCACCACGTCGCCTCGCTGGAACGTCCCCTCGAGCTGGATCACCCCCGCGGGCAACAGCGACGCCTTCCGCTCCACCAGCGCCTGCCGGGCGCCGTCGTTGACCCGGACCGTGCCCCCCACGGTGGAAGCGAAGGCGATCCAGCGCTTCTTGCTCGTCCAGTGGCCCTGGGGCAGGAACACGGTGCCCAGGTCTTCGCCGGCGAACAGCCGGTCGAGGACCCCCGGTGTCCGGCCGTTGGCGATGACGGCGACGCCGCCGGCCGTGGTGGCGATCCGGGCCGCCTCCAGCTTGGTCTTCATGCCGCCCCGGCCCCCGGCCGAAGCGCCCTCGGCGCACCGCTCGATCTCCGGCGTGATCCTGGCAACGGTTCCCAGCCGGACCGCGCCGACGTTCCTGGCGGGGTTGGCGGTGTGCAGCCCGTCCACGTCCGAAAGCAGCACCAGGAGGTCCGCGTCGACCTTGCTCATCACCAGGGCCGACAGCTTGTCGTTGTCGCCGAACACGTGCGGCCTGGAAGGCACACCGTCCACCGGCGTCTCGAGCTCCATGGTGGAGACTGTGTCGTTCTCGTTGATGATGGGCACCACGCCCAGCTCGATCAACCGTCCAAGGGTCGCCCGCAGGTTCAGGTACCGCCGCCGGCTGGCGAAGTCGTCCTCCGTCAGGAGCACCTGGGAGACGACGATCCCCAGCTGCGCGAACCCCTGCTCGTACATCGCCATGAGCCGGCCCTGCCCGATGGCCGCGCAGGCCTGCTTGTACGCGACCTGCTTGGGCCTCTCGGAAAGCGCGAGCCGCTGGACCCCGAGCCCCACGGCCCCCGACGAGACGAGCATCACCTCGCGACCCTGCTTCTTCAGGTTGCCCACGGCCTCCATCAGGCCGTAGATGCGTCCCAGCGCCACCCCTCCGTCGTCGCGCATGATGACGTTGGTCCCCACCTTCACCACGATGCGCCGCGCCGCCACGACGCGCAGCCGAGCCGTGCCGGCGTCGTCGACCGGCTTCTCCTCCGGCAGCTCCGGCGGGGTTCGCTTTCGCACTGCCACGGGATACCTCCGATGAGCCCGCCACGGGGGCTCCAGAAGGACGGCGCCTGAACGGCCCCGGCCGGGGCCACGAAGAAGAGGGCCCGGCGCGTTCCGACCGCCGGCGCCCGGCTTCGCGACTGTTACTCTCGCCGCGTCTTGAACGTCTGCGCGCCGCGCCCCGGGAGCGCCGCGGTGACCTCCACCTCGACGAGCCAGTCGGGGCGGCAGACCGGACCGTGGACGATGTTGTTCGGGGTGCTGTCCAGCAGTCCCTCATCGCGGGCGATCCGACGGAACTCCTGATAGAAACCCGGGTCTTTCAGGTAGCTCGTGGCCGAGACCACGTCGTGGAGAGTCGCCCCCTGGGCGGTCAGCAGGTTTCTGATGTTCACGAACATGCGCCGGGTCTGCCTGGCGGAGTCTCCGACGTGGACCGTCCTCCCCTCGGTGTCGATGCTGGCCGTGCCGGAGACGTAGAGCATGGTGTAGTCGCTCGTGGAGAGCCGCATCCCCCGGGAGAACATCGATCCGTACACCGGCGCCTCGTTCAGCGTCTCGGCGCACATAGGTTCCATCTCCAGGCCCGGGCCTCCCCGGTAGGCGACCAGGTCCATGCAGCAGAGCAACCTGGAGGGGTACGGAGTTCCCTGGATGCCCGTGCTGGCCGGCAGCCGCTGGAGCCCCTGCTCGCGGAAGAACCGGGTGCGAACCTCGTTCAGCATCCCGTAGTTGGTGTCGATGTCGTCCACGAAGATCCAGGTGCGCGCCACGTCGTGGAAGTCGGCGCCGAGCCGTTTCAGCAGGGTCGCGGCGCCATCGAACATGGCCCGGGCCTGGTCCGCGAACCCTCTCGGCGTCGTGAGCGCCGCCTCGTCCACGCAGCTGGCGATGTAGATCTCCGTGAGGCCGTCTCGCTCGATGACCCGGGTCGTGCCGTAGTGGGCACGACCCTGGTGAGTGACGATGCCGCTCCCGGATCGCTCGTCCGCGATCCGCACCTGCGCCTGGAGCGAGCAGAGCTGGCCAGGCCGGCCCGGCGACTGATCCACCACCGAGATCGGGGGCAGCGGGTGAGCGACCCCGGCCGACGCGTACAGCTCTTGCCTGGCCGTCTCGACCGCCGGAAACAGGGCGTCGACGCCGGAGAGGAAGACCCGCTCCCTGAGCACGTGGGCCCGCCCGGACCCCTCACGTTCCAGCACCTGCCGGAGAGCCTCGTACATCGAGCGGGCCTG
>JACQZM010000399.1 GCA_016213885.1 Candidatus Rifleibacteriota bacterium | reverse complement strand
GACCCGGCGGTCGCGGCCTACCTTCGCCAGGCGCTGCTGGACGGGACTCCGGCCGATCGGCTCTCCCGGAAAGGGCTCGGCAGGATCGAGCGGGCGGTGTACGCTCACGTCCGGGCGGCGAGCGAAGTGCCAGACGCGGGTCCGGACCGGCCCGTCGACCCGGGCGGGTCAGCTCGGCGGACCGTCCAGGCACGGGTCGGACGCGCCCTGGCGCATGCCGGCGCCAGGCTGTCGGGACTGGTCGAGCACGGCAGCGAGCTCACGGTCCGGTACGTGGTGATGGGGCGGGAACACCTGGCCCGGGTGCGGAGGGACGACCTCGCCGTGGTCTCGGCGGGGATCTGCCTCTCCGGCCTGGATGGCAACTACGACCTGGCGAGCCTCGTCGGCGTCATGGAGGAGGCCGATCGCGAGGGCCTGTCGGCCGTCGACCCCGAGGACCGGGAGCGGTGACCTCTGGCCATGACGCGACACGTCAAGAGCGAGGTCGGGTGGGTGCTGGTGGGATTCCAGGACGACGATCTCGTCGTGGCGCGGCGCGTCATGCAGGCCTCTGGTGCGGCCACATCGGTCCGCCTCGACTCGGCCCGGATCCTCTCCCGGGAGGAGAAGCAAGGCGACGTCGTGGGGTTCTGGCACACCCATCCCGCGGGGCTGATCAGGGAGAGCGGCCAGGACCGGGAGACCCTGGGCGCCTTCTGCCGCTCGTTCGGCAAGTCGCTGGTCTCGATCGTGGAGACCGACGGCTCGGCGTCCGGGTGGGTCCATCTGCCCGGGGGCTCGAGGCGTCCTGTGCTGCGGGTGGTCCGATCGGGTTCGCTGGTGCTGGTCCGGCTCGCTCCGGAGAGGTGAACGGCGATGGAAGGTCCCAGGGTCCACGAGGAGACCTACCGGTCCAGGGAGCTCATGGAGAAGCTCGCCGCGACTCGGCTGGTGCTCTGCGGCGCCGGCGCCGTCGGCTCGAACCTGGCCGTCAACCTGGTGCGGCAGGGGTTCACGCGGGTGCGCGTGATCGACGACGATCGGGTGGGCCAGCGGAACCTGTCCACGCAGACGTACTCGCGAGCCGACGTGGGAGCGCTGAAGGTGGTGGCGCTGAAGAACGACCTGTTCCGCACGGTCGGAGTGGAGATCGACGCCGTGAGCCAGCGTCTCACCGAGGCGAACGCGCTTCGCCTTCTGAAGGGCGCCAGCGTCGTGGTGGACGGGTTCGACAACGCCGCCTCCCGGGCGCTCGTCCGCGATGCGGTCCGTCTGAACGCCATCCCCTGTCTCCACGTCGGTCTGTCCGCCGACTACGCCGAGGTGATCTGGGATCCGTCGTACAGGGTTCCATCGGGCCGGGGAGAGGACGTCTGCGACTACCCGCTGGCCCGCAACCTGATCCAGCTCGCCTGCGCTGTCGCCTCTGAGGTGCTGGTGGACGTCGTGGCCGGCAACCCACCGTCGAGCTACACCATCACCCTTCGCGATCTGAGCGTCACGACGTTCGAGTGAACGCCCCGACCCCGACGCGGGTCGGCGCCCTGCCTCGACCCGATCGAGTGGGTCTGGTGCCCTGATTCAGTGGGCTCTGGTGCCGTTCGGCGGGCCGGCGCCCTCCGCCGGCACGTCGCGGTCGAGCACCAGTGGAACCTCGGGCCTGTCGCCCTGTCCGAGCAGCTTCAGGAAGTGCCGCACGATGTGCTTCTGGAGCTTCTTGATCTCTCTCGGCGTCAGATCTCCGACCGGGATCTGGGCCCCGGCCATGGCGCGGTGCCCGCCGCCGGTGCCGAACGGCCGGACGATCCTGTGGACGAGCCTCCCCGCGTCGGCCTCCACATCGGAGGTGCGGATCGAGATCAGCATCCGGCCCCCGTAGAAGCCGTGGCACAGAGCCCAGGAGCTCTCCTCGTTACGGAGCAGCAGGTCGGCCACCTCCCCGATCATGTCGGGGTTGTTGATGCTGCCCAGTCCGGAGATGACGCAGCACCCCTGGGTCTTTGCGTTTCTGAGGCCGGTGTCGAGAATCTCGAAGTAGTCCCGGGGCAGCCGTTCCATCTCGATCCGGCTCAGCATGCGCTTGTTGACCAGAGGGTACAGGGCCAGGAGGGCGGCGATGTCGGCCTGGGTGGTATCGCGGCCCAGGTCGTGGGTGTCGGAGCGGATCCCGTAGACGAGGGCCGTGGCCAGCGGCACCGAGATCTCCACGCCGGCCTGGGTCAGGTACTCGAACAGGATCGACGCCGTGGCGCCGTAGCGGCTTCGCACGTCGTGGAACGGCGACTTGCGGGTCACGCTGTGGATCGGGTGGTGGTCGATCACCACGTCGGGAGTGATGTCCGGCGGGAGCGAGTTGTTGCCGGTCCCGGGCTGGGTGTCCACCATGGCCACGAGATCGAAGCGACTGACGTCGATGCGGCCCAGGGACAGCAGGTTCAGATCGAGGTACTTGACCAGCGCCCGGTTCTCCGCCCTTCCGACGAACCCGCCGCAGGCCATCGACCCGGGCATGCCCTCGTAGAACCGTACCAGCTCCTTCAGGGCGGCAGCCGCCCCGATGGCGTCCGGGTCAGGGAAATCCTGGACGACGACCAGCAGGTTCTTCTTGCCGCGGATGATCTCCCTGAGCTTGGAGAGCCTGCGGCTCGTGGAGGATTTGCGGTGTGTCGGCATGTCCCATCCCGACCGGCGTCGGCGTCGCCCGGACGTGGTCCGGCCGAGCGGTGTACCCAGACATTCTTGACACCTTTCGGGAAAAAGAGCAAGAGGCCCCGAAGCTCAAGACCCGGCGCCTCGCCGGGTCCGAGTCGCGCCCCCGAGCGCGACCTCAATCCGGATCCTTTCCTCTTTCCTCTCTCTCTCGAGCGCGACCTCAATCCGGATCCTTTCCTCTTTCCTCTCTCTCCCGCGCGCGACTCCAACCGGCTCCCCCCCACTTCCTCATGTGACTCTTCAGCCAGCCCGAGCCCTGATCACAGCCCCGACTCCGCGAAACAGGTGTGGAATCCCGGAAGCCCACCCGGCCCGGGATCCTCCGCCCGGTTCGAGAGGCCCGGCCTGTGACCAGGTCTCGGCCCGGCTCCAACTCGACGGTGGCGCTGGCCTCACAAATTCCTTACAATCGTTTTACGACCTGCTGACCACGAGTGCAGGCGCTCCGAGACACAATCGAAAGGAGCGCGCACGAACTGCGCTGTGGCGACCCCGGCCTGGGCCGGGATGGGAGGTCGAGATGTTTCTGACGAACGGTTACAAACTGGGTGCGATCGTGTCGTTTGCCGCCGGCTTGCTGGCGATGGTGCCGGCGACGGCCCGGCCGGACCAGGTGAAGCTCACGACCTCGCTGGGCACGCCCGTGGTCATGGCGGACCGGGTCGAGAAGGCCTTCGTCAAGGTGGGGATCGTGGGTTCGAGCCCGGCGGCCAGGGCGAAGAGACCACCGCTCAACCTGGCCATCGTCCTCGATCGGTCCGGATCGATGAGCGGCGAGAAGATCGAGAAGGCCAGGGATGCCGCCATCATGATGGTCCAGCGACTCGACGCCGGCGACATCGTCTCCGTGGTGGTGTTCGATCACACGGTCCAGGTGTTGGTCCCGGCGACCCGGCTCGCGGACCGGACGGCGGTGTTGAACGCGATCCGCTCCATCGAGCCCGGCGGCAACACGGCGCTGTTCGGCGGCGTCTCCAAGGGCGCCGCGGAGGTGCGCAAGTTCAAGGAGAAGACCGGCGTGAACCGGGTCATCCTCCTGTCCGACGGCCAGGCCAACTCGGGCCCATCGACCCCGCAAGAGCTGGGAGACCTGGGCGCCGCCCTCAAGAAAGAAGGGATCTCGGTCACGACGATAGGCCTCGGCCTGGGCTACAACGAAGACCTGATGAGCCAGCTGGCCGGAAAGAGCGATGGCAATCACGCCTTCGTGGCCAGGGCGACGGATCTGGCGCGGATCTTCGACCTGGAGCTGGGAGACCTGGTCTCGGTGGTGGCCAGGGACGTGGACCTGAAGGTCGAATGCCAGCCCGGCGTCCGGCCGGTGCGCGTCCTGGGCCGCGAGGCCACCATCGACGGGCAGTCCGCCTACGCCACGATCGCCCAGCTGTACGCGTCGCAGGAGGCCTCGATGATCCTCGAGGTCGAGCTGTCGCCGGGGCGGGCCGGCACGAGCCGGGAGGTGGCCCGGGTCAGCGCGGGCTACACCAGCGTGGAGTCGAACGCGGGCCGCGCCCTGAAGGGCAGCGCCACGGTACGCTTCACCGCCTCCGAGAGCGAGGCGGCCTCGAGCACCGACGCCAGGGTGATGACCAGCGCCGTCGAGCTGGTCGCCACGGAGGTGAACAAGCTCGCCGTGACCCTGAGGGACCAGGGCAAGGTCGAGGAGGCCCGGGCCGCGCTCCAGCAGAACGCCGCCTACCTGCTGGACAACTCCCGGCGCTACAACTCCACCGCCCTGAAGGACTACAGCGCGGTCCAGTCGTTCGACGCCTCCAACCTCGACCCGGCCAGCTGGGCGGCGCAGAGGAAGTCCATGCGGAAGTGGCAGCAGAACAACCGGGCCGCGGCTGCCCGCTAGGACCCGAGGGGATGCAGTGAGACCTGCTCTGGTCGCTGTCTTCGCCGCCTTCATCGCGGTGCCCCTGGCCGTCATGGGATGGCTGGGGGTCCGCGCCTCCCGTGGCGATCGGGAGGTGCTGCGGCAGCAGGTGGCGGAGCTCACGAAGGGGCAGCTGGCGGAGTTCGATCGTCTCGCTGCCCGGGTCGTCCACGCCTGGGAACAGGAGCTGCTCCGCCTCACGGACGTGAAGGACACGACACCGGCCCATCTGCGGGCGATCGCTCGCCGATCCAGCCACGTCAGGACGCTGTTCGTGATCGACCCGGACGGTCGCCTCCGGTATCCGGTCCAGGTCCCGCCACCTCTGCCGCAAGAGCGGGAGTTCCTGGACCGCGTGCGGCCTCTCCGCCTGTCCTCGGAGCTGTCGTTCGACCCGCCCCTGGAGAGCGCGCACCGGAGCGCTGGCGCACCTGTGGCCGCGAGCCCTCCGGCTCGGGCGGCGCTCCCGCAGACCCCGGGGCGGTCCGACCGGGCGCCGGTCTCCTCGGCAGCTGCCCGGAAGAGCCGGGGCTGGTTCGTGGGCTACTACGGGCGAGGCCTCCTCCTCCTGTTCTGGCGACGGATGGCAGGCGGGCAGATCGTGGGGGCGGAGCTGGAGCCGGTGCGGTTCCTCTCCGACCTGATCGCGGAGCTGCCTGGAACCGGACCCGACGCGGCCTCACGGTCCGTGGGGCGGATCGTCCTGACCGACCTCAAGGGCGCCAGCCTCTACCAGTGGGGCGTCTACGACCCGCCGTCGACGGAGTCGCCCCAGGCCACGCTGGCGCTCTCGCCGCCGCTGGATCTGTTCAGACTGGAGTGCTACCGCTCGCCCGACCAGCGGCTGGACCTCGGTCAGGGCACCCTGTTCGGCCTGGCCAGCGGCCTGCTGTCGCTGGGGCTCGTCCTCGTGCTCGCCGCCACCTACCTCTACCGGGAGTACTCCCGGGACCTGGCGGAGGCCGCCCAGCGGGTGAGCTTCGTGAACCAGGTCTCGCACGAGCTGAAGACGCCGCTCACCAACATCCGGATGTACGCGGAGCTCCTGGCGGATGAGCTCGCCGAGGAGTCGCAGCGCCGTCACATCGCCGTCGTGGTCTCCGAGAGCCAGCGACTCTCCAGGCTCATCGCGAACATCCTGACGTTCGCCCGGAAGACCCGTAACAAGCTGGCGCTGAAACCCGGGCCGGGCCGGGTGGATGACGCTGTCAGGGCCGTGCTGGAGCAGTTCGCCCCGGCGTTCTCCTCGAAGCGGATCGAGGTGGACCTTCGAGCCGACGCCCCGGCGCTGGTCCAGGTAGATGTCGACGCGATCGGCCAGATCGTGGGGAACCTCCTGTCGAACGTGGAGAAGTACGCCGCCGCCGGGGGCCGTGTGGAGATCTCGACGGTCCAGAAGGACGGCCGGACCGAGATCGTGGTGAGCGATCGCGGCCCCGGCATCCCGCCAGGACAGGAGGAGCGGATCTTCGCCCCGTTCTACAGGCTCGACAGCTCGTTGACCGAGGGGGTGGCCGGCACCGGCATCGGCCTCTCCATCGCCCGGGACCTGGCGCGCCTGCACGGCGGCGATCTGGTGACGACGCCGGGCTCGCCGGGGGCCACGTTCCGGCTCACGGTCGCCACGCCCTTCCAGGAGGTGACCTGAGTGAAGGTGCTCATCGCGGAGGACGACGAGAACATCCGCACAGGGCTGGTGGAGCTCCTCTCGCGCGAGGGCTACGACCCGACCCCGGCTCGTGACGGCCGGGAGGCGCTGGAGCTCTTCGGGCGACAGACCTACGACCTGGTCTGCCTGGACATCATGATGCCCGGGATGAGCGGCTACGACGTCTGCCGGAAGATCAGGGCCGGGAACGCCCGGGTCCCGATTCTGTTCATCAGCGCCAAGTCGGAGGAGTTCGACAAGGTGCTGGGACTCGAGCTGGGCGCCGACGACTTCATCACCAAGCCGTTCGGGATCCGCGAGGTGATGGCTCGCATCCGGGCGATCGCCCGCCGCTGCCTGGCGTCGAGCCAGCCCGACCTGACCGCCCGCTCCTTCATGATGAACGATCTGGAGGTCCTGCCCGCCCAGCTGAGGGCGCGACGCCGGGACGTCACCTTCGACCTGGGCCCGCGGGACGTCAAGATCCTGGAGCTGCTCCACAGGAACCGGGGCCAGGTCGTGAGCCGGGACGATCTGTACACGACCTGCTGGGGCTCCGATCACATCCCCAACAGCAGGACCGTGGACCAGCACATCTCCCAGCTCAGGAAGCGCATCGAGCTGGACCCGAAGGAGCCGACGATCATCCGCACGGTCCACGGCGCCGGCTACCGCCACGAGTGACCCGGACGATCCGGGTCATCCCGGGCCGGTCCCGATCGCTCCCCGGCTGTGGCATCGGCCGCGCCCTCGAGGGCGCCCTTGACGTCCCCTCTGGTGGCTGCGGCTGAGGCCCGGTCCGCCGCGGCCTGGGCCTCCGCGGCCTTTCTCGTGGCCTCGGCTGCCGCGTCCAGGGCGGCCCCGGCCCGTTCGGTCGCGCGCGCGGCCCCTTCCACGGCGACGCTCGCGGCACGGGTCCCTTCGACGCCGGCCCGGGCCGCATGGGCCATGGCTTCATCGGCTCGCTTCAGCCCTTCTGCCAGCCCGGCCTCGCCGGCGGCGAGCGCCCGGTCCGTGGCCTCCCACGCCGCCTCGATGGCCAGTCGGGCCGCCTCGAGCTGCGGCCCCGCGACCTGGGCCGCCTGGCACAGCGAAAGCCAGTGCGCGTGCCACGGCCTGAAGGTGGCCACTCGCCACCCCACGAACGCCTTGTGCACCGTCAGCGCCACCGGCGCGGGCAGCAGCGCCAGCTCCGTCGCCAGCACCTTGCTCTGGGCATCCCAGGCTGTGCTGAGAGCCTCCGAGGCGCTGTAGAGGCTCGAGCGCGCCAGGCTCGTCGAGCTCGCCCCGGACGCGGCGGCCTGCTCCGCCGTGGCCAGGGCTCGCCAGGCATGCTCCACGCCGGGCCAGAGCTCGCCGTTCAACCGGGTCTCCAGCCGGGTGATGACGGCCAGGTCCGCCGGCGACCCCAGCCGGGGAAGAGCGGCCTTGTCCCGCTTCAGCGACGCGGCGGCGCCGGCCCGGGCGTGCGACGGCGACGCGGTCGGGGACGACGGGGCCCGGTAGGCGCCCTTGGCCATCCCGGGGAGATCCGGGCCGACCGACTCCAGCACCACGGTCCGCCTGGTCCCGTCCGCGGCCGGCCTGGGCGTGGCGTACCTGACCAGGAAAGTGGCCTTCAGGAGCTGGGCGACCTGCCTGTAGATGTCGACCAGCTCGGCCCTGTCGGGCGCATGGTAGTAGCGTCCGCCGGTGGCCCGGGCGAGCTTCTGCATGAGCACCTGCTGGACCTCCGGGCCCAGGCCGATCAGGTAGAGCGGCACCCTGGCCCGGCGGGCCAGCACCGCCACCTCCCTGGCCGTCGAGCGCGACTGGCGGGCGGTTCCGTCGGCGTTCTGGTCCCTTCCGTCGGTGAACGCCACCAGGAGCCGGCGTCCCTCCGTGGACCGATCCAGGTCCAGGACTCCCTCCTTCAGGGCGTCGGTGAGAGCCGTGGCGCCGTACGGTCGGAGCTTCTCGATCGCCCTGGCCAGCTGGTACCGGTCACCGGTGAACGACTCGAGACGCTCCGGTCTGTCGGCGAAGGCGATGATCTGCACCCGGGCCCCTGGCGGCAGCTCCTCGACGAACGTCCTGGCCGCCCGCTTGAGGTCAGGCATCGCCTGGGTCATGCTGCCGCTCTGGTCGATCACCAGGGAGATCAGCAGCGGCTCGGAGTCCACGGTCAGCTCGAATTCCCGCACCTGGACCTGGTCCTCCGTGAGCTTGAGCTGGGCCGCCGTGGGCGCTCGGGCCACCGTGGCGCCGGCCACCCAGAAGCCGATCGTCACCGTGGGGAATCGGCCGGCGTCGATCCGCTCGATGCACACGGGCTCCGCGGCCGGGGCCGCAGCCGGGAGGGACCAGAGCATCGCCACGAGCAGCAGGGAAGCGAGACGGAGCATGGGGGGCCTCCATGGTTCAAGCGGGCCGGGAACATCCGACTGGGCCCCGAGTATAGCGTGTCGGGCGGGAGGTCGTCACCAGCAGACCCGGCGCCTCGCCGGGGTCCTCACGGCCGCCGGCCTGGCCGCCAGGAGAGAATCGAGGGGCGCGAAGATGGCGCCTCGTTGATTTGCTCCGCCACACCCAATACAGTGGAGTTCGTCGGATCGGTGGTCCGACAGGCTTCTGCGGCAGCGACGCTCCGGCCCGGACGGACACCGGCTCCGTGGAGCATCGAACATCCACGGTCCGGAGGCGCGAGCCCCGCGGACGTTCTCAGGGAGGGACGACGTGACTGAGTCCGGAGAGCTGTTTCGCAGGCATCCATCGAATCCGATCCTGACGGCCGCACACTGGCCGTACCCGGTGAACTCGGTGTTCAACCCGGCGGCGACCACGGTGAAGGGCCGGACGCTCCTGCTCGTCCGGGTCGAAGACCGGCGTGGGAGCTCGCACCTGACCGTGGCGCAGAGCTCCGACGGCTTCACCGGCTGGGAGATCGCTCGACGGCCGGCCCTCCGGCCGGAGCCGGACACCTACCCGGAGGAGACGTTCGGCGTGGAGGATCCGCGGGTCACCTGGCTCGAGGATCGGGGAGAGTGGGCGGTCTGCTACACCGCCTATGGCCCGCACGGTCCGCTCGTCTCGCTGGCGCTCACCCGCGATTTCGGGTCGTTCGAGCGGATCGGGGCGATCACGCCGCCGGAGAACAAGGACGCGGCGCTCTTCCCGGTGCGGATCGGCGATCGCTGGGCCATGCTCCACAGGCCCGTTCCCGGCGGCGGCGGTGCCCACATCTGGATCGCGTACTCGCCGGACCTGCGCCACTGGGGCGATCACAGGCCAGTGCTGCTCGCACGGTCGCACGGCTGGTGGGACGCCGCCAAGATCGGGCTCAACGTCCCGCCGATCCCGACCTCGGAGGGCTGGCTGATCATCTACCACGGCGTGCGCAACACCGCAGCCGGCAGCCTCTACCGGCTCGGTCTGGCCCTGCTCGACCGGGACGATCCGACCCGGGTCCTCCGGCGCACCGACGAGTGGGTGATGGGCCCGCGGGAGCCGTACGAGCTCGAGGGCGACGTGGGACGGGTCGTCTTCCCGTGCGGCTGGACCCTCGTGGAGGGGGAGCTCCGGATCTACTACGGGGCCGCCGACACGTCGGTGGCGGTCGCGACGGCTCCGCTGGCCGACCTCGTCGCCCACGTGCTGAGAAGCCCGGGTCAGTAGTCGATCAGCAGCGACGCCAGCCCCGGAACGATGGTCCGCTCCGGGCGTCCGGGCAGATCGACCGACCGAGGGGAGCGCGACAGGTTCCTCACCGCCGCCACGCGGCCCGACGGAGCGGCGAAGACGCGGAACTCGACCACCGGCTGGACCACGATGCAGTCCAGATCGATCGCGGCGCTCGCCGTGGGCGCGAGCCGGATCGTCACCATGCTCGACCGGTCCAGCTCCACCTCCGTCGGTGGGGCCGACTCGGCCATGGGCCAGGAGAGCGACGCCGACGGAAGAGAGACCTCGAACCGCCGGGCCCCGTGCCGGGTCGTGGTCTCGATCGACAGCCCCTCGCCGGTCCCGCCTCCGTCGCGGACGAGCACCGGAGCGAGCTGGTAGGCCCCCGGGTCGACCCCGGCGTCCAGCGTGACGCTCGAACCAGGGGCGAGGGTCAGCCCCTTGCCGCCGCTGAACTCCTCCCGCGACGCCGGTCTCGACCGGGGGCACGCGCCGGCCTCGACCTCGAAGACCACCGGGGCCCGCCGCGCGATCTCGCGAGCCTCGACGAGCGGGGCGAGCCCGGGATGTCGCTGAAGTTCGAGCATGGTCATCAGCCCCTCGATCGTCGACTCGGCGCCCGAGTCGAGCGACACCCCCCGTGGGTCGATCCCGTCGAAGACCCGGCCGGTCAGCGGATCGAACACCGCCTCCGCCGCCGGGTTGGTTCCGAAGAGCCACGAGCCCATCAGACCGGCCATCCTTCCGTGATCGACCGGGGCCCTCGAACGCCCTCGCCTCTCCCGCCACACCGCGGGAGGGGCGAACTGGTCGGCGGCCCGATCGAGCTCGAGCAGGCCGAGCACCTGGGGAGAGAGGCCGTAGGCGATCTGCGGATAGGCTCGCGGCGGCGGAGTGAAGCCCCAGATGGGACCGCCTGAGATCAACAGGTGCATCGACAGGTTGTCGGCCTCGCGACACGCCGCCTCCAGCAGGGAGCGCCTTCCCAGGACGCGGCCGGCGACGGCGAGGGCGTGGAGCATGTGAGCGCCGTAGGCGTGCCAGTACATGAGAGCCCGACTCGGCATGTGGGCGTGGTACGGGTACCGGCCGGGGCTTCCCAGCTCGCAGGCGGCGATGCCCGCGGCAAAGGTCTCGAGGAGGTCCCGCGCGACCGGGTCGGGAGCCGCCTCGACGAGCGCGGCGAGCCCGAGCACGAACACCGCCGTCACATCGGCCGCGCCGGCCACGAGCCAGGCCGGCAGTCGAGCCGATCCGATCGTCTCGAACCGTCCGCGGCGACCCTCGAGATGGCGGGCCAGCGCACCGACCGTCCGCCGCGCGTCGACTTCGAGGGCGGCCACCATGGCCGAGCTGCTCGAGGGTCCCAGGATCCGGATCGCCTCGGCCGTGGCCCAGAAGGCGCGGGCGGTCCACCAGTTCAGTCCCTTCCTGGACGTCGGTCCCGTCTGGTTGATCGTGCCCCCGGCGTCGACGAAGTTGTAGTACGTCCCATCTCCCGCCCTGAGGGCCCGGACGAACGCCAGAGCCTCGAGCGCCGAGGCCAGGCTCTTGGTGGACCCGGTTCCCTGGTGGTGCCTCAGGTAGACGATGGCGGCCCGGGCAACGTCGTCGACGCAGCCGATGCCCTCACCGGTGGCCTCGACGAACCGGTACGGGCCTCGGCGATCGCCGGCGCGAACCGGGGACGCGTAGATCTGCCAGGTCGTGAGCCGACGGCCGTCGGCCATGGTCACCGGTCGCTTGAGCCAGTCCAGGTGGGCCAGCGAGAGCTCGGGGCCGCCCAGGGCCGACGACGCACAGGTCAGCGCCGCGGCGACCGAGAAGACGAGGCCCGGGCGGCCGGGCGAACCGTCGAGACTCTCATGGGTCAGTCCTTGAGCCCGGTCATCGTGATGCCCTCCGTGAACGCCCTCTGGGCGACGAAGAACAGCAGCAGGATCGGCACGATCACCACCAGCGTGGCGGCCATCAGGAGGTGGTACGAGGTGGCCCCCTGACCGACGATCGACTGCTTGAACCAGGTGAGTCCCAGGGTGAGCGTGAACTTCTCCGGCGAGTTCAGGTACAGCAGCGGCCCCAGGAAGTCCTTCCAGTGCGCCGTGAAGCTGAACACCGCGATCGTGACCATCAGAGGGCGCGACAGCGGGAGGAAGACATACCAGAAGATCTGGATCCCGTTGCAGCCGTCGAGCCTCGCCGCCTCCTCGAGCTCCGCCGGGATCGTGAGGAAGAACTGCCTGGCCAGGAAGATGTAGAAAGGGCTTCCCGGGAAGAACGCCCCGACCGTGAGCGGCAGGTAGGTGTCGACCCAGCCCAGCTGCTTGAACATCAGGAAGGTCGGCACCAGGGTGACCACGCCGGGGAGCATCATCGTCGCCAGCAGGATCATGAAGAGGACGTCGCGGCCGGGAAACCGGTACCGGGCGAACCCGTAGGCCACGAACGTCGCCGAGAGAGTCTCGCCGACGACACAGACGATCGCGACGAACAGCGTGTTGAGCGTGAACCTGAAGAACCCTCCCGCCACCGGCGGAGCGTTCCAGAACTCCACGAAGTTGCTCCACTGGGGAGGGCTCGGCACGAGCACCGGGGGCCAGTGGAGAACCTGCTCAGGGGTCTTGAGAGCCGTCGACACCATCCACAGGAACGGGGTCAGCATCACGAGAGAGCCGACCCCGAGGAGAGCGTACGAGATCAGGTCGATGGACCGCGTTCCGCGGGAGAGCGCCGATCCGCCCGGAGCGGACTTCTGGGTGGTCGTGGTCATGACGTCCTCTTCTCGCCTTCGTAGTAGACCCAGAGGGGCGACGACTTCATCACCAGCGACGAGATGGCGAGGACGATGCCGAACAGGACCCAGGCCAGCGCACAGGCGTACCCCATCTTGTGTCGGCTCCACGCCGCCTGGTAGACGTAGAGCACGTAGAACAGGTTGCGGTCACCGGTCCCGCCCATCACGTAGGCGATGTCGAACACCTGGAACGCCCCGATGATGCCGGTGACCAGGTTGAAGAACAGCACGAACGACAGCTGGGGCAGCGTGACGTGCCGGAACCGTTGCCAGGTGCCGGCCCCGTCGATGATCGCCGCCTCGTACAGCGCCCGCGGGATCCCCTTGATGGCCGCTATGAGCACCATCATGTTGCCGCCGACGCTCCAGAGGCTCACGATCACGTAGCTGGGCAAGACGGACCGCGGGTCTCCCAGCCAGTCGACGGCGGGCAGGTGGAGCTGCTGGAGCACGAAGTTGACCAGCCCGAACTCCGTGTTGAAGAGCCAGATGAACACCATCCCCACGGCGATCGTGGGAAGCACGGCCGGCAGGTAGAAGATCGTCCGGAAGATCCCGATCCCCTGGAGGTCGCGAGCCAGCAGCAGGGCGAGAGCCAGCGAGGCGACGAGGCCGAGCGGGATCGATACGGCCGCGTAGACCCCGGTCGTCACCAGCGAACGGTAGAACTTCTCGTCGACGTTGTCGAAGGCGTAGCGGTAGTTGTCGAGACCGACCCAGGCCGGCAGGTCGACGCTCCGAGGATCGTACCGGGTGAACGACAGGTACAGAGAGAACAGCATCGGCCCCAGGACGAAGACCGTGAACCCGACCAGCCACGGAGAGATGAAGACGTAGGCCTCCACCCACTCCCAGCGGAACATCCGCCGGATCGTACCCGCCAGGTCTCTCCTCTTCTCGCCGGTGTTCATCGAGTCGTCTCCAGGATCCTCTCGAGCTTGCGCTGCGTCACGGCCGCGGCCCGGTCGGCCCGCTCCTCGCCCCGCAGCACGGGCAGGAGCAGCTTCTCGAGAACGAAGCCGTCCCAGTCGGTCTGCTCGACGACGCCCCGAACGGGACGCGAGTAGTCCATCGAGGCGAGGATGACGCTTCTGGCCGCGGCCTTCCGCGGCTCGAACCGCTCGAGCTGCCGTGCCAGGGAGCGCCGGGGAGCCACGATCTTCCAGCGGTGGAAGCCCTCGAGCAGCTCGCGCCAGGCGACGTACGCCAGGTCGGGGTGTCGCGTCCGGCTCGAGACCACCAGGTGGCCCATCCAGGCGAACGTCGCGCGCACTCTCCCCTTCGGCAGTTCCGCCACGCCGACCCTCAGGCCGGGAGTCCGGTCGTGGTCGTCGGACGAGCCGCCGAAGAACATCGCGATCCGCCCCGACTTGAACAGCTCGTTCACGCCGAGCTGGGACACGGTCCCGGCCGAGGGAGTCACCCCGTCGACGTTGACGAGACGGTCGAGAAACGACAGAGCCTCGACGGTTCGCGGATCGGTCAGGGTGGGGCGTTTCCCGTCGGCGGAGAGGACGTCTCCGCCGTTCTGCCAGACCCAGATGAGATAGGGAGGCCAGGTGTGCTGGACGAACCCCCACCGGGCGGCACGACCGCTCCCGTCGCGCTTCGTGAGCGCCCGGGCCGCCACGGCGAATCGCGCCCAGTCCCACGTGGCGTCGGGGTACGGTTCACGCGCCTGGTCGAACAGGTCCTTGTTGAAATACAGCACGATCGGCATCATCACCCAGGGCAGGCTGTGGAGGCGCCCGCGGCAGGTCGAGGCCGAGATCGCCGAGGGGTAGAAGTCCGCCAGGTCGATTGTCGGGTCGCGGCGGATCCGGTCGTCGAGATCCGCGATGGCGCCGACGCTGGCGTAGGACACGAGGTACTCGGCGCTCAGCAGGAAGAGGTCCGGAGCGAGCCCTCCGGCCATCATCGTGTCGATCTTCGTGAGGTACGCGTCCGGGATGGTGATCATCTCGAGCACGAACCGGCCGGCGTTCCGGGCGTTGATCGCGGCCACGATCGGGGCCATCTCGGCCGCCTCGCGGGTCCCGAACCAGGTGGCGAACCGGAGCCGCGGGGGGCCACCAGGCTCGCCGTCGCACCCGACGATCGGCAGCGAGAGGAGCACTGCCAGGGCTCCCAGGAACGCTGGACCGGCTCTCCTGGTCGTGGTGCGAGGGGTGCCGCTGGCGCTTGTCATCTCACTTCCCTGCCGGGTCGGCCAGACGAGACTACACCACGACGGACCCGTTCGCGAGGGTTCCGGGTCTCAAGACCCGGCGCCTCGCCGGGTCCGAGTCGCGCCCCCGAGCGCGACCTCAATCCGGATCCCCTCCTCTTTCCTCGCGCCCCCGAGCGCGACCTCAATCCGGATCCTCTCCAATTCCCCCGTGAGTCACGATCCAGGCCAAGGCCTGTTCACGGGCCCAGCCTCGCGACACAGGGGGATCCTGGATGTCCGGCCCCCCCCGAGGTCGGCACCTCCTTGATGCGTCGGCCCGGGCCTGGTAGCTTTCGCACCGTGGATCCCCACGAAGACTCGCCCGATGCCGACCGGGACGACCCGGGATCGGGCTCCCCGTGTCGCTGCGAGCTGTGCGGCCGTCGTGCCGAGACGACGGAGCACCACCTGGTTCCACGGTCCCGGAGGAGGAAGGCGCCGGAGACCTTCGGGCCGACGGCACGGCTGTGCCGGGACTGTCACCGGAAGGTCCATGCCACGTTCGACAACCGGGAGCTCACGTTCGATCTCGATTCCGTGGAGAAGCTCAGAGCCAGACCGGAGATCGCGGCCTACCTGCGGTGGATCCGCAAGCGTCCCGGCACGGCCTACTTCAAGAGCAAGCGCAAGAAACGCTGATCACCGCGGCGCCGCTCGGGGTCACTCCCAGCTCTTCATCTCCTCCTGGAGCTCCTGGATCCGGGATTCGATCGCCGATCGCTTCCGCTCGAACAGCGCCGCAACGCCGATGGCCAGCACCCCCAGGAGCAAGACGTAGAACCCTATCATCATCCAGCCGCTGGACCGGTAGAGCAGCCAGACCAGGGCGGCCAGATCGAGAAGGAAGAACAGCCCGCCGGAGTAGAGGAAGATCCGGATCTTCAGCACCACCCCGGCGGTGCCGACGAGAGCGCTCCAGAAGCCCAGATTGAGCAGGGCCAGCGTGTCGCTGGAGGTCTGGAGGAGCTTCACGAACGGCCCCGCCACCAGCAGCAGGGCGCCGGCCAGACGGAGGTTCGACGCCAGGGCCCTGTCCAGGGTGTCCCGGTTCATCTGGACGATCCAGAGCAGGGTGGCGCCGACGATCGTCAGGTAGCCCTGGAGGCCGGAGCTGTTGACCTGGTACCAGGCCAGGAACAGCCCCAGGTTGTAGAACAGAGCGGCCAGGTACTGCAGGTTCCGCCAGGAGGCATCGAGCGACGCGGTGGTGTAGAAGGCGCCGGAGGCCAGGAGCATGACGATGGACCCCATGGGCCGGTTCACGTCCAGGTACCTCAGCTCGAAGAGGAGGAGCACCAGCGGGATGATCAGCGACCCGTGCCTCAGGGGACGCTCGAACACGGCGAGCTCCAGCCGGGCCGCATGACGCGCCGCAGCATAGATGGCGAAGTTCACGGTCACGGCGAACGCTCCGGACCACTCGGCGTTCTCGGCGACCAGGGTGACCCGGAGGTAGGCGTAGAACGATGCCAAGGCGAACAGCGCCAGGTAGACAGCTCTCTCGTTGGACCAGCGCCAGCCCTGCCACAGGTAGTAGACGGTCAAGAGCATCAGGGAGAGCGAGTTGGTGGCGACCGTGCCGGAGTCCCGGGCGGCCTTGTCCCACACCGTC
>JACQZM010000398.1 GCA_016213885.1 Candidatus Rifleibacteriota bacterium | reverse complement strand
GGAGCTGAAGAGCAAGAAGCTGACGCTGGCGGAGGGCGACGACAACCGGATCCACATCGACCTGGGCCTGCAGGTCCACAGGTCGTCGGAGGTCGAGGAGGCGCTCAACCTCGTCCAGCGGTTGTTCCGGGACGAGCTGGAGAACCGGGTCTCCCATGCCATGTTCTGGATCGGCCCGCAGTACGCGGCGCGACTGCGGTCGACGATGCACAACATCGTCAAGGTGCTGCCCGACGACCTGATCGAGCTGGCCATGGAGCTCACCCTGGAGAAAGAGGCCCAGGAGAGCTCCAACAGGATCCGCCCCACGATCCTGAGGTACAACCTGGCCGTGGGAGCGGTCCCCGAGGCGAAGAAACGGTCCAGGGTCTCACCGTACGAGATCCACCTCTCCATGGCCACGGCGAACAGGCTGGCCCGGAAGGCCGCGACGGAGATGCTGTCCGAAGAGGTGCTGGTGTACGCTTGCAAGCTCGTGGACCTGTACGCGAGCCTGCATACCTACCAGGGTCTGACCCGCACCGGGAGCGATTCCGTCAACGTGGCGATGAAGTGGGAGATCCGGGGCGACTGGCTGTTCACGGGCAACGGCTACGGCTACATCAAGGCCGATCTGGGCCTTGCGGCCAGCCTGGCCGGCGACCTCAAGGTGGACCTGACGCCGACGGTGGCGATCAACCTGCAGAACGGCTGGCCGTTCCCGGGCTGGGTCAAGTCGAAGGTGTCGTCGAAGATCTCCGACAGGGTCACGTCCATGGCCAGGGCCAAGATGTCAGCCATCGACTTCGGGGCCCAGATCCCGGAGAGCTTCCGCAACGAGGTGGTGGGCGTCGTGAGGATCGAGCGCCTCCAGGTCGACGACGACACGCTCTCGGTGTACATCGGGCACAAGCAGGCGCAGCAGGGAGAGTAGGCCGGCCGTCAGGAGGGGGTGCCGGGCTGGGGGGTCATCTTCTCCATCACGGTCTCGACGATGGTCTTCCGGGGAACGTGGAGCGTCTCCTTCACGCACGTCTTGAAGAACTCGCCCATCTGCGCCTCGTCCATCCCGGGCGGAGGAGCATGGGTGCCCGCGACCACGGAAAGATGGGGGAATCGCTGGCGGATCACGTCCTCGTAGCGCTTCTTGAACGGGCACAGGTGGACGACGCACGCGGCCAGGTGGATCGCTTCGACGCCCACGGCGACCAGTCCACGGATCCGATCGAGGATCTTCTCGGCACCGACGATGGTGGGACAACCGGCGCAGCTGACGATACCGATCAGCTCGAGCGGGGCGTCCTTGGGGTAGTGCTCGAAGTGGCCGCCGCGGCTGCGCAGGTCGGCCAGGCAGCCGACGGATGAACAGCCCATGTCCTGGGTGGTGTTCGAACAGGTGACGATGCCGATACGGGCCATGTCTGATCCTCTCCTCGGGCCGCCCGGGCACACCTGACGGAATGACGGGTGGACCGCGACCGGGAAAGGGATGATAGCGCAGGTCGGCTCGCGCGGCCAGACCCAATACCCATGAAGCCAGATTGCGGGGACCAGGGAGCGAAGCGACCGGTCGAGGCCGGCTCCGCTGGCCTCGAGGTGGGGGTGTGGGGCGCAGCCCCACGTCCAATGATAGCCTTGCCGGCAGCCACCCTCTCGCTAATTCAGGGGTATTGCGGCTAGACCCTGTCGGACTGTCGATCCTGCCGGCTCCTGGCCCTGTTCCGGGCACCGCCGCACCCGCTCACGCCGTGGTCAGACCCACGAGGTTGTTCTCCCGGATGATCTGGATCAGCTTGTCGGCGTACGCCGGATCGGTGGCGTAGCCCGCCTTGTGGATCTCCCGGGCGTATCGCTCGGGGTCGGTGCGGTACTGCATCGCCCGAGCGTACCGGCTGCCCGTGGCGAGGAGCTTGTCGTGGTCGACGATCGACTCGGTCCAGGAGTTGTACTTGCGGAACTTGCCCTGCACCGTGACGGATCGACCGTTCACGACCTCCCGGGTCGGAACGGTCACCGACCCGGCCGGTCCGGTTCCCTTGATGCCGAAGAGGTTCTTGGCGTCGCCGATGGTGGACTTGCCGTAGCCGGTCTCCAGGGCCGCCTGGGCCAAGGTCACGGCGGCAGGAACGCCGGTCCGCCGGGACGCCTCCATCACGGCCGGGGCGAGCAGGCTGAAGAACTCGGCCGGGGGCAGCTTGCCTCCACGCCACGACTCCAGCGCCGCGGTGGTGCCGGTGCCCTGAGGCGCTGCCGGCGCCTGTTCCGGTGGGGATCCGCCGGGCAGGAAGCTGGTGCTCACCGGGTCGTTCAGGGGAGCGGTCGAGGGCTGAGGAATCGAGGCGGTCTGGGGAGCCGAGGAGGTCTGGGGCTCTGCCGGAGCCAGACCCGAGGAGCTCAGGTCCGGTCCGCTCGTCGGCACCACCTGGATACCGCAGCCCTGCACCAGGGCGAACATGACGACCAGGGACACTCGCAGCGCGCCACGCGTTTCCATGTTGTCGATGTCCTGACCCGAACGTCACGGCTGTCTCGCCGGGAAGACAGGACCTCTCTCCACATCGTCTCGAGCCGATCTCTACACTCGACTCCGCCGCTGAACCGGTGAACCGGGAGAACGGTGAGGTCGGTGGTCTTGACCTTAGAAGATTCATCTTTCCGGGGTTTGGATAGCCATCGGTGGAAAAAAAGCCCGCCGTGACGGGCACCCGGGCCCACGAGGCTCGCCCGCGTCGCGAGCTCCGCGGCCGAGCCCGGCGACCGGCATCCGGGCGAGCGCCACAGCGGGCCTGTCCTGCCCCGAGGTTCACCACGCATCCACCACGGGGGCGCTGGTGGGGCTGGGAATTCTGGTCTTTCCCGGAGAGTCTTCCCAGCGATCATCGAGCTGCCTCTCCTGACAGCCCGGAACGGGCTGGCCTCATCGAGTTTCCCATGTATACTGCAAGTGATGAAGCTCTACGACGAATTGCGCGCCGTCGTCGATGCGCTGACGCGCGCGAACGTTCCGTTCGCCATCTGTGGAGGACTCGCGGTCGCCCTCCACGGCTACGTCAGGGCCACGAAGGATATCGACCTCGTGGTTCTCGAGGCTGACGTCGACCAGGCCAGGAGTTCCGTGAAGGCGGTCGGCTTCTCGCTGGCGGCTCTCCCGATGACCTTCGACAAGGGGACGCCGAGGGAGCGCGTCGTCCACCGGATCTCGAAGATCGAGGGGGACGACCATCTCGTGCTGGATCTCATCGTCGTGTCGCCGGACCGTCTGGGTGATGTCTGGGCCGATCGTCAGGCGATCGAATGGCAGGGAGTACGGCTGGACGTCGTCTCGCGCCGTGGTCTCTACAGGATGAAGAGAGACGCCGGCAGGGACCAGGATCTTCTCGATCTCAAGAATCTGGGCCTCGAAGAGGAGCCGGACAGTGCCTGAGCGAAGACGACCGCCCGTCGACATGTCTCCGGAGGCCCTCGACAGGCGGCTCCGGGATGTGAGCGATCTCCTCGAGCTGTGTCTTTCCCTCCAGCGGGCACGCCGGCTCGGTCCCGCGAGGGACCTGGGGCCGACGTCGCGTGATCCGGACAGGCGCGACGGGAAGCAGTCCCGGCGATCCTGAGCCCCCTGCCCGCGATCTCGAATTTCAGCGAGCGTGGGCGCTCGCCAATCAGGACCTTTCTGGCATGCCTGGCGCTCCGAGTGCACGGCGGTTCCCGCCGAGTGAAGGCGATTGCACCCCTAGTGTCAAAAGGTCTCACCCGGTGGAGTCCGTGACCGGGCAGACCCAGGCGCGGATCCTGAGCGGTCCGAGGTCCTCCGAAAGCGCTTCGACTCGGCGTTGGCACGGTTCTGGCTTGGTCATGATCGTGGCACAGAGGGTCCCGGCACGATGGGCCCTCCGGCGCGACGAAGAGGGAGCGACTCACCATGACAGAACCAGTGACGATGAAGCGATGCCCTGAACGATTCGTGATCAAGGACTCGGGGTTCATCGTGGACCTGACCACCGGCCACAGCTTCACGGCCAACCCCACCGGTCTGGCCATGTTCCGGGCGCTGGTGGACGGCTGCAACAGGCAGGAGGTGGTCGCCAGGATCCAGCGGGAGTTCAAGGTCGACGTGGAGACGGTGAGGCGCGACCTCGACGCCTTTCTCCTCGAGCTCAAGGTGATGCGGATCGACGAGCGCTGATCGCCCGTACCCAGGGTCAAAGCCTCCCGGGCGGGCCGGGCTTCGACCGCACCACGGACCGCAGGTAGTCCATCAGCTCCGCAGTGGTCATCTTGAATATGGAAGGGCGCCGGGCGGGCCCCGCTCCGGGCGCGGCGGCCGGAGCGATCGAGGCCATCGGAGCGAGCGGCAACCGCGAGTGCCGGGCCCCCCCCTCTGACGCCGGGTGGGGCGACGGCTGCGCCGGCGCGGGTTCTTCCGGAGGGCGGCGGTGCAGCGCGACCGTGTCGCCGGACACGACGCCTGCCGCCCGGAGCGTCCCCTCGAGCCTGAGCGGCTCGCCCGTTCTGAGCAGGACCAGCGACCAGGTGTGGCTGAGGCTCTCTCCACCGGCCAGGTCGGACCGCGCGTCCAGCACCAGCCGGGCCAGCATCTCCCTGACCGGGATCGACTCGGGCCAGATCTCCGGCGATCCGGCGGTCTCCCCGACGAGGACGATCGTTATCCTCAGCTCTGCCATGGCCGATCCACGGGCCTCCTGACCCGACCTTCCCACCATACCACGCCGGTCCCCGGGTTTGGAGCCGGCTCGACCGGCAGGCCAGGCGGGGATCCGGATCTTCGATCGTGGAAGCGGCTCACTTGGTTCCTGTCTTGTCAGGCACCAACGGGGCGGTGGACGAGGTGGTCGACGACAGGCTCGGCGGCTTCTTGAACTCCTGGGCCCAGTAGGCCCTGAGACGGCGGTTGAGCCGCACCGGCGTCGACAGCATCTTGAGCGTCCGGGGCTCGGCCCGGGTCTTCCCCGACGCCTCGTCGGCGGCGTACACGCCCACCTGGACCCGGATGCGGATCTTGAGAGGGTACCTGGTGGCGATGACGGGGAGCTGCACCGTGCTGATGACGCCCAGCGCATCGATCACGTCGGCCTCGGCTTGCGCCGTGAAGGCGGTGATGTAGCCCTTTCCCAGCACCTTGCGGTCGCTGCCCTGGGTCCTCACCAGCGCCCTGGTCGCGGCGTCGAGCTCGTACTTGACGATCTCGAACCGATCGGTCCGGCGCGTGACCAGGGAGAGCCAGCTCTGACCGGCGGAGATGGTGCTGGCCAGATCGGCGTAGTGCCCGTCCACGGACTGGAGGTCCGATCTCAGGTGCCCTTCCAGGACGAGCAGGTTCTGGGCGTTGGTCAGGGCGTCCTGGCCCCGGGAGAAACCCTGCATCGAGCCGACCAGGACGAACATGAGCACGATCAGCAGGACCAGCGCCGCCGCTGCCGCCACCATCATCTCGACCAGGGTGGTCCCGCAAGAGCCCGGTCTCATCGCCGCACCTGCTCCATCAGCGTCTCCAGGGTCACCGTCAGCTTGGGGCCCTTGCCCCCGGGGCGGGTCACCTGGACCACGGCCCTTCTCAGGCCGGTCGACGGAGTGGTGATCGTCAGCGTCGCCTCGAGGCCCGAAGGAAGCTCTTCCAGATAGAAAGGGCCGGCAAGGCCTCCGGGGATGGAGGCGCCGTTCCGGAGGGTGCCGTCGGCCGACGACGCGGAGCCGGTCTCGGGCAACAGGTCCGCCTCGGCGGACTGGAGCTGTTCGAGGACATCGGAGGCGTAGCTGGTGGCCGCGACCTCGTCGAACGTGGCCTGGGTGATCCGGACGCCCCCGACGTAGAGCTGCAGCAGGTAGAGCGTCGCGATCCCCAGGATCGTTGCGGCGAAGATCAGCTCCAGAAGCGACAGCCCCTGCCGGTTGCGCTCCATCAAGGCATGCCCCACTCTTCCTCGAAATCGCCGAAGAACGCCCTGTAGTAGTTACGATAGGAAGGGGCGCTTGGATCCAGCCGGGAGTCGTAGGTCAGCTCGCTGCCCCGGGGAACCGAGAGGCCGTCGATCGAACCGACCGCCACGGAGCCCTTCATCGAGAGCGGCCGATCCCCCACCGGGTCGAGCCTCCCCTTGAGCGCCACGGCCGCGAATTCGTGCTGCTCGTACCGCGTGTCGACCTGGACGGAGCTGGTCAGCGAGCAGAGCGTGAGCGGCACGTCGGAGCGGTTACGGACCCCGTTCGACGCGATCGCTCCGCTGGCCATGATCACGCCGCCGTCCTCGACCTCCAGATCGGCCGGCAGGGTCAGTCCGCCAAGGAGGATCTTGACCACGCAGCCCAGGCGCAGCCGGTTGCCGACGATGAACTTGGCCTTGAAATCCGACTCGTGGGCCACGAGGATCACGGTCCGGGTGCCCAGGGTCGTGGTGTCCACCTGGTTCAGGTCGCCCTGGAAGTGAACGGTGCCGTTCTCGTACGGGATGGTGACCATCTGAGGAGCGGGCTGCTGGCTCTGGCCGAAGAAGATGTAGCCGCGGCCCGGGTCATCGAGCACCGGCGCCGCCTTTTCCCTGGCGTTCCGGACGGTCAGCGGCGGCGAGGTCTGGCTGGTCGAGGGGTCGGAGCTCCTGTTCTGGTCCAGGGTGTACAGCGGGCGGCTCGGATCGAACGCGATCGGCTTCTGCACGAACAGGGCGAACCGGGAGACCACCGGGGGCAGAAGGTTGACGACCTTGAACGGGATCCTGTACACGTACGGCAGGGACACGTTGCGGACCGAGACGGAGACCTTCAGCTCCACGAGACCGCTCTTCTCCAGCGCGTCGAATCCGGTGGCGACCGTGGCGGCGTCCAGACCGCCGACGTTGACGAGCCGCAGCGTGGAGGTCACGGTGGCGCCGTAGCTGGCGGCGTACTCCTTGACCAGGGAATCCCAGCCGTCGCGCATCGGCACGGCCACGCCCTCGGTGAGGCCGGAGCCGCCGCTCACGAACAGGGTCAGGAACCGGGACGTTCGAGGGGTCGTCACGTCCTGCCTGAGGGCGTTGACGGCGGACGCGCGGGCTGCGTCGGCGAGCTGCGCCGACAGATCCCGGGAGAAGACCCGCCGGGCCAGCTTCCGCGAGTCCAGCGACCGGCCGTAGAACGAGAGGAAGAGCACCTGGATGAAGGTCAAGGCCGTGGCGACCACGAACAGGATCGAGCCGGCCGATGGGTTCCTTCGTCGCGCCATGGGGTTCCTCCGGAGGGGTATCTTGTGCGTCTCGTGGCCCTGGTGAGACAGGGCGCGCCTGCCATCGCAAGAAGGGCGCCAGGCGCGCTCGATCGGCACGAGATGCTCCGTCTTCGGCTTCATGAGAGGATCGCGCCGTCGAGTCCGCCGCCGGGCCGCTCCCGGAGGTCCGGTGCGAAGGGAAGGAGATTTCACTCGAAGTGAAACGGCTCGCATCGGGATCCGCGAAGGGAATCACCCTTCCTCTCCCGGGTCGGCTCCTCCGGTCGGACCCGGTGGATCTCCCCGTCGAGGGCGAGGCCTGGCACACCACCCGCCCGGGGCGAGCCGGCGGCGAGGCGGCGAGACCGTGAGCTTCCCGGTGCTCCACGACGACGACGATCTCCTGGCCGTGTCCAAGCCGGCCGGGGTGAACACCCACAGGCCCGGCAGGAGCGCGCTGGCCGGCATCTTCGAGTGGCTGAAGGCCCACGGAGGCGCCTGGAGCGCCCTGTCGCTGCCCCACCGTCTCGACCGGGAGACCTCGGGGGTGCTCGTGTTCGGGAAGAGCCGGAGGGCGAACCGATCGCTGGCCGGTCAGTTCGCTGCCGGATCGGTCGAACGGGTCTACGAGCTGCTCTCGGGGGCGCCGGGTCCGCCGTCGGGATCCGGCTGGGCACCGGGGCCTCGACCGGAGCCGCTGGAGCTCCGGGAGCTCTGGCCGCGACGCTCTTTATGACGCTGGGTCATCGGTCGGGGCTGGCGCTGATCAGGGCCCGGCCGCTCACCGGGCGGACCCACCAGGTCCGGATCCACGCGGCGCGGCTGGGCTGTCCGGTGCTGGGCGACCGGATCCACGGGGCCGCTCCGATCGACGCGCCCTGGCCCCACCTGATGCTCCACGCCCGGCAGCTCACGCTGCTCCACCCCGGCACCGGCGAGAGGCTCACCCTGGACGCGCCCCGCCCCGGGTGCTTCGAGGCGGTCTGGCAGGGTGAACGAGACCCTGCGGAGCTGGCCAGGCTGGCCGTCGACGACCGTCGGGCAGCCCTGTTCTTTGCGGGCACGATGAAATCCGCGCAGCTCCCCCCGGTGGGATGACCAGAGCGTTCCGGCGGGTCGGTCCGACAGGAGGCCCCGGCCGCGGCGCCAGATCCGTGCGGTCCCGAATCTGCGGCGCCGCGTCACACTCGGGTAGCATGCGAGTGGCGAGCACCACGCTGCGAGATCTCGTCCGTCTTCACTTCGATGCCGAGTGGGGGTCGCTTCAGGGCGCGATTCCACGTCGTGGTGCGAGGGATCGACCTTTGGGGTCCGCTCCACGGGAGCGGTACCGCAGCATCCGAGCTCCAGGAGAAGAACACATGAGACCCATCACCTGGCTGTTGCCCGCGCTCGTCTTCCTGGGCCTGTCGCTCGTCGCCTGCAATGAACACAGTCCGCCCCCGTCCATCGGCTCCTCGTACAGCGGGCCGATACCCCGTCCTGACGAGCACGATCTGACCGCGGCCACGGGCCAGGTCGGTCTGAGAACGCCCGCGGGGTACCGGCCGGTCGCCGAGGCGACAGTGGTTGCGGTGGAGCAGGGCGGCCTGTCCAGAACGTTCACCACGATCACGGACTCGACTGGCGACTTCGTCCTCTCGAGGCTGCCGGTGGGCCGGTACCGTCTCGGCTTCGCCGGCCCCGGGTGCGCGGCCGTGCTCCCCGAGTCGATCCGGGCGCGGGAGCTGATCGCCCGGCCGGACCGCACGAACCGGCTGGCCGCCGTGGGGCTCGCTCCGGCGTCGCCTGCGATCCCGGCGATCCGCATAGCCGGCACGGCGCGCGCCGCCCCGGGAGACCGATCGCCCGCAGGCCTCGAGGTCGACGTGCCGGGGATCGATCGCTCGTTCGTGGACCTCGTCACGGACCCGGCGACCGGCATCTTCGAGCTGACCGTGCCGGCTCTCGGGAACGGCAAGCCCAGGACGATCGCCCTCGTCTTCTCCGCGCCCGGCCATCGACTGGCCGTGGTGCCGGACGTGGTGGTGCCGGACGGGGGCCGGGTGACGCTACCGGCCGACGTCGTTCTGCAGCCGATCCCGCTCGACCGGGAGCCGTGACCCCCGGTCTCACCGGACCTTCAGGTCGGCGAACCCCAGCTTGACGCGCTTGCGATCGAGATACCAGTCGCCGATCACGCGGATCTGGACCCTGAGCACGTTCGTGCCCTCCTTCAAGCAGGCCGGGTCGAAGGTGTGGTACAGCGTGATCGGGTCCTTCTCGCCCTCCTTCCGTCCCGGCGCGGGGACGAACAGCAGGTCCGCCTTCCCGTTGACCGCCATCTCCAGGTAGGCCAGGTCATCCCAGCCCCGGGCCGCCAGGGTGACCTGGGCTACGGTGCGGCGGTCGAGGCCGCGGACGTCCACGGTGTAGTCGCAGGTCGACTGGGCCCTGTCCGTCGCATCCGCGAACGTCTCGAGCAGCTTGTTGGCGCTCTTTCCGGCCCTCTTCACGAGCTTCCGGTAGTCCACCATCAGCTCCCGGCCGTCGTCCCCGACGGGGATCTCGATGGTGCGGGCGCCGGCCAGCCGATCGGCCGGCGACAGCGAGAACCGGTCTCCCAGCACCCCCTGGACGGCGAAGGTCAGCGGCACCGACCCTGCCGCCAGCTCCAGCTCCAGAAGGCTCAGCTTGGACAGCGCCCGGTAGAGCCTGACGCGCTCTTCCAGCGGAACGGTCCGGTCGCCGAAGTAGGCCGGCCCCAGCGGCCTGAAGGTGTGAAGCGCCGCGAGGGCGCCACGGAGGACACCGCTCTTGAGCCTCTGGGCCAGCTTCTCGCGGTCGCTCCTCCGGGCGAGCCGCGCGTCCCGAAGCGTCTCCTGGACCTGGCCCGGCTTCAGATCGTCCAGCGCCAGCTGGAGCCGATGGGCCAGCGTCGCCGGAGACAGCACCTCTCCGAAGCTCAGCCGCGCCCGGTCCCCCCCGGGATCGGTGAGCACCGCCATCAGCTCCGCGGCCCGCCCGTGATGGAGCGGGATCGTCCCCTGGTGCTGCAAGGCCGGCGCCGTGCTCAGGCCGGTGGCCCCGGTCTCGTCGTCGCCGCGGAAGTACACGCCGGCCACGAACGGCGCATTCGTGGAGAAAGAAACCCAGAGCGAATCTCCACGGAGCTCCTGCCGGGTCGAGAGGAGCTTCGCCTCCTTGGTCTTGAACGTCACGGGAGGCCCGGCCCGGGTCCCGCGGACCCACCGGCACGAGTAGCTCTCGCCGGGAACGAGGCCCTGGATGACGGCGCGCCACCCCACCCCGGGGTCGAGCCTGGGGTCGAAGGTGGCGCGCCCGAACGGCGGGCCGGACACCTCGATCTTCAGATCGCCGCCGTCCGGCGCGGTGATCGCGGCCGACTGGTACGACGGCAGGACCTGGAGCCGTCCCGGCGAGCCCCGGAGCGTGAACCACAGGGTGACGGCCACGAGCGCCGCGGCGACGCCGACACCGGCGATGATCCTCTTCCGGCGATCCTCGGCCTGGCGGCGCAGGGTGGTCAGGGACATCTCCCGGGAGACGCTGTAGGCGCGCAGCTCCCCGCTGAGCGACGTGGCGGCCCGGGGTGTCCGGCTCTCGATCGGCAGCGTCCTGAGCGCCTCGTGGAAGGCGGTCAACGATCGGGGACGACGCCCTGGCTCGGCGTCGAGGCAGTGGGTCAGGAACCGGGAGAGCTCCTCGGAGAGCGCCGGGTTGATCTCCCGGGGCGACGGGATCGGCTCGTGGATCCGGCGGGTGGCGGTCTCCATGGGAGTCTGGCCCATCAGCGGCAGGGTCGACGTGTACGCCTCGTAGACCACGAGAGCGAGCTGGTACAGGTCGGAGGCCGGACCGATCTCGTGGCCCTGCACCTGCTCCGGGGACATGTAGCTGAGCGTCCCCACCATCGCCCTCGACGTGGTCAGGTTGGTGAGGTCGGCGGCCCTGGCCACGCCGAAGTCCGACAGGATGCCCCGGCCGGCCTCCCGTTCCACCAGGATGTTCTCCGGCTTGATGTCCCGGTGGAGCAGCTGCTTCTCGTGGCAGTGGGCCAGCGCCGAGGCCACGTCCAGGAGGATCGAGCGGACCTTCGAATACGAGAGGATCGGGAGGAACCGGTGCTCCCCCTTGATCGCCGTCCAGCAGGCCCGGAAGTCGTCCACCGGGAGGAACGGCATCACGTAGAACGACTGCGCCTCGTCCACGGAGTAGTCGAGCACCTTCACCACGTTGGGATGGGAGAGCCGGGCGATCGCCTGGATCTCCCTGAGGAATCGGGCGGTCATCGCCTCGTTGTTCAGATGGGGCGGGAGTATCTTGATCACGACCTCCCGCTGATGCTCCGGGTCCTCGCCCAGGAACACGGCAGCCATGCCGCCCTCGCCCAGGGGACGGACGATCCGGTAGCGTCCGATCCGATCGCCGACCTGCATGACCCTGCCATGATACCGCACCGGCCGGGCAACGGACCCGTGTCTCGATGCACCGGGCCGCGAGGGTGCCGACGCCGTCGTCAGGACGATCGGAGCGGCCGGGCCTGCGAACTCGCCACTTGCGGAGAGCGTCCGGGCATGGGAAACTGACCGCGGGGGCTCTCCCGAACCGTCGGCCTCCGCCAGCCATGGAAGAGCACGTCACCTGTCCCACCTGTGGCCAGCGCATGAACCGGGTGTCTGGCCAGAAGAACATCCTCGCCTGCCCTGCCTGCAAGGCTTCGTTCGCGCCCAAGGGCTCCAGGGAAGTGCCGCTCCAGGTCAAGACCTCCGAGGGCGGCGCCCGGGACGAGGCGCTCATCTCGCTCTCCCCTGAGTTCAGAGCCAAGTACACGCTGGGGCGGGTCCTCGGCCGGGGCGCCATGGGCATGGTGTTCCAGGCCACCGAGGCTGCCACGGGCAGGGAGCTCGCGGTGAAGTTCCTCACCCGGGTCGACGAGCCCGGGGTGCTCCAGCGGTTCCTCCTCGAGGGCAAGCTCCTCATGGGGATCGACCACCCCAACGTCGTGCAGGTGTTCGAGCTGAACGAGCTGGCGGGCCACCCCTACCTGGTGGTCGAGTGCCTGACCGGCGGCACGCTGAGGGCCAGGCTGGCGAGCCAGGGCAAGCTCCCCTGGCGCGAGGTCGTGAAGATCGGCATGGACTGCCTCGGGGGGCTCCGGGCATGCCACGCCAAGGGGATCGTCCACCGCGACATGAAGCCGGAGAACATCCTCTTCTCGAACGACGGGGTCGCCAGGATCACCGACTTCGGCATCGCCAAGGACTACGGCAGCCGGGAGAAGATGACCCAGACCGGCGAGATGCTCGGGACGCCCCAGTACATGTCGCCGGAACAGATCCGGGCGCAGCCGGTGGAGACGTTCTCCGATCTCTACTCGATGGGCGTGATCATGTACGAGATGCTGACCGGCACACCGCCGTTCGTGTCCGGCGAGGTGTTCAACCTCCTGATGCTGCAGGTCACGAAGAAGCCCACGTCGCTGAGAGACCTGGTGCCCGACATCCCCGGACAGCTCGCCGCCACGGTCCACAAGGCGCTGGAGAAAGAGCCCGGGAAGCGGCCAAGGTCGGCGGAGCAGTTCCTCCACGCGCTCAAGATGACCTTCGACAACCCCACGCTCGACGGGGGGGCGCTGGAGAACGCGGCGCCGTCCGCGGAGGCTCAGGACGCCAAGTCGTTGCAGCGCCGGGCCGAGGAGCCGCCCCGGAAGAAAGACAGCCCGGTGCTGCCCGTGGCGGCCGTGGCGGTCCTGGTGGCGCTCGCCTACCTCCAACCTCACCGCTGGATGCAGTCGCGACCCGGCCCTTCGCCCACTGTCTCTGCCGTGGCCACGGTCCACCCCTCGCCGTCCGCCAGTCCGGTCCCGGCAGGCTCCAGCGCTTCGCCGGGCCCGGCGTCAGCGGTCCCCGGTCCGAGCCCGACTCCGGTCCGGCCCAGCGCGACGCCTGCTCCCAAGGTGGATCCGGTGGTCGAGGAGAGGCGCCTCAAGGATCTGCTCAAGGTCAGCCCCCAGGACACCGCCGTGTGGAAGCGGCTGGTGGATCTTCTCAGGTCGCAGGGCAAGCCGGTGCCTGACGAGGCCAACGTCAGGCTGACCCTGGCGGAGCGGCCGAACGACGCTCCGGCCCTGGCCGGGCTCGGTCACCTGCTGGCTGGTCAGGGGAAGCTCGACGAGGCGATGGCGCTGTTCAACCGGGCGATCCAGAACGATCCGAAGCTCCAGGGGGTCCACTACACCCTCGGCATGATGCTGGAGACCCGGGCTGCTGGCCAGGGCGAAGCAGGGGACGCACCCGTTCCCGCCGATGTTCCACGTCCAGGGAATGATCCACAAGCACCGGGGCCGGTACGCGGAGGCGGAGCAGTCGCTCAAGCAGTGTCTCGCCATGGACAACAGATACGCACCGGCGTACCGCGAGCTCGCCGGCGTCTTCGATTCGCTCGGCAAGCTGGCCGCGGCCGAGGAGTGCTACCGGTTCTGGCTCCAGCTGGATCCGCAGAATCCCAGGGCGAAGGAGGCGCTGGCCAGCGTCTGCGATCGTCAGAGCAAGCTGCCGGACGCGGAGCGGCTCTACCGCGCGCTGCTGGCCGAAGACCCGCTGAACTTGAAGCTCAGGGGTGCGCTGGGCAGCGTGCTGAAACGGTCGAAGCGTGACGCCGAAGGGGAGGCCCAGCTACAGATCGTGAAGCAGTACGAGGCCAGGGACGTCGTCGCGCTCGTGGCGATGGCGGAGCAGGTCCAGCGCCAGCCGCCGCCCAGGCCGGAGAACCTGGACGACGCCGTGGCGTGCTTCAGACTCGCCGCGCAGCTCGTGCCGAAGAACGCCAGCATCCACAACAACCTCGGGTGCCTGCTGCAGCAGCAGGGCAAGCTCGACGAGTCGTACAAGGCGTTCGAGAGCGCCGTCCAGGCCGACTCCTCGAACACCGTGGCCCGCAACAACCTGCAGAACGTCCGCAGGCTGCTGTTCATCCAGCGGTCCAGCCAGCCGGGGCAGTGAGCAGCCAGAGCTGACGAAGCGACCCGGCGCCGCGGGGGCAGCGGCTGGTCCGGCTCACGGGGCAGCGTCGCCCCACGCCGCCTCGATCACGGCGCGCACCCTGTCCGCTTCGATCGCCTCCACGCAACGCTTCACGCGGCCGGGACACGAGAGGCCGCCCACGCAGGGGCTGCACGGCAGGCCCGCGTGGACCACCAGGTGGCGGTGCCTCCAGGGGGCGACGCGCCGGGGATTCGCGGGCCCCATCACGGTCACCGCGGGGGTTCCCAGCGCCGATGCCAGATGCCCGAGCCCGGAGTCCGACGACAGGAAGACCCGGCACAGGGCGATGAGCGAGGCCACTCCCCGGATGGCGGTCTCCCGTATCAAGAGCGCCCCCGGGCCGATGCCCGCGGCGATCGTCGCTCCCAGTCCGGGCTCATCCGGGCCCTCGAACACCAGGATCCCTGCGCCTCTGGCGGCCCGGATCGCCCTGGCGACCTCGATGAACGACCCGGCAGGCCAGCGCTTGTGCGCCAGCATCGGATCGCCGCCCGGGTGCAGGCCGAGGAGAGGCAGGCGCTCGTCGATCCCCTGCGCGGCCAGACGGTCCCGGGCCTGGCGAGCCTCCTCGGCGCCGACGGCGAGCTCCCCCCCCTGGACCCAGGCCGCCTCGGACACGCCGAGCGCCGACAGGAGCGAGAGGTTCTGGATCACGTCGTGGGTGTCCTCCCGGATCTCGAGTGCCGAGGTCCAGAGGCCTCCGGGCGGCTGATACGGCTCGCCGGGATAGAGCACCGACACCCGGGTCGAGGCGCCGCAGGCCAGCGCCAGCACCAGCGCATCGACGCCGTGCACGGCCTGGACGGAGCCCAGGAAGACATCGACGCCGCCATCGCCTCTCGTCCTCCGGCCGAGGCGCCACAGCTGACCGAGGCCCAGGCCCCGCCGCCATGGATCCACGTGGTGGACGAGCTCGCCCATCAGCTGCAGCACCGCGGGCGCCGCCACGAGGGTGACCCGCGTCTGGCTCAGGGCCGCGCGAATCGTGCGGAGCGCGGGCAGGAACATCAGGGCGTCGCCGAGCCCGCCGGGGCAGAACGCCAGCAGGTGGGCCGGAGGGCAGGGTCGGGCGCCCGGCGAGGCCGCCAGCCTGCCGATCCAGTGCAGAGCGCGGCGTAGCCGCCAGGAGAGGAAGACCCTCCCGGCCTCCCATCGAGCTTGCAGCATCGGGAGCTCCCGTGACGGCCAGGAGTCTAGCTCAAAAGGCCCGGGGTGGCGAGGCACAAGGCGCCGAGGCGCCGAGGTGACCGAGCACGCGCCCTGGGTGTCGGCGACGACTGGTGGTAGAATCGGATCGGACGAACGGCCCGGTGCCGATCTGGACCGGAATCCCCCGCCTGCTCCACGCTGCCTGGCACGGGATCGAGCGTCGGCTTGGATCCAAGGTCACGCAGGAGGTGGAGGGAATCCGGTTGGATTCGCGCTCGGGCGGAGAGAAGGAAGAGGAGGGGATCCGGATCGAGGTCGCGCTCGGGGGCGCGACTCGGACCCGGCGAGGCGCCGGGTCTTGCGACTCGGATCCGGCGAGACGCCGGATCGTGGGGAGGACAGCTCTTGATCAGGCCCATGCCCCTCTTGCTGGCGCTGTCGATGGCGACCGCGCTCGCGGGTTCCGCCTGGGCCCAGAACCTGGCCCAGCTCGTGAGATCGGCGGACCTGATCGTCGTGGGCGACCTGACCGTGGACGGCAAGACCGAGCGGAGCCACGCGATCTACAAGATGTACGACGTGACCTGCACCTGCCGGATCGTGTCGACCCTGAAGGGCTCCACCGACGCGAAGACGCTGCCGGTCCTCTACACCCTGGAGACTCAGATGGCCGAATCGATCACCGGCGCCAGCAGGTACATCCTCTTCTTCAGCGGCGTGGCCGGAAAAGGCCGCTACTTCCTCGTGGCCGGGCGAGACAGCATTCTGGACCACTCGGACACGACGGAGGCCAGGGTGGCCCTGCTGATCAAGGAGCTCGCCGAGGAGGAGGCGTCCCGGCCGCTGGTGAAGAGCCGGGTCACCCTGACCATCGCGAGGCGCGCCCCGACCCCCGAGGAGGTCGCCGCCACCGGGGCGTTCCTCGACGCCTCGATCAAGAACGAGTCGGACAGGCCGCTCAGGCTCTTCTTCCAGGGTTGCGAGACCTGCTTCTGGCACAGCTCCGTGAACCGCTCGCCGTGGAAGCCGCTGAGGCCCGCGGCTCATGCCACCTGCGCGTTCGAGACGCTGACCACCCTGGCACCGCAAGAGCGGATCACCTGCCACCGGCTCGTGCCCGGGGGCGGCATCAAGACGGTGAAGCTCCGGTTCAGGGTGGGCGAGACCGTGTACCTCGAGTCGAACGAGCTGAACGTCGAGCCGTGACGAGCCGGGCGGTCGATCGCCCGGCGTCCCGGTCAGCGGGTGCCGGGGCGGGGCTGGTAGATGATCTTCGCGTCCGTGCCGGACTGCCGGGCGCCGCCCTCGATCTCGTCCACCGGCTCGAGCGCCGCATCCCAGGCGCGCCAGACGTCCTCCAGGGCCGAGAGCAGTGGCGGGGGCAGCTTCTTGGTCTCGTTGCGGGTCAGGTCCACCAGACGCTGGATCGTCGTCACCGCCTTGTACGCCTCGGGGGTCCACCAGGGCGGCCGGCTCCTCATCGCCACCCGCAGGGTGACCACCGGTTCGGACAGCGACTGCATCTGGAGCATGAGGAGGTTGCGGTACATCACGTCGGGGCTGGAGCGGTCGAGCAGCGCACGCATGGTCACGGCCCGGTCGATCAGCTGGTCCAGTCGTGCTAGCAGCTGATGCGCCTGGTCCCCGGTGACCGGCCCGACCCTGAAGGAGCCGCCTTCGTCCTCCGACCCCAGGATGCTGGTGATCTCCCGGACCCTCCACTTGAGGTTCAACAATCGCTGTTTCGACCCGCCGGGAAGGCGCCCGGCCGACCGATCCACCACGTTCAGGTTCTGGGAGACCCTGTCGAGATCCTCCCTGAGCCGGTCGTCGCCGAGACCGCTCCTGGCATCCTCCTTCAGACGTCTGGCGGCGTGGACGACCCTCTCCACGTCGAACGCCAGCGACGTCGTGACGGCGCCGCCGGCTCCCCGGCCGGCCTGGAGCTGCCGGGCCATGGCCTCGGCCTCCTGCACCAGGGAGTTCGCCTCGCGCCTGAGCGCGGCCTGCTCGTCGGGGGCGACGGCCTCCAGCGGATGAAAGGAACCACCACCATGGAACTGAGCCGAGATCTCCTCTCCGCGGCCACGATCGCCGTGCGCGACTGCATGGGCACCAGGCCGACCGAGACCGTCCTCATCGTCACCGACGCGCCGCTGCGCACCATCGGCTATGCCCTGCGGGAGGCCGCCGAGAGGCTGGGCAACGAGGTGTTCCTGGTGGAGATGCTGCCCCGGAAGACCAACGGCGAGGATCCTCCCAGACCGATCGCCGAGCTGATGCGCCAGGTGGACGTGGTCATGTGCCCCACCCTGATGTCGTTGACCCACTGCAACGCCCGCCGCGAGGCGACCGCCGCGGGCGCCAGGGTATCGACGCTCCCTGGGGTGACCGAGGAGGTCATGATCCGATGCATGAACGCCGACTACCAGAAGATCGCCGAGCGGACCCGCGGCCTGTGCGTGCTCCTCGAGAGGGCCAGGACCGTCCGGGTCACGGCTCCTGCCGGCACGGACGTGGTGATGCCGATCGCCGGGCGCAAAGTGCTGGCCAGCACCGGCCTGATCCGGGACAAGGGGCAGTTCGGCAACCTGCCCACCGGTGAGGCGTACCTCGCGCCGGTGGAGGGCGAGTCCCGCGGCGTGGTCGTGGTGGACGGCTCGATGGCCGGGGTCGGTCTGGTCCGCGAGCCGATCAGGATCGAGATCGAAGGCGGCCTGGCCACCCGGATCACCGGCGGCGTCGAGGCGACCAAGCTCAATCAGCTCCTGGAGCCCCACGGCCAGGCCGGCCGCACCGTGGCCGAGTTCGGGATCGGCACCAACGACCGGGCGATCCTGACCGGGGTCATCCTCGAGGACGAGAAGGTCATGGGGACGATCCACATCGCGTTCGGCGACAACCAGTCCATGGGAGGCTCGGTGCGCGTCGCCAGCCACCTCGACGGCCTCGTGACCAGGCCCACGGTCTGGCTCGACGAGACCAAGATCATGGAAGACGGCAAGCTGCTGGTCGGATAGCAGCGCCGGCGACCCGCGGCCGGGGGGATTCAGGCGGCCGTGACAGGCGCGGCCTTCACCGACCGGCCTTCTGGCGAGGGGGCGTGGACGAGCGCCTGAACGTGACGACGCAGCACCCCAGATCGAGGGTCTTGCCGTCGAGCGTCACGGCGACTTCCCGGGGCAGGGCATACTCCACGAACCGGCCGGACCGCTCCGCCATGACGAGGCTCATCTTCCTCAGGGTGGCCAGGTGGTGGGAGACCAGGCTCTGCTCGAGCTCGAGGGCGCTGGTGAGCTCACCCACGCTCATCGGGCCGTCCAGCAACCGGTAGATGATCCGGAGCCGGTTGGGATCGGAGAGGGCGCGGAACAGCTGGGCGTGCCAATCCGCACCGTCGGCACGGCGCGCCCGGGAGGCTGGGTCCGCCGGCCTGCCGCCCTTCTGGCGGCCCGTGGAACGTCGATGCCGGCGTGGAGCGGCGGACAGCGTCATGTGGAATCCCCTGGTCTCGGCGGTGCCGGTCGGGCCGACGAACCGGTCAGACCCGCCGGCTTCGGCGGAAGTCAGCCGGAGGCGTCGAAGCGGCTGGTCGCCTTGAATGTACGGAGCAAGCCGCCTGTGTGTCAAGGGAACCAAACCGCCAGGATCCCCCACCTGTTTCGCGGAGCCTGGCTTGTGACGAAGCGGCGGCCTGGATCCATGGTCACAATGGAAGTGGAGGGGATCCGGTTGGAGTCGCGCTCGGGGGCGCGACTCGGATCCGGCGAGGCGCCGGATCTGGGCCGTGGGACGCCCCCGTCGGTCAGCAGCACCCGGATCCGACAGAGCTGCCAACGGGGGCCACCGCG